>JALYXY010000085.1 GCA_030946875.1 Pseudomonadota bacterium | reverse complement strand
GGCTAAGTGCCAGCAGAAACAAGAAACCTACGGTCCCGATCAAGCCTAAGCGAGAGGACCAACCCTCGCCATCGTTCGCGTAGGCAGCATCGCGGTCCGCGACAGCCCACTTGCGCAGTATGCCAAGTGGAGCGTCGACTCCCGGTGTGATCATTCTTCGCATCTTAAGGCCGTATATCTCGGCTTCGCTGGCCCGCTTGTAAGCCATGTTCGGAGGAGGCCCGTCGCGATGCCAGACGTAAAGCGAAGGCGCAAGATTCGCTAGGACACAGCCGATAAGCAGCGAGACCGCGGCAACCGCCGCCGTTAACGTGCTTCGCCAGTTCTGTCGGGTGGCCCCAAGCACTGCACCTATTGCCAAAAAGAAGATGGCAAATACACTGAAATAGATGTAGCTGAAACCCTGCAAAACACACGCGGGCAAGGCCGCTCGACAATACGCACGATGCAGCCTTGGCGGCGCGCCCATGCCTAAGTACAGGGCACCCAGAGCAAGCAACGGAACCCACATGTAAACCAGATTGATGTGCGCCGTGTTTCGCGTGTACACCCAAGGTAATAGTGAATAGCAGAGCGATAGTGCACCACTCGCGATAACGGAAACTCCGAAGCAGCGCAGTGCGTAGTTGCAGCTCCAGGCAGTAATTCCAATGGACAGGAGCCAAAAGTGGTTCAGCAAAGAACCTGGATCATGGAACACAAATGAGAGCGCCCAGCACAATAGCCAATCGATCGTAGTATTGACGGGAAAGGCCACCGCTTCCAAGCCTGCAGGGGCCGACAGCTGCGGCACTGACCAGGTCCACCCGTTTTCCAGAAGCGACTTTAGCTCGACGAGGAACCACAGCGTATCGCCCCAGTCGTTGATGGGCACGGCCGCATCCGTGCGCAGTGCGGGTAACACCGCCAGGGTGAGTATCATCGCAACTGCGCTGGGCCATAGTTCTAACGTTGCGGAAACAAGCAGTTTTCCTGGCGACCTCCAGCGACTCGGCGACACCTGGTGCTCGCCAGCCACTACCATGTGCGCGCGGAATGGACACAAGCCTGTGCCCTCATGAGGGGACCATGTGCACATGGCAAGATTGGCCGTGCATCACGACAAGTTAAAGCAGATATTGCTAAGGCCAAAGGACGCCACGGGATGTGCGAGCCCCTTCTCACTAGCACTGCCCGGCAAACGCCACAAAGGGTCCAGCTGAAAACATTGGTAAGATCTTAGGGTCACGCCTATTCCAGGTGAGCGCGAACGCACCGGCTCATTGCTTCCATGCTCAGCCCTCATTTCTAGGCGTTATCCAGACTGTGTAGGGGATTTGCTTCTGAGGATCGCCAATCATTCCAACTCGTCCGCTGCGTAGCTCCGGTAAAGCCATGACGGCTTCTTGCCCTGGTCCCTTCCGACGGCGCGGGCGCTCAAAAAGATGTATTGCCCAAGATCCGCCTCACGGAACGCAAGCAGGCCGCGCAGGGACTCGATGTCGATGTATTGGGCGGCATCGTTCTGATGTACATCGGCCGTGAACATCGCCTGGATCTCAAACCCGAGATACTTCAACAGCAGCCAAAGCTCGTGTTTGTTGTACTCCCGGTTGTGCCTGCCGTACGGGCCGTATCGGCTATAGGGATCGTAGATATTGGCGCCTGCAAGCATTTTGGCGGCGTTTTCCAACCGGCTGACGTTTGGTGTGGTGAGGATCAGGTGCGCACCAGGCTTCATGACACGTCGGATCTCGCGCAGAACGCGAGCGGGATCCATGAGCAAATGCTCGATGATCTCGCACAGCAAAACGACGTCGAATGTCCCGTCCGCGTAGGGGAACGCATCTTCCTCAATGTTGAAGTGCTGGTAGGTCATGGCGAGCTGCTGTTTCTTCACACGATCCCCATTCACTCGTGCGGCAAGAGGTGACGCAGCGAACTCCACCTCCTGCGAATGCTCCCCATTCGGCACGCTTCGCCCAAAATAGTTGGCAAGGTACCATTCGTGTGGCGTGAATTGCTTCAGGAGCACCGTGGCAAAGTACGGATTCGCGCCTAGCTCAAGACACTTTCCGGGAGTGGACATAGCGCCTCGGACGAGGCCGTACGTGTAGACGAAGCGGCGAAAATCCGCAGTGCAGTAGTCAACGATCTCCGGCGGAGCATTCTCGACGCGCACGCTCTGGAGCCAGGCGAAAAGCGCGTCCTCCTCCACGCCGGCAGGCAGGGGCAAGGTGGGTCGCAGAGGAAACAATTCGTCAGACCTCGTCATCACGCGCACTCCAATGCTGCTTCCAGCGCAGCCAGATACCCCTCTTCGATCCGTGGCCACTGGTAGTTGCTGTTCACGAAAGCATATCCCTGCCGCCCCAACGCGTTCGAAGCGATTCCTCTTCCAAGCACCTGCATTGCGGCGAGAAATTCGTCATAACTGCGATACCACACACCGCCGTTCGATCGGCGGCACTGCGCTTTCAATACGGCGCAATCGCCGTTGACCAGAACGGGCTTGCCAACTGACCATGCTTCGAGGAGCGCCATCGAGAGACTTTCGTACGGCGATGGCATGACAAGGAGGTCGCAGCCGGCGAGCGCATCCCACTTGTCGCGTTCGCTCACGAAGCCCAGATGCGTTATCTGCGAATGACTCGGCACGGACATCGTCGTTCCGCCCAACAGGACCAGCTGGCGCGGATCTCCAGTGTCGTCTACGTAGCGTTGGAAATGATCGAACAGCGTGTCGCAACCCTTGGACGAGTCGATGCGCCCTACGTACAAAAGGTACCCTCCGCGAATGTGATGGGCCGCTCTGAAGCGTTCAGGATTGATGTCGGCCGGCCGATCGACGGCGATGCCCAGCACAGGTCCGTTCAGCGGATGATCAGGGAACCGCAGGCGAAGGAATTCGAGTTCCTCCTGCGAATTGAACACAAAGGCGGATGGGCGCCTGAATAAACGGCTCCAGACGCCGAGATGGATCATCCACTCATCGTGAGCCAGGGGGACCAGCACGGACTTCTTCTGGACTGCCGGCAGCGAGAAGTACGTTTGTGCATAGAGGTACCCGAAAAAGAAAAAGGCGTCGTAACGCTCGCTTTGCTCTCCCACGAATGCAAACAACGCTGGCGACCAAGGCCCTTGGGCACGAAGCCATTCCTCCTGATCGATCGACGAGGGAGCGCCTTGCCCCACCAGTCCCTCGGAGAGTCGATTGAACCGAAGCACATCGCGCTGCTCAGCGACCTTGAAGCGCCGGATCTTCACGGCTAGCGTCTCGTCGCAGCCCGCCGCATATTCATTGCGCCAGGTCATGTAGTCCAGCGCACACGTGGTAAGGATTTCCACGTCCCAGTGGCGGACCATGCGTTGCCCGATCTTGAGACACAACCCTTCAGCGCCGCCGTTGACTTCAAGTCCGCAGCGCTGCACGACGAATGCGACACGTGGTCGGCGCTGCGTCTCGGGAACCTCGATCTCGCGCAGCACGACTTGCGATTGGCTGGCCACTGTCAGACGTGCGCCGAATCCAGCGCTGGTTCACCGGCAAGATCACGCGCGAGTCGCGCAAGCTGCGGGCGAATGGCCTCACGCGTATATTTTTGTCGCCGCTCGCGCTGGAGGCGCAGAAGGTCGCCACGCGCAGCGCCATCGGAGACGAGGGTGAGAGCGCGACCCGCCAGAGTTGCAAGATCATCCTTGTCGCGGAACAGAGCACCAGCAGTTCCAACGGTTTCCGGAACCGCAGTGCTGCGGTACGCAAAGACGGGGATGTCAAACCACATCGCCTCTATCAGGGGGACACAGAAGCCCTCGTGCTCACTCATGCTCCAGAACAGGTGCGCCGTCCGGTAATACGCGTGCAGTTCGGCGGCAGTACATTGCCCAACCATACGAACATGGTGCTCCAGACCGAGCTCCGCGATGCGCTGCCGGACAAAGTCCGAATACGGATCCCCGCGCCCCCCGCTGCCAATCAGAATCAATCGCGCATTTTCGAGCTGGTGGTAGCGCGAAAAGGCTTCCACCAGGTGGTGCTGACACTTGTTCGGGGCCACCCGTCCCACGAAGAGAATGTTGCGCACGCCATCTTGCAGGTCATGCATCAGCAGTTCATCGGGAGGCTGTTGCCAAGTGCACGGATCAACTACCAGGGGTAGCACCCAGGGTGTTGTGAAGCCATACATCTCCAGCTCGTCAGCGTTGTAGCGCGAGTCGCCGGTGCTGAACTGAAACCGCGGTGCCAGAGACCACATCACCTCACGTCCACTGCGTAGCAGGGCGGCGAAATCCGGCCGAAACGGCTCGAAGAATTCGGCTGGCGTGATGTTGTGGTAAGTGAGACATTTTCGTCCCTTGTGCTCCGTAGCGATGGGCGTCACTTCGCTGCCGATCGAGTGATGATAGATGAGTCCACTTTGCTCATGAGACGCGAGCGCGTCCGCCGAGAGACATTGATCACCGACACGCGCATCGATGTGGCGAGCGAAGATGCGTGAGTCGATGCCCATCCCGAGCATTTCGTCTCGTATGAACACCGCCTGGTTCGATATGGCATCCGCCATCGTGAAACTGGGCAGGATCTGATGCACGGCGGGTCTGCGCGATCCGGATGCCGTCGGAGCCTCCTGCTGCGCCTTTCCATTGCCCCATGCCTGCTCACATCTGGAGAGCACGGAATCCCAATGCGCAACATCATGCGCGAATGCCCGCCCGTTCGCTCCTAGTCCATCGAGCAGAGAATCGGCGGCCGCGTCGATTTGTGCCAGAGTCTCCACCCACTCGGATTCTGCTCCGGCGATCCAGCCGCCACGCGACCGTTCTACGGCTATATGGGTGGCGACGCAATCGCGATGCGCCACGACCGGCCTTCCGCAGCCCCAAGCTTCGAACATGACTCGCGAAAAACTCTCGTTGGTGCTCGGCTGGCAGAGCGCGAGACAATCTCGCAGGAGCGCGCACTTCGTCGCCTCGTCAACCAGACCAAGATCGACGACTCGGTCGCGTTCGGCGCTGTAATCGCGCGATCCTGGTCCGGCGAGAACGAGGACGAGATCGCTTTGCGGGATGGTTCGTCGATACGCGGCGAATGCGTCCAGGAGCAGCGTAACTCCTTTCCCCGGGTCCCGTCGACCAAGGCAGAGCACATAACGATTTGAGAGCACCGGCGCCGCTGGCAAGTCGCAGTTTTTAACTGCGTCGAACTCGACACCCGCTCCAACCGTCACACCCTTGCTCCACGCCACCGGCCCGAACAGGGCCGCTGCGATCTCCTGCTCGCCGTCGGAGATGAACAGGAGACCTCGCGCACTGAAGAACATCTGCGCCACGTCCGGAAGGTAGGCGTACACCTCGTCATGCAAGCACGGCAGCAGCCAAGCCCTTTCGGCGACTATGGGCAACCCTTTCAGCGTCGTTCCATAAAGGTAGGGTAGGAACACGAACACATCGTGATCTTGCCGGCACCCACGCAGGTGCTCCTCGAGCATATGCGAGTTGATGTTGTCCTCGCGCCAGATGGCCGCACGCTCGTGCGATACGGGAGAGACACCATGGCGCAGCCGTTCGCGCGGCATGCGCAGAAGTTCTTCATTCAGCCCAGCGAACGATTCGTGGTCTCGTGGCGTTACGGGAAAACGCCTGACGGTCACACCGTGCACCTCCGTCGCACCATGGGAGTGATGGTTTGTCCCCCAATCATCGAGAAAGGAACGGCAACAGGTTGTCAGTACCTCGACATGGTGTCCTCGCGCAGCAAGCCTCATCGTCAGCTGCCAAGCGTGCTGTTCCGCGCCTCCGCGCAGATCAGCGCCGAACCAAGGTGTCACCACCGCAATCCGTAGCGTAGCCGCACGGGCACCGTCCTGCGCCTGCCCGGACGTGCGCGCAGCGGGGGCGGGGGCGATGGACGGGACTTTCGCTAAATTGTCGCAGGACTTGGCGTTTCCGTCGCGGGTCATATCGGGCGCCGGGGTGTCGCCGGGCGGCTCAGGTCTTATAGCCAATGACAGCATAGTCCTGAGGCCCATACAGCACTTCATTGAGCTTCGCGCGAACTGCGATGTCCCCTTCCGCAAGCTGCGCTTCCGCCGGATACGGGTGCAATCTTAGTATCTCGGTCCGGCCAAATCCCCGCGCCTGCAAAACGTAGCGCATCATCTCTGGCGGCAGTGGCCGCAGGTGTGTGGGATCGAAATAGAAATTGCATGCGCCTACCGTGATATTTTCAGGATTGGGCGTCTCGAAGGCTGCAACCCCGCCGGGCTTCAAGACACGCAGGGACTCGTCTATGAGCAAGAGCAGCTGCGTAAAGGGCAGGTGCTCGATGATGTGCATTCCTGTGACGGCGCCAAGCGACTGCGATTCCACCTGGCGCAGGTAGTCAATGGCGTCGGCGTCCTGCACATCGAGACCCAGTTGGCGGCATCTTTCAATCATGATGGCATTCAGATCGATGCCGCTGGCGGCCAACCCGTGCTCGGAAAGCAGCTGTAACCATTCACCGCGACCGCAGCCGATATCGAGAACGGGGGCGCCGGCAGTTCCTGCGCCCGCTTCCCGAACAATTGGCAGGTAGATTTCCATACGTTCTCGAATCTCTTCGCGAGACCCACGGAACCGATCCTCGAACGCTGCATAGAAGGAGTCCAGAACGCGAGCGCCCTCGGGCACAAACGCGCCCGAGCTTCCTGCGGCGGATACCTTGTCTGGTGGACTCGATGCACCACTCAATCGCCTCAACGTGCGCTCTTGCTCGAGGAGAACCCGTGTTGTGTCGTTCGCCTGCGCCCGCAAGCCGTCTATGAGGCCCTCCAAGCGCACTGCCACTTCGTCGAGCTGCGCGGATGTCCCTTTCATTTCGACCATCTCGCGCATTGTTTCGCTGAGATCCCCTGCAATGGCCTGCAACGCTTGCAACTCAGTTTGCTCGACCTTGTGATCCAGAGCGGCCCATATGCGCGCGTGCTCCTGGCGGGTGACGCTGGTTCTGTGCAGTAGCTCCAGGTGCTCAGACAGCGACTCCAGGCGTGCTAGTGGCGCCAGCCCATCATGTCGCGCCGAGAGCGACTCCAGGGCCCCAGTGAGACCGCCTACGCGTTCCTGAAGTATGCGCAGCTGCTCGTTGGTTGCACTGGCTCCGCTGAGGCCCTCCAGGTCCGCTTCAAGGCCAGCCACTCGCACCCACAGCTCTTGAAAAACTGCTTCAGCTTCTGCGGTCAAGCCATCGATCCACTCTGCGGCCTGACCGCGGTGATAGAACACCGTCGCTTCGAGTTGCTGATGCCGTCGGGCAAGATCGGGCAAGCCAATCAGGTACGCTGCAGTTGCGACGATGCGGCCGATGACCCGCATCCGCTGAAGTCGACGCATGCGGTACCGTGCATTCAGTCCACGCACGGGCACGCCTTTGGCCACACCCTCGGGCGAGTGCCGTAACGCGCCGAGTACATCGATCCGGCTCAGCCGGCCCTCTCGCAAGCCCGTCAGGAATTCGTCCCGTCCGACCTCATCGGGTTCACGGTCGAGAATTCCGCGGTACGCATTGTCGATGAACTCAATGTCGTGGAATGCCAGAAAGTCAGCGATACCGTATTGCTGCTGCTTCTCAAGTCGCGTCGCGCGATGGGGGCGCGGCAGTTGGACGCGAGGAACTTCACTGTTCGGGTTTTTCCGCAGGCCGCCTATCGTGACGGACGCGACCCGGCCTTCGGAAGAGAAACGCAAGCTCCGCAGCACGTCGATCTTTGATCGCCGGCGGGAACGCATGTCAGCAAGGTAGGCCGCCGCGCCATCAACGTCCGGCTCGCGCCGCAAGATGGCCATGTACGCATTGCGAAGGAAGTCCTCGCCCTCGAAGCATAGGAACTCGGACAAGTTGTAGTGGGCCTTCCATTGGAGGTCCTGCCTGCGCGGGATCTGCCGCACGCGTTCAATGCCCAGACCTTTGGCTTTCCGACGTGCGACCTCGCGACCAACTTCGAGCATGAGGTCATCGACACTGACTTGTACCCCGTGATCCGTCATGATCGCGGGGTCCCGGCCCGTATGGATTCAGCGATAGCCACGGGTGGAACGGCTGCCGACCCGGCGTTCAATGCTTCGACGCCGCCGTGGTCCATGTCTTCGCGCGCATACCCGCCGTCTACTACGGCAGCCTGCCACGCTACCGTGACCGGCAGCGTGCACACACCGACCGAAGCGGGGCCACGGCCCGGCACCACCTGGAACACCAGGGACCGGTCCCACCAGTCGTAGTTCGTTGCAATGTGCGTGTCGCGCGCATGCAGCGCAACCGTGAGGCTGTAGCTTCCCACGCCCAGATTCAATTGCGGGAATGCGAAGTCGATGGCCATGACTTCCCCGGATTTCACGTTGGCGCGGCTTGCGTCGAGATGAAACGTGTTGGTGCCGAACACGTCGTTGCCCAGCCGATCGCGGATGAGCACTCCCACCGTCAGTTCGGGAAGCTCGACGCGTGCCCGAAAGACGATGCGCATCACAACGGCATCACCGCTGCGCACGGCGCGTGCGGATACCCCGCCCACCAGCAGGTCCACGGATTCAATGGTACCTTCCGTGGTTCCGGATCGCGTTGTGATGCGACCGGCAACGCCTTCCTGCTGCCTGATCTCGTAATCAGCGCGCTGCGCTGCAATCAAGGCGTTGTAATAGTCGAGGACAGTGTCGGGAGCATCGTCACGCAACAGCACGCCATGATCGAGCAGGATGGCTCGGTTGCACAGACTTTTCACCGCGCCTGCGCTGTGCGACACGAACAGCAACGTTGTCCCCTGATCGCGAAACTGACGAATGCGCTCGAAGCTCTTGTGCTGAAAGTACGCGTCGCCCACCGACAGTGCCTCATCGACGATGAGGATATCGGGACGAACTGCCGTCGCAACGCTGAACGCAAGCCGAACCTGCATGCCACTGGAGTAGGTGCGCACCGGCTGGTCGACGTACTTGCCGATCTCTGCGAACGCTTCGATCTCGCTCATCAACCCGGCGATCCGCGTTGCGGGAATACCGAGAATGTGCCCTGCCATGTAAACGTTCTGTCGGCCGGTGAACTCCGGATGGAACCCGATGCCCAGCTCGAGCAGTGCGGCAATTCGACCCCCCACCTCAAACGCGCCGCTGGTGGGCCGCACGGTGCCGGTGATCAGCTTCAGCAACGTGCTTTTGCCTGCGCCGTTCGCACCGACGATGCCCACCGCCTCGCCCGGCGCTACGTCGAAGCTCACGTCGCGCAGCACGTAATTGAGCTCGTGCCGCGAGCCCATGCCCATCCACTCGGCGAGCCGGCCCCACTTGTGCGGATAGCGCTTGTAGGCCTTGCTGAGATTGCGGACGCGGAGATGGCCCATCAAAGCTCGTCGACGATCTCGCCGCTGAGCTTGCGAAATGCGACGAGCCCCAACGCGATGAATGCAATGGCCACGACGGTGGGGTAGATCAAGGTCGACCACTCCGGCACACGACCATCGAGAAAAATCGTCTGTGCAAAATTGACGATGGGCCACATCGGATTCCATGCGAGCACCGATGCAAAAAAGCCCGGCAACACGTGTCCCGGATACACGATGGGCGTGAGCCAGAACCAGAACTGCAGAACCATTGCGGTGCTTTGCTCGACATCACGATAGAACACATTGATCGTACCGAGCAATACACCGAGCCCGAGCGCGATGGCCACGACCAGAACGAGCACGGGGATCATCGCCAGAATCGCGGCCACGGGAAATGCGCCGATGACGAGCAGAAATCCCATGAACAGAATCAGAATGACCGCGAAGTTCGACAACGCGGACAGCGCCACCACGATCGGCAGCGCGAGCTTGGGCAGATTGACCTTCTTGAGCAGCCCCGCGTTGTGCACGAAGATGCCAACGGACCGATTCAGCAGATCGCTGAAAAGCTGCCATATGAGAACGCCCGCGCAAAGATAGATGCTGTACGCGAAGCGGGATTCGTGTCCCGGCAGAGCGGGTTTCATGATCTTCGCGAAGACCAGCGTGTAGATGAGAATCATGGCCAGCGGCTGCGCAACGGCCCAGAAGAAGCCGAGCTGCGTGCCGAGATAGCGCGACACGAAGTCACGCTTGACGCTGGCCAGTATGAAGCCGCGGAAGTCCCAGCACTCCCGCAACATTCCGGGGCGGAAAATCGGCGCCGAAGCCACCGGGCTCACCTGTCGGCGCGAACGCCCGGCTCGTGTTCGACCCGCCGCAGATCGGCGTCTACCATCTCGCCGATCAGTTGCTCCAGCGACGTCTTGGCCGTCCAGCCAAGCCGCTCGCGCGCCTTCACCGGCTTGCCGAGCAGCACATCGACTTCGGCAGGCCGTAGAAACTTCGGGTCGACAACGACATAGTCTTCATAGCGCAATCCGACATGCGCGAATGCGACGCGGCACATGTCTCGCACGGTCGTCGTGCGGCCGGTGGCGATGACATAGTCGCTAGGTGCATCCTGCTGCAACATGAGCCACATCGCCTCCACGTAATCGGCGGCGTGCCCCCAGTCGCGCTTTGCGTCGATGTTGCCGAGCCTCAGCTCTTTGGACTTGCCGAGCTTGATGCGTGCGACCGCATCACTCACCTTGCGTGTCACGAATTCGATACCGCGCAGCGGAGACTCGTGGTTGAAGAGGATGCCGCTGGACGCATGCAGGCCGAAGCTTTCGCGATAGTTGACCGTGGACCAATGCGCGAAAAGCTTCGCGACGCCATACGGGCTGCGCGGGTAGAACGGCGTGTTCTCATCCTGCTGATCGGCCTGGATGAGCCCGAACATCTCGCTGGTCGAGGCCTGATAGAAGCGCGCTTTCGGGTTGTGGATGCGTATCGCCTCCAGCACGTTGAGCGCGCCGATGCCGGTGACATTCGCGGTCAGGAGCGGCTGTCGCCAGGATGTCGCGACAAAGCTTTGCGCACCCAGGTTGTACACCTCCTCGGCCTTGCTCGCTTCGAGCGCGCGCAGGATGGACGTCATGTCGATGAGATCGCCGTCCACGAGGGTGACATCGGCCGTTACGCCGAGCTCGTTCAGGCGCCACAGCGTATCGGTGCTACGGCGCGCGAGCATGCCGAACACCTCGTAGCCCTTGCCGAGCAGGAGCCGCGCAAGATATGCACCATCCTGCCCGGTGATGCCAGTGATCAGTGCCGATTTAGCCATGCGTTATCTCTTCGCTCCAATGATCCAGCATGGACAAGAGGGACTCGTCCAGGACTGTGGTGGCGGACCAACCGGTGGTACGCCGAATTTTGGCGGGATCGCCTCGCACCCTTCGCTGCTCGGACTTGCGCAAGCGCTCGGGATCCTGGCTCACCTCGATCTCCACGCCTGCGAGCTCCGCCAGGCGCTCGAGGATCGAGCGAATGCTGCGCTCTTCGCCCGAGCACACATTGTAGAGTTCGCCCGGCGCGCCGTCGCGCAGCAAGCCAAAGTAAGCGTGAACCACATCGCGCACGTCCGTGAAATCACGCGTGACGTCGATGTCACCGACGCGCACCACCGGCTCGCGTCGGCCAAGCTTGATCTCCGCGACCTGGCGCGCGAAATCCGAAACCACGAACCGCTCACTCTGCCCTGGCCCAATGTGGTTGAAAGGTCGTGCGGCAATCACGCGCACACCGTCCGTCACCGCCCATTGGTGACACAGGGCTTCGGCGGCGAGCTTGCTCACCGAGTACGGATTCCGTGGCGTCGGCAGCCGCGACTCGGCGATCGGCAACTCCTCGACAGGGACGTATCCATACACATCCCCGGTGCTTGCGAACACCATCGTGCCGCTGAACCCCGCATCGCGTAGCGCCTCGAGCAGATGCAACGTGCCGATCAGGTTGACCTGCAGCGTGGCCTCGGGGTCGCGCATGGCCTCGGGCACCCAGCTTTGCGCGGCGAGGTGAAACACCGCGTCAGGCGCCGTTTCGCGTACCAGTTCGATCACGGCGCTGCGATCGCGCAGGTCGAACGCAACGGGAATTTCGGCAAGCTCCCACTCGCCCAGAGACGGGCTCGTTTTGACGAGCTGCGATATCGTGCTACCCACGAAGCCGTGCTTGCCGGTGACCAACAGCCGCTTCAAATGATCCCCAAATGGCGACCCTGAAATGCCAGAGGCCGGTCGTCATCGAAAAGCTTGCGATTATAGCGCTCCAAAGGCTTCATCATGGCCGCGCAGCCCGGAAGGCAGCGAGGGTACGCTGCGCGCATGTTGCCCAGGTGAATCCTGCCGCACGTGAAAGGCCGCGCTGCGCATACTGATCTCGCAACTGCGGGTCTTCGAGCAGGCTCTGGATCTGCGTAGCCGTCGCGTCGGCGTCGAGAGGATTTAGCATGACGCCCGCGTCCCCCACCACCTCCGGCAAGGAGGCGCGATCGGATACCAGCACCGGCGTTCCGCAGGCCATCGCCTCGAGCGGCGGCAAACCGAATCCCTCATACAACGAGGGGAATACAAATAGTGCCGCACCGGCGTAGAGATCGATGAGCTCGGCATCGGAGATATGGCCGACGAACCGGACTCGACCCATGTCGGTCAGTGAGCGCAGCTCGCGCTCGAGCGCAGCGGAACGCCATCCGCGGGCGCCCGCGATCACCAGCGGAAACGCGTTCTGCAGTGCTGGCGGGAGGAGCGCGAACGCGCGCAGGATATGCTCGAGGTTCTTGCGAGGCTCTACGGTGCCGACACTGAGCACGTAGCTGCGGTGACGTAGATCGAAGGCCTGCAGCGTTGCAAAAGTCTGCGCAGCCGAGCGTGGTCGAAACGAGCCAGACACGCCTAGCTGCGCAACATGGATACGGTTGCGCGAAACGGGAAACGTTGCCGCCAGCTCATCGCGTACGAACGTCGAATCGACGAGAATCGCTGCCGCTTGCTCCATGGCTCGCGGCAGACCCCGATTCAGCCATCGCACGCGATCAGGCGGATGTGTTTGCGGAAACCGTATCCACGATAGGTCATGCACCGTCACTACAACGGGTACGTCATAGCGGATCGGGACGTAATTGGGCTCGTGATACAGCTCGATCGAATACTTGCGCAGGCCGCGTCCGAACAGGAGCTGCTGCTGGGCATGGCGCAACTGTCGCTTCAGAGGCACCCAAGGCTTCACGAGCTCGCGGAATGACCTCACCGCCGCGGAACGCGCGGGGGCGGCCGGCGGCGCAGGCGGCCCATGACGCCAGCGGTACCCATAGAAGCCGTACAGATCGACCTCGTCGCACTGTGCGAGCGCATTTCCGAGCTCGGCAATGTAGTTGCCAACACCGGTGCGTGGCGCGAGCAGAGGGGTCGCATTCAGGACGACGCGAAGCGCCATGGCGGCCGGTGACGTTGAGGCGTGAGGCATGGTAGCACTGCGCCCGTGCAATCGAAGGCTCGGCGAAGCCCCAACCCGGCATCCGTGCGAGCAGACGTGCGGGCGACTAGAATGACCACCGCCCGACCATGACCGCGACCCTGCAACGTCTGCATCGCGCCCGCCGCCGGCACTGCCGATGAGGATGGCCATCGTCCACGATTGGCTGGACACGTGGCGTGGTGGCGAGAGCGCTCTGGCCGAGATCTGCGGGCTTTTTCCGGACGCGGATCTCTACGCGCTCGTGGACTTCATGAGCGACGAAGACCGCAAAAGGTTGAACGGGAGACGGGCTTCCACGACGTTCCTGCAACATCTTCCCTTCGCGCGTCGACACTTCCGTGCATTGCTGCCATTGTTCCCACGTGCCATCGAATCGCTGGACATGAGCTCCTTCGACGTCATCATCTCGAGCTCCCACGCCGTGGCCAAAGGCGTGCGTACGCGTGCAGACCAGCTGCACATCTGTTACTGCTACACGCCCATGCGCTATGCGTGGGACCTGCGCGAGCAATATCTCGAGCAAACGGGGCTGGTTCGCGGTGTGCGGGGGTTGGCGGCCAAACACGTTCTGGACCGCTTGCGTGTGTGGGACGAAAGGACCGCACACCGCGTAACGGAATTCATCGCGATCTCGCACCACGTCGCCGATCGCATCCGGCGCTGCTACGGCCGCACCTCTACAGTCATCTATCCGCCTGTCACGCTCCGCCCGACGATTGCCCCTGACCGTGGGCCCGTCTATGTCACGGTATCGCAACTCGTTCCGTACAAGCGGGTGGATCTGATCGTCGCCGCTTTCGCGCAATTGCCTGATCGCGAGCTTGTCGTTATCGGCGAAGGTCCGGAGCGTTCGCGCATCCAGGCAACGGCGTCGAGCAACGTGCGCCTGTTGGGCCGAATTCCAGACGATGAACGTGACGCATGGTTGTCGCAAGCCCGAGCATTCGTGTTTGCGGCCGAGGAGGATTTCGGGATCGCGCCACTCGAAGCGCAGGCCATGGGCACGCCAGTGATCGCCTTCCGCAAAGGTGGATCGCTGGAAACGATCAACGATCTCGACAGCCCGGAGCCCACCGGCGTGCTGTTCGAGGCCCAGACCGCGGCAGGCATTGTGGAGGCCATCCACACGTTCGAAGCAAATCGGGATCGCATCGACCCGGATGCCTGCAGACGCAATGCGGCCCGTTTCGCCGCACCACGCTTTCGCCGCGAGTTCATGGAATTTGTGGACGAACGCTTGCGCCCGGGCGCGCCCTCCAACGGACGATCATGAAGCGCAGCGTCCTCAAGAACAACGCGCCTGTCTTCGAATGGCTCGTGCGCACGCTGGATCCGCTGCTCGTGGCGATCACCGGACTGGCGGTTTACGCAGCCTACCTCGGTGGCATCGATCCGCCGGAGCGTTACGTGCTCGCGATGGTGGGCATGAGCTTCGCCTGTGCAACGCTCTTTCCGTTCATCGGCCTCTATTCGCCGCAACGGGGTGTGACGCTGTTCGAGGAGGTGCGCCGGCTTGCCAATGCATGGCTCATCCTGGCGGCGATCTGGTTTGCGTTCCTGTTCCTGTCGAAGACCGGCATCGAGTTTTCACGTGTGTGGTCAACGTACTGGATCGTGGGCGGTTTTGCGACGCACCTTGTTTTTCGCGGCGGCATACGCGCCATTCTGCGAGCCCTGCGACGGCGCGGCTACAACCTGCGGCACGTGATGATCATCGGCGCAGGCAGGCTCGGGCAGGAAATTGCCGAGCGGCTGCGCAGGACGCCGTGGAGCGGGCTCGCCGTGCGTGCGTTCTACGACGACGATCCCCAGCTTGCCGGCGCCGTGCTCGAGGGCGTGCCAGTGAAGGGACCCGTCGATCGCGCACTGCAGGACCTCGACGCCGACGCCATCGACCAGGTGTGGATTGCCCTTCCAATGCGAGCCGAGGCGCGGATCCGCGAATTGCTGCTGGGGCTGCGCATGCATCCCGTGCAAGTTCGCTTCGTGCCCGACATCTTCAATTTCACGCTGTTGCATCATTCGATGACCGAGATCGCCGGGTTCCCGGTCATCAACCTGACCGATTCGCCACTCGATGGCGCCAACCGGGTGGTGAAGAACATCGAGGACCTCGCGCTGTCGCTTGTCATTCTGACGTTTGGCTCGCCGGTCATGCTGTTGATCGCGCTCGCTGTCAAGCTTTCGTCGCCCGGGCCGGTGCTGTACGCGCAGCAGCGAGTGACCTGGAATGGCGAGCGCTTCATGATGCTCAAGTTTCGGTCGATGCCGGTGAACGCCGAAGCCCATTCGGGGCCGGTCTGGGCCACGCGCGGCGAGCCGCGGGCGACACGTCTTGGATCATTCCTGCGTCGAACGAGCCTCGACGAGCTGCCGCAGTTCATCAACGTGCTCCGTGGCGAGATGTCCATCGTCGGGCCGCGGCCCGAGCGGCCGGAGTTCGTGCATCGATTCCGGCAGGAAATCCCCGGGTACATGCAGAAGCATCTCGTGAAGGCCGGCATCACCGGATGGGCCCAGGTGAACGATCTGCGGGGCGACACCAATCTGCAGGAGCGCATCCGGTATGATCTCTACTACATCGAGAACTGGTCGCTCTGGTTCGATCTGCGCATCATGGCGCTCACGGTGATCCACATCTTTCGCAGCCGCCATGCCGGCTAGCCGCACGCAACACGCCTGTGGACCTGCCGACCCCCTCGTCTGAAGCCAGCGCGGTGCCTCCGCACGAAGAGGGCAGCGTCTCCGCTGGGCCGCCCCCTGTTGTGCGCCCGCCCTGGATGTCGCGGCGTTCATTCGTACGATCGCTGCTCTACCTTGCATCGGCCGTGGTGGTGTGTCTTGTCACCTATCTGCTGATAACGATCCCGGGCGCGTGGTTTCCTGGTGTATCGGAGCGTGGCTTCGGCGTGAGTGAGCTCACGGTTTCGCGCGGCAGCGGCGGCGTGAGCGAACGCGAGCTCGTCGTTGGTGCGGACGCCACCGGCCTTGCGCTGGTCTCGGTGGTCACCAGTTTTCGAGCCTCCGAGTATCCAGCCGTTCACTGGCTGGCAGCGGACATTCCCGAAGGCGCGTCGGTGCGTCTTCTGTGGCGCACCGACTACGCACCCGAAAAGCTCAACAGCGTTGCGATTGCCGTCGAGGCCGGCAGAACCTTGCCCGCCGTGCTTGCCAGGAATCCGGCCTGGCTGGGACGCGTCACAGGTCTCGCTCTTGCGATTCAGGCCAAAGCGCCACAGCCCGCGAGAATCAGCGGGGTAGTGGCAAAGCCGATGGGCGCGGTCGAGTTGCTGCGCGATCGCACCCGCGAGTGGTTCAGCTTCGAAGGCTGGACCGGCGCATCCATCAACACCATCACGGGCGGTGCTGACGTGCAGGATCTTCCGCTGCCGCTGCTCCTCGCGTGTGCGGTCGTGCTCGCGACGGTGATCGCGGCCCTTGTGCAGCACTGGCGTCCCGGAGCGCTCGGCATGGGCGTGCCCGTGCTTGCAGGGGCAATGTTCCTCGTGGCGTGGTTCGTCCTGGATGCGCGCTGGACTGCAAACCTCGCGCGACAGGAAGCAGTGACCGCACATCAATACGCGGGCAAGGACACGGCGGCACGGCACCTCGCCGCAGAGGACGGCGCGCTCTTCGCCTTCGTCGAGCGGGCGCGTGCCCGGTTGCCGCAACAGCCAGCCCGCGTGTTCATTGCGGCCGACGCGGATTACTTCCGCGGCCGTGCCGCCTACCATCTGTATCCGCACAGCGTGTATTCCGAGCCCCGCGCCAACACCTTGCCGCCAGCACGCGTCATGAAGCCCGGCGATTGGCTTCTCGTCTTCCAGCGCCGCGGAATCCAGTACGATCCCGCGCGCCAGCTATTGCGCTGGGAGGGCGATCAGACGCGCTCGGCCGAGCTCAAGTACGTCGAACCCGGCGGTGCGCTCTTTCTCATCCGGTGACCTCCATGTCGATCATTGCGCTCGTGCTGGGATTTGCGATCGTGTGGGCCTTCGGCTCCGCGGTTGTTCTCGCTCTGCTGCGACCGGGCACGGAGCCCCGGGATGGCCAATGGGCACTCGTCACGGGCACCGGATGGTTCGTGGGCGCATTCGCGCTGACGCTGGTGATGCGTGTATTGAGCGCCGCGCACGTGCCATTCGCCATCGCCACGATCGTTGTTCCGCTTGCGGTGCTGCTCGCGCTGCTCGGGTGGCGTGATGGCCGCGATTGGCGTCGATATGCCGGCGGCAGCCTCAGAGCTTTGACCGGTGCCGATCTCGTCGGCTGGCAACGCGCGGTGTGGCTGGTGGTGCTCGGCTGGCTCGCTCTGCGCTTTGCACTGCTGCTCGGCGACGTCGTCTGGCGTCCGCTCTATCCGTGGGACGCGTGGACGCAATGGGGCACCAAGGCGCGCGTCTGGTTCGAGCTGCGGCAAATGGCTCCGTTCGTCAGTGCGGGCGAGTGGATGCAGGCCAACAATGCCGACGTTTACTTCGACTCGGCTCCGTACTATCCGGGCACGGTGCCGCTGCTGCAGACGTATGCGGCGACACTGCTCGGCCGCTGGGACGACAGCCTCGTCAATCTGCCGTGGTGGCTCACCGCCGTCGCGTTCGGGCTCGCCATCTACGGAGCCCTGGTGCGCGCGCAATTTGCACTGCTCTTCGCATTGCTCGGCACGTGGCTCGTGCTGTCGCTGCCCATTCTCGACGCGCACGTCGCACTGGCCGGTTATGCCGACCTGCCCATGGCCTGCTATCTCACGCTGGCCGCGATATTTGCACTGCGCGCGATCGAGGGCCGCACCTGGGGCGAAGTCACGCTCGCAGTGATCCTCGCCGGCGCCTGCGTGCTGATCAAGAACCCGGGCAAGGTCTGGATCGTCGCACTCGTACCCGGCCTCATCGTCGCGCTGCTCCCCACACGCGGGAGGCGTATCGCCCTTGCGGGCCTCGCAATGGCCATCGGTGCGATGCTCGTGCTGGCGCAGACGGAGCCGGTCCTCTTGGGCTATCACCTGCATCTCGATTTCGGCATGCCGTGGAGCGCGCTCGCCGATGCGTATTTCGCGTTCGGCAACTGGCACCTTCTCTGGTACGGATGCATCGCCATCGCGCTCGTGTCGCGGCGCCATCTATTGCAGCCGCCCGTCGCGCCGTACACGATGTTCGTTGCCGCGGGGATGCTGTTCCTGATGTTTGGCTTTGCGTTCACCAATGCGCGGGTGTGGGTGGAGGATCAGTCGACCGTAAACCGCGCGACGTTGCATCTCGCGCCGCTTGCCATCGTGTGGATGCTGTTTGCATTCCGAGCCTGGGCCGAGCAGTACGCAGTGCCGACCGAGCCCGCGTCGCCGCCGTTGACCAGCGCTCCGGCGTGACCCGGTTGTCGCATGCTGCACCTCGATCAGGTCACGCTGTGCTGCATCGACACCGTCAACCAAGCCCTTGCCATTGGTGCCCTGACACGATCGACGCAAGGCATCGCGTTCGGGCGCACGCTGTTCCTCACCGACAGGATTCCACGCGGAGTCAGTGTCCCTGACGATATCGAAGTCGTTACGATCGGGGCCCTGCCCTCGCGCGCGGCGTATTCGGCATTCGTACTGAAGGAGCTCGGGCGTCACATTCAGACCTCGCACGTGCTCCTCGTGCAGTGGGATGGATTCGTCGTCAATCCCGCCGCATGGACCCCCGATTTCCTGGACGTCGATTACATCGGCGCGAAGTGGTTCTGGCACGACGACGGCATGAGAGTCGGCAACGGCGGTTTTTCGCTTCGGTCCAAGCGCCTTCTCGAAGCACTCGCCGATCCTCGTATCGTGCTGCAGGACTCCGAAGATACGACGATCGGCCGCACGTTCCGGCCGCTGCTCGAGCGCGACCACCACGTACGGTTTGCAACGGATGCGCTTGCGGACCGGTTCGCCTTCGAGGCCGCGTACCCGATCGGGCAGCCGTTCGGCTTTCACGGGCTCTTCAATTTCTGCAGGGCCGTGCCGCCGGACGAGATCGTTGCCATGGCGCCCACGTTCTCGCCCGAGATTGCAAATTCGCCGCAGTTGCTGCAACTCGCCCGCAACTGTGCCGCGCTCGGACAGTGGCGTGCTGTAGAGGCGCTCACGGCCCGCATCCTGCAGGCGAGTCCGGATCACCGCGAAGCCGCCGCGCTCGCGCGACAAAGCCATGAAGCTGGCAACGCATCACGCACCATCAGTCGCAACGAGCCCTGTGCGTGCGGCAGCGGCCGAAAGTACAAGCATTGCCACGGTGCCATTGCGCCGACCTCCCCGCTCACCCTGGCGGCCGGCGACACGCGAATGGACATCGAAGCCGCGCTTGCGGCGCATCAGAAAGGCGATCTCTCCACCGCGGAAGCAACTTACCGGCGAGTGCTCGGCTCGAGCGCGGATCACCCCGTCGCGCTGCACTACCTCGGGGTCATTCTTTACCAGCGGGGTCAGCCCGCCGAAGCGCTGCCACTCCTCGTGCGCGCCGCGGAGGCTCGGCCCGACGAGGCGGAGTTTCACAACAATCTCGGACTCGCGTTTGCCGCTCTCGATTGCAACGACGAAGCCATCGCGGCGCATCGGCGCGCGATCGTGCTCAAGCCCGATCACGCCGGAGCTTTCAACAATCTGGGGCTTGCACTCGCGGCCGAAAACCGGCTTACCGAAGCTGCCGCCGCGTATCGTCAGGCGCTTGCCCATGCGCCAGGGTTCGGGCAGGCACACTGGAACCTTGCGCTCGCACTGCTCGCGTCCGGTCAGTACAACGAGGGCTGGCGCGAGTACGAATGGCGACTTGCTCTGGCCGATCTCGGCGGAGGCTACGCTTCGACCCCGGGTGTGCGTTGGGAGGGGCGCTTCGAACGCGGACGCACGCTTCTGCTCATTGCCGAGCAGGGGCTGGGCGACACCCTGCAATTCGCGCGCTTCGCGCAGCCCCTGGCCGCAATGGGGATGAACATCACCATGCAGGTAGCGCCTGCACTCATGAGCGTGGTGGCAAGCGTTCCGGGTGTCCGGCACGTGGTGAGCGCGGCTGATCGGGAGGACCCGCACTGTGACGCCTACCTGCCGCTCCTTTCGGTTGCAGGCAAGCTGGGCATCGATGCTGACACGATTCCGAACGAAACACCGTACATCACAGCGGACCCTCTACGCCGAAGCGGGATGCGTGAGCTCGTTGCGCGGGCTCACGCGCGGATCAAGGTAGGCGTGTGCTGGGCGGGAAGTCCCCAGCATGCCAATGATCGCCGGCGCTCGATCGCATTCGGGCGTCTGGCGCCCCTACTCGCGAAGCCGGACATCGCCTGGTTCTCGTTGCAGCATGGCGCGCGCACGGGGCCGCCCCTCATCGACTCGACGGCGTGCGAGTCGCTCGATGACCTCGCTGCATTGGTGAATGAGCTCGATCTCATCCTGACCGTCGACACGAGCGTTGCCCATCTCGCCGGCGCCCTCGACCGACCCACATGGCTCCTCCTGCCGTTCGCGGCTGACTGGCGCTGGGGCACCGGCACAGAAACCAGCCCGTGGTATCCATCCATGCGCC
>JALYXY010000077.1 GCA_030946875.1 Pseudomonadota bacterium | reverse complement strand
TGGACGCAACGATTGCTCCACCGCGCGCAAACCGAGAGGGGAGTTGCATCGTCAACCCAGCAGCGACAACGCGCGTGCGCAGACGTTGTCGACGGTCAGTCCATATTCGCGCAGCATGACATCGCCGGAGGCTGAAGCACCGAAGCATTCCACGCCGATAACGTCGCCGCGATCGCCAACGTAGCGATGCCAGCCCTGCGCCACGCCGGCTTCTACCGAGAGCCGTGCACCGATCGCGGGCGGAAGCACCGCGTCCCGGTATTCTTGCGATTGCGCGTCGAACATCGCCCAACATGGCAGGGAGACGATCCGCACCGCAATTTTCCGCGCCAGCAATTGCTCTCGCGCGGCGACAATGAGCGCGACTTCCGAGCCGGTGGCAATCAGGATCAACTCCGGTTTGCCGCCGGGCGCGTCCGCCAGTACATACCCACCGCGGCGCAGCCCCTCGGCAGCGGCAAACTGCGCGCGGTCGAGCGTCGGTACGGCCTGCCGCGTCAATATCAGTGCCACCGGGCGATCGCGCGTTTCCACGGCGACGCGCCAGGCGACCGCGGTCTCATTGGCATCTCCGGGACGGATCACATTGAGGCGAGGGACCGAGCGCAGGCCGGCAAGCTGCTCGATGGGCTGATGCGTCGAGCCGTCCTCGCCAACCGCAATGCTGTCGTGGGTGAACACGTAGATCACGTGCAGCCCCATCAACGCGGCCAGGCGGATCGGTGGCCGCATGTAGTCGGAAAAGACCAGGAACGTCGCGCCGAACGGTAAGATCCCACCGTGCGCCGCCAAACCGTTCAGGATGGCTCCCATGGCGTGCTCGCGGACGCCGAAGTGCAGATTGCGGCCGGCCCTGCTCCAGCCACCGCCTTCGGATCCCTGCCGATCGCGGGCGCTCACGCCGGGCGCCTCGAAGTCCCCAAGCCCTTGCAAGGCGGTGTAGGTCGAAGGATCGAGATCCGCCGAGCCGCCGATCAGCGCCGGCACGCGGGGCGCGATGGCGTTCATGACCTTGCCCGAAGCGACTCGCGTGGAGAGCCCTTTGGCGTCGGCGGCAAAGATGGGAATGTCCTCATCCCAGCCGGCGGGCAGTGCGCCGTGCGTGATTCGCTCCAATTGCTGCGCGAGTTCGGGGAACGCTCGGGCGTAGGCAGAGAGCCTATCGCTCCAGTCCGCCTCTTCGCGCTGACCGTTGGCGATCGCTTCGCGAAAATGGAGGCGTGCCTGCTCCGGGATGTAGAACGCCGGCTCGGTGGGCCAACCCAGGTTTTGCTTGGTCAAGCGCACTTCGTCCTCGCCCAGCGGCGACCCGTGCGCCTTGAAGGTGTCCTGCTTGTTGGGCGAGCCGTAACCGAGATGCGTGCGCACCAGGATCAGCGATGGACGCTTGGTTTCCGCTCGCGCTTCGAAGAGCGCCTGCTCGATGGCCGCCAGATCGTTGCCCTCGGCGATCGATTGGGTGTGCCACCCGTAAGCTTCGAAGCGTCGCGCCCGGTCTTCGGTGAAGGTGATCTCGGTGCCCGCGGAAAGCGTGACCTGATTGTCGTCGTAGAGATAGATCAGCTTCCCGAGTTGCAAATGGCCGGCCAGCGAGGCGGCTTCCGCTGCGACACCCTCCATCAGGTCGCCGTCGCTCACGATCCCGTAGGTGAAATGATTGATGATCTCGAAGCCGGCGCGGTTGAAGCGTGCCGCCAGGTGTGCCTCGGCCATCGCCATGCCCACGCCGTTGGCGAAGCCCTGACCGAGCGGTCCGGTCGTTATCTCGACGCCAGGCGTGGGGCCGCGTTCGGGGTGACCGGGCGTGATGCTTCCCCATTGGCGAAACTGCTTGATCTGTTCGAGCGAAACATCGTAGCCGGTCATATGGAGCAGGCTGTACAGCAGCATCGAGCCGTGCCCGGCGGAAAGAACAAAGCGATCGCGGTCCGTCCACGCCGGATCGGCGGGGTGATGTTTAAGAAAGCGCGTCCACAGCACATAGGCCATCGGCGCCGCGCCGAGCGGTAGACCCGGATGGCCGCTGTCGGCTTTTTGCACGGCATCGACGGAAAGGAAGCGCAACGTGTTGATGCATAGCTGATCCAGACTGGAAGCGGAAGATAAGGCCAACAGTGATGCGCTCATTCGGGTTGTCCTTGATTCTAGGCGGGAGGGGTGGCCATGGCCACAACGCCGTGATCGTCACTCTGAGGTTTCATTGCGGCGCAGGAGCAACGCCCTTGCGACGACCGCATCTCGCAAAGGTTCATCACCAAGACAGACTTGCAGCGATTCTCTAGACGTGTTGCGCGGCCGTTTTGCGCACCACAGTGCCGATCGTGAGCCCTTGCACGAGGATCGAGAACACCACCACGCAGTACGTCATCGCGAGCATCGTGTCACGCTGAGGTCCGGCGGGCAACGACAGGACCAGGGCAACCGAAATCCCACCGCGCAGCCCGCCCCAAGTGAGTACCTGCCATGCGCCGCGAGGAAGATTGAAAGCGCCTCGCATCAAGCCGACGGGCAGTCCCACCGTCAGCAATCGGGCCAGAAGCGTTACCGCCACCGCGATGATTCCGGCTACCAGCACATTGGCCGAGAATGCGACCACCAGAACCTCCATGCCGATCAGCACGAAGAGGACGGCGTTCAGAATTTCGTCAACGAGTTCCCAGAACATGTCCACGTAGCGGCGCGTGGTATCCGACATGCCCAGCGCGCGGCCTTGGTTGCCGATCATCAATCCCGCCACCACCATCGCCAACGGGCCGGATACATGAAGCTGGTTGGCTAGCGCGTAGCCGCCGGTCACAGCGGCCAGTGTGAGCAACACCTCGACCTGATAGTTGTCGACGCTCTTGAGCAAGCGGAACGTGATGTAGCCAAGTATCAGGCCGAACACGATGCCGCCCCCGGCGTCGCGTAACAACAATTCGGCGGCGTGCGAGGCGGTGGGCGTGGTACCACTTACGAGGATGCCCAGAAGCAGCGAGAAAATCACAACGCCTATGCCATCATTGAACAGCGACTCGCCCACGATCACCAGTTCCATCGTCTGCGGTGCGCCGGACGCCTTTAGGATGCTCATCACGGCAATTGGGTCGGTGGGCGAAATCAGCGCGCCGAACAGCAGGCAGTACAGCAGGGGCAAGGGCAGACCCGCGAACGGCAATGCCAGCCACATTCCACATCCCACCACAACAGTCGATACAAGAGTGCCAAACACTGCGAGCACAGCCACCTGCCAGCGGTGAACCTTGAGCTCGCTCAGGTCCACATGCAGCGCCCCGGCAAAGAGCAACAGCGACAACATGCCCTGCATCAGCACATCAGAGAAATCGATCGAGCGCAGCAGTGCCTCCTCGTACTGCCGCAGGTAGTATCCGGTCCCCGCCGCCTCCAACCCGACGAGTACCAGCGAAAGCACCAGCGCTGTCACCATCACGCCGATGGTTGTTGGCAATCCGAAGAATCGGTGATTCAGATAGGCCAGTAGAGCGGTGACTACGAGGCACGTGGCGACGATGTTGAACATGCGTAGCGAGAGCGACCTGCACCCGATCTACTCCCGTTCGGGTTTGGGTCTGCCGTGGTTGAATTGATGTGTCGGTGATGCTACGTGCCCGCGGCATCTTCGTGTAGTGCGCGGTTGCTGAGTGAGCTGTGCCACCGTTCCGGCTGTAATTCGGTGTGCCGCACCTCGAAGTCTTCTCCCGCGAGATCCCTCCGATGTCGCATGGGCACCAGCGCACAGATCGGCAACTGGCGCGCGACATGCTCACGAGGTAGACGGGTTAGGTCGCTTGCCCGCGCCCCGCAGAGATGTGCGCTTTCCCGATCACGCCGAGCCCCGCTCGCCCATAGACCGTCCGGACGTTTTGATAGCAAGAGCATGACGAGGCCCTGAGCTTCGTCACGTTCAAGATTTGAATATGGCCGCGGTTGTATTCGATTAGTTTCCGTCGCTTCAGGGCGTTAGCGGCCTCGGACACGCCCTCGCGGCGCACGCCAAGCATGTGCGACAGGAATTCATGCGTCAGGCGAAACTCGTTCGATCCCATCCGGTCGCGAGTCATCATCAACCAACGGCACAGGCGGGCTTCAGTCCGGTGGAAACGATTGCACGCTGCCGTTTGCGAGATCTGCGCCATCAACGCATAGGTGTAGCGGTAAAGCGCTTGCTGTAGCGCTGGATTTCGGTCGAATTCGACGCGGAACATCCCCGACGTCATCCGCAATGCGCTGCCACCGCCCTGCACTATCGCGCGTACGCCGGAGACGCCCATCCCAAGAATGAACGGCATCCCCGCCATGCCCTCGTTGCCGACCATCCCGACCTCCAGCGTGCGCCGTTTGTCCACGGTGGTAAGCAACGAGATGAGGCAGTCAAGCGGGAAGTACACGTGCTCGATCGCCTTTCTGGGCTCATAGATCACCTGGCCAAACTTCAAGGTCAGCGGCTTCAGTTGAGCGTGAAGGCGCTCGAAATCCTTTGGCGAGATACTTGCCAAAACGCGGTTATTTGGCACTGTGTGGTTTGTCATTCCGTCAGCTGGTCAGCCGCTTTACGCACGCGAGGACGACCTTCCACCTTGCGACTCGAGACGTCGACGGCGGAGCGGGGCTGACGCGGAGCGCTCTTTGGGTCGGATGTATCTATCGTATTCCGATGATCACTCGCCCTCTGTGCGGTACCCGACATAAGAACCGGCTGAAGGTGCGGCGCCAAGGAGTCACGCGGCCGCCGAGAAGCTGCAGAATGTTGGTTACCGTCAGGATCGCACGAATGGCCGACTCCGAAAAACGTCGGTGCGGTGCATTGCTCGTGCAACCATTCTCGCGGTGAAGCATCGAACGTCGAGCCTCCCGCCGTCACATGCTGCGCCTGCGGGAGGCGGGTCGCGCGAGTTCCGTTCCCTATGCTTACCATCGCCGGATATATCGCACTCATCGCGCTTGCCGTGGTGCACGTGATCGCGCCGAGCTTGCGCTTCCTCGACGGCACGCCCCGCAGCGTATGGCTGTCGATCGCGGGCGGAGTCTCGGTGGCCTATGTGTTCGTGCATCTGCTGCCGGAGCTCGCTGCCGGACAGGAGCACGTGAGCAGGGCGATGCGCAGCTTCAGCGGCGAACACCGACTGCTGGGCCTCGCGTTCGCCGAACGTCATGTATATCTCATCGCGCTCTCGGGCCTCGCGACGTTTTATGGCCTCGATAAACTCGCCAAACGCTCACGTGGTCAGCGGCCACCAGGGAGCGAAGGGTCGAAGGGCGGCGATGCGTCGACTGGCAGCGATCTTGATCCCGCAGCGAGCACGACGCCTGCAGTATTCTGGATACATATCGTATCGTTCAGCGCCTATAACGGCGTCATCGGCTACCTTCTGTTACATCGCGAGGTGCCGGGCCTCGCGAGCCTGACGTTCTTTGCCGTGGCGATGGCGTTGCACTTCCTGGTGACCGACTTCAGCCTTAACGAGGATCACAAGCGCAGGTACCGATCGACCGGTCGGTGGCTGCTCGTCGTCGCGCTCGCCGTCGGATTCGCCCTGGGGATGCTGACGAACATCTCCGCCGCGAGCGTTGCAATGCTGGTGGCGTTCCTCGCAGGCGGCGTGATCCTCAACGTGCTCAAGGAAGAAGTGCCGAAAGAGCGGCAGAGCCGGTTCTCGGCGTTTGGTGCAGGGATACTGGCGTACTCGGTGCTGTTGCTTGCGTTCTGAGCGCCTCGACCGGTGCTGGCGACGCTTCGGCGATAGGCGGAAACCCGGTTGTGGCCGACACCCGGCGAGCTCAGCGGCTTCGTCAAGGAGGCTTGTCCGTGACCCGGGGAAACTTGACGGGCCGTACTGCGAAAAGCGTTACCCGAAGCACGAATGGCAGGGAGCGTGCCATAAGGGAAGGAGGTTCGAATGATGAACGGCATGATGGGCTGGATGATGGGCGGCATGGGACTGCTATGGCTTCTGGTCGTGGTCGTGCTCGTGCTCGCGATTGCGGCGCTAATGAAATACCTGAGAAAGTAGAATGCCCGTGGACGCGATGAGAGCAGCGATGCCCGAGCCCGAAGGGGTGGTCATCATCACGGGCAGCAGCGGATACATCGGCTCGGCGCTGATCCACAAGCTGGCCGAGCGATTTCGGCTGGTGGGGTTCGATCGTGAGGGATCTCCCCATCCGCCTGCGACCGCCGAATGCGTATGCATCGATCTCACGTCGGACAAGAGTGTCGATGATGCGTTGCGCCGGGTGCGTACCGCTTATGGGGAGCGCATTGCCTCGGTCATCCACCTCGCCGCGTATTTCGATCTTACGGGTGAGCCCAGTCCCAAGTACGACGAGATCACCGTCCGCGGCACCGAGCGCCTGCTCCGTGCGCTGCAGTCATTCGAGGTCGAGCAGTTCGTGTTTGCGAGCACGATGCTGGTGCATGCTCCAGGCAAGCCCGGGCAGCGGATCAACGAGGACTGGCCGCTCGATCCGAAGCTGCCCTATCGCGAATCCAAGATCCGCACCG
>JALYXY010000060.1 GCA_030946875.1 Pseudomonadota bacterium | reverse complement strand
GTGGTGCACATCAACGCCGGTATCGCGGGCCTCGTCGGTGCATACGTCATCGGTAAACGCGTCGGCTATGGCCGCGAAGCGATGGCGCCGCACAACCTGACGTTCACGATGGTCGGCGCTTCGTTGCTCTGGGTCGGCTGGTTCGGCTTCAACGCCGGATCGGCGCTCGAATCGGGCGACGTTGCCGCACTCGCGTTCATCAACACGCTGATCGCAACCGCCGCCGCCGTGCTCGCCTGGATCACGGGCGAATGGATGGCCAAAGGCAAGCCGTCGATGCTCGGTGCTGCCTCGGGTGCGGTTGCGGGTCTCGTCGCCATCACACCGGCGTGCGGCTTCGTGGGTACGGGCGGAGCGCTCATCCTCGGCTTGCTCGCCGGGTTCGTCTGCCTGTGGGGCGTCAACGGTCTCAAGCGAGTCCTCGGCGCAGACGATGCGCTCGACGTGTTCGGGGTGCATGGCGTGGGCGGCATCTTGGGTGCCCTGCTGACCGGCGTCTTTGCGGCTCCGACGCTGGGTGGCCAGGGCGTCTACGACTACGTCACGAACAAGGTCGGTGACTACGACATGGCCCACCAGCTGTGGGTCCAGGCGCAGAGCGTGCTCACGACTGTTGTGTGGTCCGGCGCGGTGGCGTTCATCGCGTACAAGATCGTGGATCTCACGCTGGGTCTGCGCGTCACGGAAGAAGAAGAGCGCGAGGGTCTCGACATCAGCTCGCACGGAGAATCGGCGTATCGCATGTAGCAGTGTGACTCGCTTGCAACGTGCCGTCGCTACGCATGCCGTTCTGCTGAACCACGGACGTCGAACTCTCGGGGTATGGAATTTGGGCGCCATCGCTGGCGCCCATTTTCTTTGGCGCGCACGCGTGATCAGCGGCTCGCGCGCTCGCGGTTACAGCCCGCAAGGCTCGACGGCAAAGGAACGCCCCTCAAACGCCGTGCACCGGTTCGGCTAAAATGATGCAAACACGCTGCGCATGATTCCCCATCTCACTACGGCACTTGCCGGTCCGTTGCTCGACCTCGAGCGCCGCATTCTCGACGGCATGCCTGAGATCGAGCGCTGGCTGCGCACGCAATGGCAGGAGCACGCAGTCCCCTTCTATGCGTCGGTCGATCTGCGCAATGCCGGTTTCAAGCTCGCACCGGTGGATACGAACCTCTTTCCCGGTGGGTTCAACAATCTCAATCCCGATTTCATGCCGCTGTGCGTTCAGGCGGTGCAGACGGCGGTCGAGCGCGTGTGCGCCGATGCGCGCGGGGTGCTGCTCATTCCCGAGAATCACACCCGCAACACGTTCTACCTGCGCAATGTCGGAACGCTCGAGGGCATCCTTCGACAGGCCGGAATGCGGGTGCGCATCGGGACTCTCATCCCCGATATCCACGAACCCACGACGATCGAGCTCGAAAACGACGGCAAGCTCCTGCTCGAGCCGCTCGAGCGGCAGGGACGGCGCGTAGGCACTGCCGGCTTCGATCCGTGCATGGTGCTTCTCAACAACGACCTTTCGAGCGGCGCACCGGAGATCCTGCGCGATCTCGATCAGCCGACCGCCCCACCTCTCGAAGCGGGCTGGTACAACCGCAAGAAATCACACCACTTCCACGTCTACCACGAGGTGACGCGCAAGTTTGCGGAGATCCTCGGCATCGATCCGTGGCTCATCGATCCGGATTTTGCCGTGTGCGGCGAGATCAACTTCCACGAGCGCTCGGGTGAGGAATGCCTGGCCTCGAACGTCGCCATGCTGCTGCACCGCATCGAATCGAAGTATCGCGAGTACGGTATCAAGGAGCGACCGTTCGTCATCGTCAAGGCCGACGCGGGCACCTACGGCATGGGGATCATGACGGTGCGAGATGCGACCGAGGTGACCGCGCTCAATCGCAAGCAGCGCAACAAGATGTCGGTCGTGAAGGAGGGCCTCGAAGTTACGTCCGTGATCATCCAGGAAGGCGTGCCGACCTTCGAGTCGATCAACGAAGCGATCGCGGAGCCCGTCGTTTACATGATCGACCGTTTCGTCGTCGGCGGCTTCTATCGCGTGCACACGGATCGGGGCAAGGACGAGAACCTCAACGCTCCGGGCGCGCAATTCGTGCCCCTCGCGTTCGAGACCCCGTGCATTCCGGACCTCGCCGGCCCTGCAGGATGCGCACCGAATCGTTTCTACGCTTACGGCGTGGTGGCGCGACTCGCGCAGCTCGCTGCGTCGATCGAGGTCGAGCAGCTGTCGAATCCTGCATGATCACGCAGGAATATTGTGCCCTCCTGTCGCGGTATGCGCACTGGATGAACACCCGCCTCCACGACGCGCTTGCGAGGCTCGATGACGCTGAGCGCAAGCAGGAGCGTGGGGCCTATTTCGGTTCGATTCATGAAACGTGCAATCACCTGTTGTGGGGTGACCGGATCTGGCTTGCCCGTTTCACGGGAGCCCCGTTTGGCGTTGCGAACTTCGGGCGTGGCATGTACGGCGATTTCGAGGCGCTGAGGCGCGAGCGCGGGGAGACCGACGACCGCATGATCGAATGGTCGCGCGCCGTCGATGAACATCGTCTGGCGGGCACGCTGCGATATACGGCGGCTGTGGACGGTCGCGAGCGCACGCTTCCGTTCGCTGTCGCCGTCGTTCATTTCTTCAACCACGGCACGCATCATCGCGGGCAGCTCACGACGCTGATGACGCAGGCAGGCCTCGATCCGGGTGTCACCGACCTGCCATGGCTGCCGCCGGTCGAGAGCGAAGCAACCCAGTCGACGCGCGTTTAGCGTTTCCTGGCGCGCGGATGGGCTGCGTCGTACGCTTTGGCGAGCGCCTGGAAGTCCAGATGCGTGTAGATCTGGGTGCTCGAGATGCTCGCGTGACCGAGCATCTCCTGCACTGCGCGCAAGTCGCCTGATGACTGCAGCACGTGAGACGCGAAAGAGTGTCGCAGCATGTGCGGATGCACGTGCCGATGGAGCCCCTGCTGCATGGCAAGCGTGGCGAGGCGCCGCTGCACGGCGCGCGGACCGATGCGCGTGCCACGCGCGGTCACGAAGAGCGCGGTCTCTTGCGGCTTCACCAACGATTCGCGGATTCTGAGCCACGCAGCGACGGCGTCGCGCGCGCCCTCGCCCACGGGCACGATGCGCTCCTTGGCGCCCTTGCCCCACACGCGCACCTCGCCGCTCGAGAGGTCGACTCGTGAGACATCGAGACTCGTGAGCTCGGATAGGCGCAGCCCTGACGAGTATGCGAGCTCGAGAAGCGCCCGATCGCGCACGCCAAGCGCATCCTGGCCAGGGACCGTGACAAGTTGCACCGCCTCGTCGGGAGACAAGGCGGAGGGCAGTCGCTTCGCGGACTTGGGTGCCTTGAGCCCTGCGCATGGGTCTTCGTGGAGCGATCCGTCTCGCTCGATCACGAACCGATAGAAAGACCGCCACGAGGAGAGCGTGCGCGCGAGGCTTCGACCCGACAGGCCTCCTGCATGGAGCCGCGCGAGAAATCGGCGGAGCTCCGGAGGGTGCAGTGTGCGCATGTCCGAGGTTTCGGCAAGCTCTGCCAGAACCTTCACATCGCGCACATAGGCGGCGCGCGTATTGGCCGAGCGCGTCACAAGGTGCGTTTCGTACGCGTCGACCAAACCCTGGTTCACGGGCGCGATATTCACCGGCTGCTCGGGTGCAGAACCGGCGCCACGGCGTACGCGCTTCTTCATGAGCCGATCACGAGGTCGGCAGATAGCGCGCCGTCGCGACACTCGCCAGTTCGGCGAGGCGGGTGAGATACATGGTGCCCGTGCCGGCGTAGAAGCGCCGGGGATCATCGCTCGCGAGACCGAGCAGACCGAACGTGTGAGCGGTGCGCAAGGGCAGGAAGGCGAACGAGTGCGCCGCTTCGCCGTCCTGGAACCAGTCTCGCGCCTCGAACGGCGGTGTCGGACCGCAGTACGGCGCGCCGAGCTGGTCGGTGTACTGACGCAATTCGTGGCTCGTGGCGGCGAGCTCGGGAAGGTAGGACTGCTCGGGTACCTTGCCCCAAAGCCTGCACGCCACCTGCGGTACGGTGAAGTCATCGGTGAGGCTCTGATAGAGCACCGCCAACGTCGTCTCGAGGTCGGGCGCGGCAAAGAGCGCGAGGGTGGATCGATGGAGCTTCTCGCTCGTCGCATCGTTCTCGCTACCGAACTGCACGAGCTCGCGGAGCCGGTTCTCGAGCTCCGTGTTGCGTTCGCGCAGCGCAATGATCTGGCGCTCGGCGATGGGAATGGCGTGTCCGCCGTGCGGGTGTGGAACGAAGATTTCCGCCATCACGTCGGCGTATTCCTCGAAGAACTGGGGATGTTGCTTGAGATACTCGGCGATTGCATCCGCTTCCATGCGTTGATCCAGTCCTCGTCGGTCAGGTGCTGCACTCGGGCCCGGGCATGGCGCCGTCACGAATCGTCCCACTCGCCTTCGAACACGGTGGCAGCGGGACCCGTCATCGTCACCGGCTCGTCAGCACCGCGCCATGTGATGCGAAGCATTCCGCCGCGCGTGCTTACATCGACGGTCGCGTCCAGCAGTCCGCGTCTCACACCCGCCACCACTGCAGCACAGGCGCCCGTGCCGCACGCGGGCGTCTCACCCGCGCCGCGTTCCCACACGCGCAAGCGGATGTTAGCGCGATCGATGACCTGCATGTAGCCTGCGTTCACGCGTTCGGGAAAGCGCGGATGGTGCTCGAGCTTCGGGCCCTGAGTCAGCACGGGAGCGCGATCGACATCATCGACGATCTGCACCACGTGCGGATTGCCCATCGACAACACCGAGACATCGATCACCATGTCGTCCAGGAGAATCTCGTAGCTGACTTGCTCGGCTGGGGCGTCGAATGGCACCTCGTGAGGGGCGAAGTGCGGCCTCCCCATATCGACCGTCACGAGACCGTCGTCGTCCATGGACGGGGTGATCAGTCCGCCTGCGGTCTCCACGCGGACGGATCGCGCCTCGGTGAGGCCTTTCTCGCGCACGAACTTGACGAAGCACCGCGCCCCATTGCCGCACTGCTCCACCTCACCCCCATCGGCATTGAAGATGCGATAGCGGAAGTCCGCGCGCGCCGATGAAGGCCGCTCGACGAGCAGCACCTGATCGCAGCCCACGCCGAACCGGCGATCGGCAATGCGCTTCACCAGCGTGCGATCTAGGGCGACCTGCTGCCGAACGGCATCGATCACGACGAAGTCATTGCCCAAGCCGTGCATCTTGGTGAACCTGAATCGGCTCAACGCAGCTTGCCGAGAAGATCGGCGAGCGGCAACTCGCCACGCTTGTCGAAGTTGAGCCGCATGCCGTCCTGGATGACGGCATAGCCCGTCACCTGATAGGCCGCCTTGAAACGGCGCAATACCCGGTCGAATGCACCGGCGAGCGCGCTGAAATCGGGCCGCGCGTCGACGTCCACTTGGGTATCCGAATCGCCGCGCAGCACGACAGGTTGTGGAAGATCGGCCGTCGCGATGGGCTGCTCCTCGATCCGGATCGTCGCCTCGATCGCCTGCACTGCAACATCGTAGGCATTTGGATTGTGCACGTTGAGGCGCACGCGGAACCGGGTCTCGCCGCCGGGCAGCACCACCGTCTGCATGCCCTGCACGTCGACCTTGGGAGGCAGCGGGCGAGTGATGACACCGGCGCAGCCGCAGAGCATTCCGCAGGCGAGCACTGCAATCGCGATCGCTCGCCGGCTCGGATGGAGAGGAGCGAAAGGCGCACTCAATCGGTTATCGCGCGCAACCATCAGACATTGAACCGGAAGTGCATCACGTCACCGTCACGTACGACGTATTCCTTGCCTTCGACGCGCATCCTGCCGGCTTCCTTCGCGCCCTGCTCGCCGTTGCAGCCCAGGAAGTCATCGTACGCGATCACCTCGGCGCGGATGAAACCCTTCTCGAAGTCGGTGTGGATCACGCCGGCCGATTGCGGCGCGGTGTCTCCAACGCGAATGGTCCATGCGCGGACCTCCTTGGGACCCGCCGTGAAATACGTCTGAAGCCCGAGCAGCTTGTAGCCGGCGTGAATGACGCGGTCGAGCCCCGGTTCGGTCAGACCGAGATCGGTGAGGAAGGCGAGCTTGTCATCACCCTCGAGATCGGCGATCTCCGCTTCCAGTGCCGCGCACACAGGGACCACGGGCGCACCTTCCGATCGTGCATGCTTCTCCACCGCGTCCAGCAGCGGATTGTTCGTGAAGCCCCGTTCCGCTACGTTGGCGACGTACATCGTCGGCTTCATGGTCAAGAGGAAGAAAGGCCTGAGCACAATCTCCTCCTCGGGGGAGAGCTGCGCGGTTCTCGCCGGGCGCCCCTCGTTCAGGACCGCTTCAACTCTCATGAGAGCGGCAGCAAGACGCACCGCGTCCTTGTCGCCGGTGCGCGCAAGCTTCTCCGACTTCGCAAGCTGCTTCTCGACGGCGGCAAGATCGGCGAGCGCGAGCTCGGTGCCGATCGTCTCGATGTCGGACACAGGATCGACTTTGCCGGCCACGTGCACGACGTTCTCATCCTCGAAGCAGCGCACGACGTGGGCGATGGCATCGGTTTCACGGATATTCGCGAGAAACTGGTTGCCGAGGCCCTCGCCTTTCGACGCCCCTGCAACAAGACCGGCGATGTCGACGAACTCGACCACTGCGGGCAGCACTCGCTCGGGCTTGGCGATCGCCGCCAGGGCGGCAAGACGAGGATCGGGCACCTCGACGATGCCGACGTTGGGCTCGATCGTGCAGAAGGGATAGTTTTCGGCGGCGATCCCGGCCCGGGTCAGGGCGTTGAACAGTGTGGATTTGCCGACGTTGGGCAATCCGACGATGCCGCACTTCAAGCTCATGGCGTTTCCTTGCGGGTGTGTAGATCTAGCATGTCACCCTATAATTAAAAAAAAAAGATTGCACTCCACGCGGCGACGCCGCGGACGATGGCCGCGTCGATCAGGGCGCGCTCTTCGCGGCCTGGCGGGCGCAGCACGTAGTCGACGACCGGTTGCTGCGGGAACTCGGAATCGCGCGGGTGCCCGATGCCGATTCGAAGACGCCAGAAGTCGCCGGAGCCAAGCTGCGCGGCAATGTCGCGCAGCCCGTTGTGGCCGGCATTGCCGCCGCCGAATTTCAGCTTGATGGTGCCGGGTTTGAGGTCGAGTTCGTCGTGTACGACCAGCACCTCGGCAGCGGCGAGCCCGTAGAAGCGCACGACGGCGCCGACCGCGCGGCCCGACAGGTTCATGTAGGTCGTGGGCTCGAGAACACGCACATCGCCATCGATTCGCGCAATGCGGCCCTGGAACCGTGCCTCGTTCGCGAACGCTGCGCCGGCGGCCCGCACCACCGCCTCGGCGAACCAGAATCCGGCGTTGTGGCGAGTGCCTTCGTGCTCACGCCCGGGGTTGCCGAGTCCTACCAGCAAACGAATGCGCGAAGCCATGGGTGCCTATTCTGAGCAACGTTGTAGCCGCGCCGTGAACATCCATTCGCTGGCCGCCAGCGGAACGTTCGTGAGACCCGCCGTTGAAACATGAAAAAGCCCGCCGTTTGCGATGCGGCGGGCCTTCCAATCCCGAACGACGCGGCGTTTACTTCTTCTTGTCGTCCTTGCCGCCGGAATCCTTCTTGTCGCCGCCCTTGGCCTCGGGTGCCTTGGTGCCCGACTTGGCCGCGGCCGGAGCATCGGCGGCAGGCGCCGCTTCGGCAGTAGCGGCTGTCGCTTCCTCGGTTTCGGCTGAACCACGCGGGACCACGGCGGCGGCCACGACCGGATCGGTCTTGCCGTGCGACACGGCGGTCACGCCTTCGGGCAACTTGAGCGCCGAGAGGTGGATCGATCCGCCGGCCTCGAGCGTGGACAGATCCACCTCGATGAACTCCGGCAGGTCGCGTGGCAGGCAGGCGACTTCGATCTCGGTGGCGACGTGGCTGATGACCGCGCCGGCAAGCTGGGCCGACGAATCCTCCGCACGCATGAAGTGCAGCGGCACCCGCATGCGGATTTTCTTGGCCTCGTCGATGCGCTGGAAATCGACGTGCAGGATCTCGTTCTTGAACGGATGCATCTGCACATCGCGCAAGAGCACCTTCGTCGCCGCTCCGTCGAGTGTCATCGTCAGGATCGACGAATGGAAAGCTTCGCCGCGCAGCGCGTGGAAGAGCGCGTTGTGATCAAGCTCGATCGGTGTGGGCTCGACGCCTGCCCCGTAAACAATGCCGGGCGCCCTGCCCGAGCGACGCAGCCGCCGACTTGCGCCGCGGCCTTCGGTACCGCGGGGAAACGCTGTGAATTCGGATTGCATTTGAACCTCGTGTCTGCGGCCTTCGGGCGTGCGTGTCGGACGTGTAGCCCGGACACTCGCCAGTCGTCCGCGGTTGGCGACGGAAAGCCTTGAATTGTAACCTGATTACCTCGCCCGCGGCAACGTGGAACCACAGTGCGGAACGTGAATCGCGCTACTCCGTGAAGAGCGAGCTCACCGACTCCTCGTTGGAGATCCGCGTCATGGTCTCCGCCAGCAGCTGGGCACAGGAGAGCTGGCGAATCCGGGGACAGGCCTCGGCCTCTGCCGTCAAGGGAATGGTGTCGGTCACCACCACCTCGTCGAGCTCCGACGTGGCGATGCGCGCCACGGCGCCGCCGGAAAGCACCGGGTGGGTGCAATAGGCCAGCACCTTCTTGGCGCCGTTCTCCTTGAGTGCGGTGGCCGCCTTGCACAGCGTATTGGCCGTGTCGACGATGTCGTCCATGATCACGCACGTGCGGCCGCGGACGTCACCGATGATGTTCATGACCTCGGCAACATTGGCATGCGGCCGGCGCTTGTCGATGATCGCGAGATCGGAGTCCAGGCGCTTTGCGATCGCCCGGGCGCGCACGACCCCCCCGACGTCCGGCGACACCACCAGAAGATCGTCGTAGTTCTGCTTCCACAAGTCGCCTAGCAGGATCGGCGTCGCGTAGATGTTGTCGACCGGAATGTTGAAAAATCCCTGGATCTGATCAGCGTGAAGGTCCATCACCATCGCGCGATGCACGCCCACCACCTGCAGGATGTCGGCGACGACTTTCGCGGTGATCGGCACGCGCGCCGAGCGCGGGCGGCGATCCTGCCGCGCATACCCGAAGTAGGGAATGGCGGCCGTGATGCGCGCCGCGGACGAACGCTTCAGCGCATCGACCATCACGAGGATCTCCATCAGGTTCTCGTTGGTCGGCACACACGTGGATTGCAGGATGAACACGTCGCGACCGCGCACGTTCTCGAGCAGCTCGACCATCACCTCGCCGTCGGAGAACCGGTCGACAATGCAGCGGCCGAGGCTGATGTTGAGATGCCTGCACACCGCCTCTGCGAGCTTCACATTGGCGTTTCCCGTGAAAACTCTCATGCGTTCGAAAGCCATGCGATGGGGTCTCTCATGCACCTGAGTGAGCCAGACGCGGCACGGCGGACGACCGCGGCAGGATGGCTGGGGAGGTAGGGATCGAACCTACGAATGCCGGAATCAAAATCCGGTGCCTTACCACTTGGCGACTCCCCAGCGGGGAAACGGGATGGGTGCGAGAAGCTGCTGCGAAGGAGACATCCGACTTCGGGCACACGGGGGTGCGTGCAGTACCGCCCCCTGGGCAAGGCTCGGCATTTTCGCCGAGCGCGTGCGACGTGTCAATTTAACACGCCGCGCGTGCTGCGAGCCTCGCTACGGTGCGAACGCATCGAGCACGAGACGCAACTCGACTTCGGGGTATGTCATGCGCAGGCGCACGGGCGTCGACGCATTGGCATCGGCGTAGTCGAGCACGATCTCCCAGCCATCCTGACGCAGCAGGGTCGCGCGTGCGCGCTCGTCGGTTTCGGCCTGGAATGGACTACCAGGTCGCGGCGCGCCCCGGATCCACGCGGCGAGCCCCTCGACGGGCAGCGGGAATCCCAGCGCTCGCTGGGTGAGTGCAGGCCAGTCATTGGCGTCCATCGAACGACCATCCGCCAGGCGAATCTCCGCATGTTGCACCGACGCGTCGCCCGAGAGTGTCGCCACCATCTGGCCCAGCGGAGTCGAAAGCTCGACCTCGTCACGCGGCGGCGCGTGGACCCAGTTGAAGCTCGCGGTCACGGCGTCGGTGCCATGTCGGGCCGACAGCCGACCTCGGGCGGTGAACGCCGCGTCATTCAAGGCGCCTATGGCGTGCTCGGGTCGTGGGGCAGTCGTCGTGCACGCCACCAAGACTCCCGCCGGGAGCCATAGGAGAAACGCGCGTCGGCTTGGCGCGCGTGGCAACAGCCGCCGCACGTTCAGCGCGTCAGGCGGCGCACCGTCTCGAGCAGCACCGCGTTGTCAGGCGCGCTCTTGAGCTGAGCCTCCCAGACCTCGCGTGCCCGCTCGCGCTCGCCCTTGGCCCAGAGCACTTCGCCGAGATGTGCCGCGATCTCGGGGTCCGGCCGCCCCGCGATGGCGCGGCGGAGATAGCGCTCGGCATCGGCCAGCTGTCCCATGCGGTAGTGCGCCCAGCCCACGGAATCGAGGATGAATGCATCATCCGGGGCGAGCTTCAGCGCCTTGTCCAGGTACTGCATGCCTTCGGCGTGACGGCTGGTGCGATCGACGAGCGTGTATCCAAGCGCATTCCACGCCTGAGCGCTGTCCGGCTTGAGCTCCACCACACGCTTCAGGTGCGCTTCGGCTACATCGAGGCGATCGAGCTTCTCCGCCACCATCGCCGCGTCGTACAGCAGATCCGGCTCGTCCGGTTGCTCTGCCAGCCCCTTGTCCAGCACGGCGAGCGCCGCCCGATAATCACCCGCGTCGCGATAGAGCTGTGCTTCGGCCTGCCTGACCTGCACGCGTTGCTCGATTGTGACGGCCGGCAGATCGGTGAGATACCGCCGCGCCTCATCCATGCGCTTCATCTTGCCGAGCACCGCAGCGACGCGCAGCTTGGCGATCCAGCCTCGCTCGCCTTCGGGCACTGCCTTGTAGCGCTCGATCGCCAGCGGAAAGCGCGCGGACTCCTCGGCGATGTCGGCAAGAGCAAAGGCGATCGCACCGTCGTCATCAGGCCCTTCGGCCTTCAGCGCCTGAAATTGCGATTCGGCGAGGTCCCAGTCCTTCGTCTGCAGCGCGAGCGAGCCGCGCGCGAGCTTCAACTCGCGATTGCCGGGATCCGTCGCCAGCATGCGATCGAAGAGCGCGCGCGCTTCGGGGTAGCGCTTTTCCTGAACGTACAGCTGCGCAAGAACGCTCACGGCGCGCCGCGCTTCAGGGTGGCTTTGCACGTACGGCTCGAGCGAGGCGATGGCCTGCTCGTTGGATTGCCTGGCAAGGATCTCGGATTTGAGCACGACCGCGCGCTCCCAACCCGGGTTGAGCGCGAGCGCGCGATCGGCCTCTTTCATCGCCAGCGCGATGGTGCCGAGGTCGTGGAGACCTGTGCCATAGGCCGCCAGCGCGATGGCGAAATGGGCTTCGGGAACGCTCTCGTAAGGCGCCGCGAGCACCTGAATGAGCTTGAGCGCCGCCTCACGGTCCTGATCCTGCGCGAGTAGACGGTTGAGCTGAAGGAACGCCTCGCCAACACCGCCCTTTTGCGCGGCTTCGGAAAGAATCCGCTGCAGCTGGGGTTGAAGGCCCGAGGCCTGGGGCGCTGCCTCGGCGGCGGCACTTTCCACGCCATCGGAGGCGATGGTCGCGGCGATCTGTCGCGGACGATCAGCCGATGGATCGATGTCGGCCCAAAGCCGTGCCGCCTGAAGCGCGATCGCCTGCTGGCGAGTGGCGAGCGCAATTTCGGTTGCGCGGCGCGCGAACACCGCGCTCTGTGCCTGTTTGGCGGCTTCGTAGTAGGCGCGTGCGGCAAGTGCCGGCTGACCCCGCTGCAATGCGATGTCTGCGACGAGCAGCCGGTAGACGAGCTCCGGCGTGAGCTCGGGATTTCCGGGCACGGCGTTGCTCGCCTGAGAACGGGAGGTCTGCGCGCGCACGTCGAACGCCGCCGGAAATGTCATGACCCCGGAGACCGCACAAAGAAGAAGGATCGTGCGCGAGTGTCGACGCGGATTGATTTTGGAAGGGGTACTCATGCGGGCGATGGCGGGCTCTAGGTTGTTCGGTGAAGTGTCGGCGTGATCACGGTATTGCGTTCAGGCGCGCCCGTACGTGACGCGCTCCAACTGGCCCCGTCTTGGCGCTGGGTTATATTGTGGCGAAGAGCCGGGCACGCAGTGCGCCGTCCGGCGCTCCGATCCCGAATGCCCGAACTCCCCGAAGTGGAAACGACTCGACGCGGCGTCGCTCCGCATGTCGTCGGACAGCGCATCGCGGCGATGCACGTGTACGACTCGCGGCTGCGCTGGCCGGTTCCCGCCGACCTGCCGGCCGCTGTCCGGGGGCGGGTGATCGAGCGCGTCGACCGGCGGAGCAAGTATCTGCTGTTCCGCCTCGGCCAGGACACGCTGATCGTACACCTCGGCATGACCGGCAGTCTGCGCGCTCATCGGATCGCACCGGAGCGTCGTCCGCACGACCACGTCGACATCGAGCTCGAATCGGGATCCATCCTCCGCTATCACGACCCGCGCCGGTTCGGCGCGATCCTCTACGCCGCAGGTGACGCGCAGGATCACCGGTTACTGCGCGATCTCGGGCCCGAGCCGCTGGAGGACGCTTTCGATGCGCACCATCTCTGGGTGGCGACGCGACGACGGTCCTGTTCGATCAAGCTCGCGCTCATGGACAGCCACGTGGTGGTCGGCGTTGGCAACATCTACGCCAACGAAGCGCTGTTCCGCGCCGGTATCCGCCCGACGATTTCAGCGCGGCGCCTGTCCAAACCACGTCTCGCCAGGCTGGTCACGGCCGTGCGCGAGACGCTCAACGAGGCGATTGCCAAAGGGGGATCGACGCTGCGCGATTACGTCGACAGCGATGGCCGCGCGGGTTATTTCCAGCTGGAGCACTTCGTGTACGGGCGCGCCGGCACCGCCTGCCGGGTTTGCGGCACGACCATCAAGGCAGCCCGCCTCGGTGGCCGGGCGACCAGTCATTGCCCGAAATGCCAGCGCTAGTCGGATAGTCGCCCCACCCGGCCGCGCAACTCCACTCCGCGCCCAAACCTCGTGCTAGATTGCGCCGCGTTGTCTCCCAAGGCGAGAAGCTCATGGCGCATTCACGCGAGCTCGCAGCACGGTTCGAGGCGTACAGCGACTGGCGTCGGCGTCTTTCTGCGCGGATCGCGGCGCTTCACGCGTGGCTTTCGGAGCAGGATCTCGCCAACGCGCACATAGACCTCAAGGTGCAGCAGACGCTCGAGCGCCTTCAGGAGGATCAGCTCGTCGTCGCTTTCGTTGCTGAGTTCTCGCGGGGCAAGTCAGAGCTCATCAACGCAATCTTCTTCGCAGACTTCGGCCAGCGGCTTCTGCCTTCATCGGCCGGCCGCACCACGATGTGCCCGACGGAGCTCCTGTACGACGGCACGCGGCCACCCTCGATCCGCTTGCTCCCGATCGAGACGCGCCTTCGCGATGCGTCGGTGGCCGAGCTCAAGACGTATTCGGACGAATGGATCACGCTGCCGCTCGATCTTTCGTCGGCTGATCGGATGAGCGATGCGCTGACCCGCGTTTCTGAGGTCAAGAGAGTTCCGGTGAGCGTGGCTCGCCGGCTCGGGCTGCACGACGAAGCAGATGTCGCCACAGCCCATGCCGCGGCTGACGGCAGCGCCGACATCCCTGCGTGGCGGCACGCCGTCATCAACTTCCCGCATCCGCTGCTTCAGCAGGGGCTCGTCATTCTCGACACGCCCGGGCTCAATGCGATCGGCGCCGAGCCCGAGCTCACGTTGTCCCTGCTCCCGAATGCGCACGCGGTGCTCTTCATCCTCGCCGCCGACGCCGGCGTGACCAAGAGCGATCTCGATGTCTGGAACCAGCATCTCGCTGGCGCCGATCCACAACAGCGCGCCGGCCGCGTGGTCATCCTGAACAAGATCGACGGGCTCTGGGACGAGCTCAAGAGCACGCAGGAAGTCGATGCGGAAATCGCCCGCCAGGTGCGCAGCGTCGCGGGTGTGCTGGGCGTCGAGACGCATCAGGTATTCGGCGTGTCGGCTCAGAAGGGACTCGTCGCCCGCGTGAACGGAGACGACGCGCTGCTTGCCAAGAGCCGGTTGCCGGTGCTGGAAGCTGCGCTTTCGGACAGGCTCATACCTGGCAAGCGTGAGATCGTGGGTGCGGCGACGCAGGCCGAAGTGAGGGGCCTCGCCAGCGGGGCGCGCGCCACGCTCGACGCGAGACAGGCTGGCATCGCCGAGCAACTTGCGGAGCTACGCGCGCTGCGCGGCAAGAATCAGGACGTGATCGCCCACATGCTCGAGCGGGTGCGGCAGGAAAAGGAAGCGTTCGAGCGCGGGCTGCAGCGCTTCGGTGCACTCCGCAACGTGCTCACCGAGCAGACCAACGAGCTGTTTCGCCACATCGGGATGGAGGCGCTGCGCGCCAATGCCCAACAGACGCGTCACGGCATCGAGACGAGTCCCTTCACCAAAGGCGTTCGCGTTGCGATGAACGAGTTCTTCACCTCGATCAGGCGTGACTTCGACAAGGCGGCTGAAAAATCCGCGGAGCTGCACGAGCTCATGCAGGCCATGTATGCACAGTTCGCCAAAGAGTACGGGCTCGAGCGCTTTTCGCCGCCTGCTTTCTCCGTGCTGCGTTACCAGAAGGAAGTCGATCGGCTCGAACGCGCGTACAACACGCACTTCAACACCCTGTGGAACATGGTCAGCAAGGCGAAGTTCTCGCTGATGAAGCGGTTCTTCGAGACGATCGCGTCACGCGTGCGACACGTGTACAAGGTGGCGAACCGTGACCTCGAATCCTGGTTGCGGGCGGTGATGGCGCCCCTCGAAACGCAGGTGAAGGAACATCAGCTCGGCCTCTCGCGGCGATTGGACGGCATACGTCGCATTCACCGGGCGAGCGGTGAGCTGGAGGAACGCGTGGCGGAGCTCCAGGAGATCGAGGAGGGGATCGCGGCACAGCTTGGCGGCCTCATGCGCAAGCTCGCCGAGATCGATGCCATCGTTTCGGCCGAGGACGCGCTCCCGCTCGCGGCAAACTTCTAGACGGCCCTTACCTTACCGGGCCTTCCCCGGCCGCGTTCACGT
>JALYXY010000056.1 GCA_030946875.1 Pseudomonadota bacterium | reverse complement strand
GCTTCAACACGGTCGAAGCGCAGAAGCGCAACATCCCGAAGCCCGAGACCTGGAAGGACCTCACCAAGCCCGTGTACAAGGGCCAGATCGTGATGCCGCACCCGGCCTCGTCGGGCACAGGTTTCTTCGATGTGACCGCATGGCTGCAGCTGTATGGTGAGCAGGAGGGCTGGCGCTTCATGGACGGGCTGCACGAGAACATCGCGCAGTACATGCATTCGGGCTCGCGTCCATGCGCCGCCGCGGCCAATGGCGAGTACGTGATGGGCATCTCCTTCGAATACCGTGCAAATCGCGAAAAGGCGCAAGGCAAGCCCATCGATCTCGTGTTCCCCAAGGAGGGCCTCGGCTGGGACGTGGAGGCGATTGGCATCCACAAGGGCACCAAGAACATGGCGGCGGCCCAGAAACTGATGGATTGGGCGGCTTCGGACGCGGCCATGGCCCTGTACGCCAAAAACTTCGCCATCGTTGCAGTGCCCAGCCAGTCACAAGCGCTGCCCAACGTTCCGGCGAGCTACGGCTCGATGCTCGTGAAGAACGACTTCATGTGGGCCGCGCAGAATCGCGACAAGATCCTGGGCGAGTGGAGCAAGCGCTACGAGTCGAAGGCAGCACCCAAGTGACGCCAGTGCACCACCGCGTGGCGCCGGCAGATGGCCACACCACTCGAAGCTGAACGCATGCAGGCGGTGTCGCCTTTGGTGGTGGCACCGGCTGTACCGCTGACCCACGCCCACACCACCGCGCTCCAGCTTCTCGCCGTCCACAAACGGTTCGGCAGCTTCGTCGCGCTGCGCTCGGTGGACCTCGTCATCCACACCGGTGAGCTCGTCTGCTTTCTGGGGCCCTCCGGGTGTGGCAAGACGACCTTGCTGCGCATCATCGCGGGTCTCGAGCACCAGACCGACGGACGTGTGGTCCAGAACGGGCGGGATGTCTCCAACGCACCGGCGGCGTCACGCGACTACGGCATCGTTTTCCAATCGTATGCGCTGTTTCCGAACCTCACCGTCCGCGACAACGTGGCGTACGGGCTCGTCAATCGGCGGGTCAAACGCGCCGCGATCGACTCGCGGGTGAAGGAGCTTCTCGCACTGGTGGGGCTGCCGGATGAAATTGCGAAGTACCCGAGCCAGCTTTCGGGCGGCCAGCAACAACGCATTGCGCTCGCCCGCGCACTCGCCACGTCTCCATCGCTCCTGCTGCTGGATGAGCCCCTGTCCGCGCTGGACGCTAAGGAGCGCGAACGTTTGCGCGGCGAGATCCGGCAATTGCAGCGGCGGCTTGGCATCACCACCGTCATGGTGACCCACGATCAGGAGGAGGCGCTCTCGATGGCCGATCGTGTCGTGGTGATGAACCATGGCGGCATCGAGCAGATTGGAACGCCGCTCGACATCTACGAGCATCCGGCATCGCCGTTCGTCGCCGATTTCCTGGGCAAGGTGAACGTGCTCGACGCGGTGAGCACGGGCGACGGCCGCTTTCGCGTGGGTCGTACGGAAATCTCGACCACGACGCACAACGTGCCCGCGGGCGACGCCGTGCGCCTCTACCTTCGGCCCGAAGATCGCATCCTGGCCGATTCCGGTCCTCTGGACGTCCGTCCCAACCGGCTTTCGGGCCGTGTCACGCAACTCGACTTCCATGGCACGTATTGCCTGGCCACCGTCGCGGTCGAGGACTTCGACGGTCAGCGCATGCTGATCTACTGCTCTCTCAATCAGGCGCTCGAGCTCGGCGTGAGCGAAGGGTCGGTCGTGCCATTCGCGCTTCGCGGTGAACGCGTGCGCGTGTTCGCAACGTGAATTTGCGGAGGCAGAACCATGTGCTTGGGGCGCAGCTCTGGATAGAGCACGACAAGCCGCAGCGCGACTCGCAGAAAATGGCGCCGCAGTTCCATGACTGACCGCGATCGCGGGCAATGAACGAGATCGCGGCAATCCTGCCCCGTTCGGCGACGCGAGCCTTGCGCGAGGCGGTGGCGGTGCGCGGCGGATTGCTGCTCGTGTGCGCTTCGCTCTTCGTGTTTCTCACGGTGCCGCTTGCGATGCTGTTCATTCGCAGCGTCGAGGCGCGCGACGGATCGTTTGCCGGGCTCACCAACTTCGCGAGTTATTTCGCATCGCCTTCGCTGGCCTTCTCGACCCGGCACACGCTTGCCTTCGCGCTCTGGACCACGGTTCTCGTGATCCCGCTTGCCTTCGTGTTTGCATACGCCATCCACCGCAGCTGCATTCCGCTCAAGGGGCTGTGGCGAAATATCGCGCTGATCCCGATCCTTGCGCCTTCGCTGCTCGCGGCGATCTCGTTCATCTACCTTCTCGGCAACCAGGGTGTGTTCAAGGCCGTGCTCGGGTGGTTCGGTATCGCCACCATCTACGGCCTTCCCGGCATGGTGCTCGCGATGACCTTTGCCGCGTTTCCGCATGCGGTCATGATTCTCCTCGCCTCCCTGTCGCTCGCCGATGCGCGGCTCTATGAGGCCGCCGACGCGCTCGGTACCCGCCGCTGGCGGCGCTTCATGACCGTCACATTGCCTGGCGCACGGTACGGTCTCATCTCCGCGGCCATGGTCGTTTTCACGATGGCGGTGTCTGAATTCGGCGTGCCCAAAGTGATCGGCGGCAATTACAACGTGCTCGCGATCGACATTTACAAGCAGGTCGTCGGCCAGCAGAATTTCCAGATGGGTGCCGTGGTCGGGCTTCTGCTGCTCGTGCCGGCGGTGATTGCGTTCATGATCGACAACGTCATACGCCGCCATCAGCAGGCGCTGCTCACGGCGCGCAGCGTGCCTTACACGCCGCGGCCGTCGGCGGGTCGCGATTCGCTCCTGCTTCTGTTCGTGGCCGTCATGTCGGTGGCGATGCTCCTCGTGATCGGTATGGCGGTGTACGCATCGTTCGTCAAGGTATGGCCGTACAACCTTTCGCTTACGCTCAACCACTATACGTACGGGTTCGAGGAGGCGGGTGTGGACAATGCGTACCGCAACAGCCTCAAGATGGCGGCGTGGTGCGCCGCGCTCGGCGCGTCGATCAGCTTTGCGGGTGCGTACTGGCTCGAGAAAACGCGTGGCGCCGACGTTCTGCGGCCGGTGATCCGTCTGCAGGCCATGCTGCCGATGGCCGTACCCGGGCTGGTGCTGGGCATCGGCTACATTCTGTTTTTCAACCATCCGGCAAATCCGCTCAACGTGCTGTACGGCACGATGACCATCCTCGTTGCATCCACGATCGTGCACTTCTATGCGTCGAGTCACCTGACGGCAGTCACTGCGCTGAAGCAGCTCGACAACGAGTTCGAGTCGGTGTCGGCGTCGCTCAAGGTGCCGTTCTACCGCACCTTCACGCGGGTGACGGTTCCCGTTTGCCTGCCATCGCTCGTGGATATTGCGCGTTACTACTTCGTGAACGCAATGACCACCATCTCGGCCGTGGTGTTCCTGTACTCACCGAAGACGATGCTCGCCTCGATCTCCATCGTGCAGCTCGATGAGGCGGGAGCGATGGGATCAGCGGCGGCCATGGCCACGCTCATCGTGGCGACTTCCGCCGTGGTGACGGTGGTGTCGCTGGCCGTCGAAACCGCGGTGCTTCGGCGGACGCAGGGCTGGCGCACCGCGGGCCGCACGGGATGATTCAAAAGCCTTTTACCTCGAGGACCCACGCATGAGCCTCCTCTTTCGCGATCCCATTTTGCTCACTCCCGGGCCCTTGACGACCTCCCTCGCCACGAAGTCGGCCATGCTTCGCGACTGGGGTTCGTGGGACGAAGCCTTCAACGCGATCACCGCCGAGGTCCGCCGCAAGCTCCTCGACATCGTGCACGGCCACGACACGCACGAGTGCATTCCGCTGCAGGGAAGCGGCACTTTCGCCGTCGAGGCAGCCATCAACACGATGGTGCCTGCGGATGGCCATGTGCTCGTGCTCGTCAACGGTGCATACGGCACACGGATGGCCAAGCTGACGCGCATGATGGGCAGACGCGTCAGCGAATTCCAGACGCCAGAAGACGTGCCCACGACGGCGCAGGACGTGGAACGCCTGCTGTCGGCCGATCGCACCATCACGCACGTCGGCCTCATTCACTGCGAGACCTCCACCGGCATCCTCAATCCGCTGCACGAGATTTCAAATGTGGTTCAGCGGCACGGTCGCAGCCTCATCGTGGACGCCATGAGCTCGCTCGGTGCGCTCCCTCTCGATGCGCGATCGATGCCTTTCGATGCGCTCGTGGCTGCTTCCGGAAAGTGCGTCGAAGGCCCTCCCGGGATGGGATTCGTGTTCGTGCGGCGCAGCGTGCTCGAGCAATGTGCAGGCCGTTGTACGTCGCTGGCGCTCGATTTGCACGACCAGTGGACCTACATGAAGCGCACGACACAGTGGCGCTTCACGCCGCCCACGCACGTGGTGGTTGCGTTCAACGAGGCGCTCGACCAGCTGATTGCGGAGGGCGGCCAGCCTGCGCGTCTCGCACGCTACTCGGGCAACTGCGAAACCCTGATCGACGGCATGCGTGAGATCGGCTTCCGGCCGTTCCTGCCGCCGGCAATCCAGGCTCCCATCATCGTCACGTTTCACGCGCCCGCCGACCCCGCATACACGTTCAAGACCTTTTACGAACGGGTGCGGGACAAGGGCTTCATCCTCTACCCGGGAAAGCTCACCAAGGTCGAGACGTTCCGGGTCGGCTGCATCGGTGCGATCGGCCGCGCCGAGATGCGTCATGCCGTGAATGCCGTACGTGACACGCTGCAGGAGCTGGGGATCCGGCAAGTTCGAGCCGTCGGAAGCGCCTCCAGGGTCGCGGCATAGACGCACGCATGCGCACGTTGCGCCCTCCGGGCCTCTGGCCGGCCGTGTTCGTTGCGCTCGCATGGGCGACCTCGACCTTATCTTCCGCGGCGATGTTCGACCCGATGCCTTCTGTTTCTGAGGCATGGCAGGTAATAGGCATCGCCCAAAGGTCCGCCGCCTTGCCGAGCGCAACCGATTTCAGCGCGCCGCGCGAGACGTGGCAGCGCCTTGCGCAGGCGCTTCAGCGAGGCGACAGGAGTGCTGCGCAGCGGCAACTCACACCGGCCGCGCAGGAGCGCTACGCCGCAACTGTGGACACATGGATCAATGCAAAGCCGTTCGACGAGTCGCGATTCGGGCGCGTGCGCGCAGTCACGCTGTCAGGACCACGGTTTGCGACCGTCAGTCTCGACCGGCGCAGGAATGGCGAGAGTTACCGCTCGGAGGCGATGATGATGCGGGGCGATGATGGCAAGTGGCGGGTCGACCGCATGCCGCAGGATTGAGCGACCATTCACGCGACCTTGGTTGTTTGCGACATCGCAAGCTCGCCCGGCTGCAACCGCGCTCTTTGCGAGACGCAGCTGACCCGGCACTGGGTCGTGCCTCGTCACGCTCTTGCGGATCGTTGCCCCGGGCACAGCGGCGACCACCGGAGGGCCGCGAGGGCGAGATAATCCGGCGACCGAGGTGACAGCGATCCGGATCGCAAAAGATAGTCGAGAACGACGAGGCTCGCATCGACGGTGACGAGATCGCAGCCTTCGCTCCGGGCGATCATCTCTGCGGCCTTGTCGATCGTGACGAGCCGATGTTCCACCGCCTCTCCATCGATGTTGTTCGGCGCGAAACGTGGGTCTAGGGCGAGGTCGTGGACGAAAATGATTTCGCGCTGCAGCCCATCGGCCCCGGCCCGGCAGACGCGTACCGCACCCGTGGGCAGCGCACGCGCGGCCGTGGCGGCGTGGATGCCGGCTTCCTCCCACGCTTCGCGAAGCACCGTTTCCTCTACGCTCGTGCCGCTGCGTATTCCGCCACCGACGAGCGTGTCGAGCTGGCCGGGATCGATCGCCTTGGTTGCACTTCGGCGTGCGAACCACATGTGCATCTCGTGGGAGTGCGCGACGAGGCCATTGATGTGGGCTGCATACGTGACCACGCCGAAGTATCTCGCGGCCGCGCGTTCGAGGAGGAAAAGGGCAGGCGCGCCCCACGCGCTCGCGATCGTGTAGGTCTCGTCACGCCAGGCACTCAGTAGGCCTTCGTCGGCCAGGGCCCGGGTCACGTGCCCGAGGCCAGCGGTCCTCGACGGCTCGTCGTCAAGTCCGCGGACGAATGCAAGGCCCTCATGGCTTTGCGTGAAGACGTCGCTGAACTGCGCGAGTCGGGACGCACGCGCGGGGTCCGTCCAGCCGACGCAATGGCGGTCGACGGAGAGTGGAACGTAAACGCCCGGCGGCGCGGCCAGCGCAACGGACAGCCGCGCATTGAGGGCCCTCAGCCGTGTGCTGTCGATCACCCGTAGATTCTACGCGGCCGATGCGTCGCATCGGGTAGACTGCGGACGACCCGACGACACAGCAGGCCGATGGCAGCGCGCATCATTGACGGAAAGGCGGAAGCCGAGCGGTTGACCGCGGAGGTCGCACAGCGCGTGGCGGCGCGCACCGCGGCGGGACGCAGCCGTCCCGGACTCGCGGTGGTGCTGGTGGGCGAGAACTCGGCGTCGCAGATCTATGTGCGAAGCAAGCGCAGAATGACCGAGATGGTCGGCATGCAGTCTTTTTCGTTCGACCTTCCAGCCGAGAGTTCAGCCGACGCAGTGCTTGCCCGCATCGATGCACTGAACGTCGACAGCGCCGTGCACGGCATCCTGGTGCAGCTACCGCTTCCAAAGCAGGTCGCCGAGACCGCCGTAACCGACCGCATCTCGCCGCTGAAGGATGTCGACGGCTTCCATCCGTGCAATCTGGGCCGCCTGGTGCAAAGGC
>JALYXY010000045.1 GCA_030946875.1 Pseudomonadota bacterium | reverse complement strand
GCGTGAAGCTCCTCGTCTTCGGATTGACCGTCACGTCGTCGTGGGGCAACGGTCACGCCACGATCTGGCGCGGGCTCCTGTCGATCACGGCGTCGATCCACCTGCTGCTGCGGCGCCGCACATGCCGCGTTGAACGCGCGCGGGAGTTGATGCCGCCAAGCAGCTGATGCACCTCACACGTGCACATGTGGACACATTTCAGTGCGCCCCGCGCAAAATGGGTCGTCCGCATGTGGAATTTTCGCGCGACGTTGCGTCTCGAGCGTGCCATTCAGCCCGAAGGTTGCTCGATGAAAGCGCGCGCGAATGGTTTTTGATCCACGGCTCACATCGAAAGTTCCTGCCGCCGCAGGTCTTGCGTCGCGTTCGCGCACTTTTTGCGGTTGCCCCGAGCGATGGTGTGCGTCGCGTGCGCGCACGCAGGCTGCGCTCTGAACCGCACACGTTGTTGCGCAGGTAAAACGTCGCAGTCTGTTTTTCGTGCGCGAATGCACGCGCGCGTTGCATTTTCACGGCACACACCGTTACTGTTGACGTCGTGAGTAGCGCCTGCAATGTCAGACAACGTTCGGGAAGCGGCACGCTGCGACGTAACGCGTCACTCCTCGCCCTCGACCGCTCTGATCAGTCATCTTCGCCCTCTCCTCCGCATGAAGCCGCGGCGATGCGTCTTCAGCCGCGCGCCGAGAGCCAGGTCAACGCGCTTGGCGCCTGTGCGTTACAGCCGGCGTATGTGCGTCACGTTGTTGTCATCGATTGGCAATCGACTCATGTGGCTGCTAAAGGCGTGCGCGGTGCACGCGTGCGCAGTGGCATGCGTTATGCGAGTCGACTCGCGAATACGTTGCGTCGCGATGCATCGAGTGCGGTGAGCGCCACGTCGTTGTCGGGGAAGGGCATCGGCGGGGTTTGATCAATGGGTCGTGCTGCTGATGCAGCGCGAGCGCAAGCAGGGAGGAAAGGCAGTCCCACAAAACCAAGAAGGCGAGCCGCTCTGAATGCCGGGAGCGGTGGCAAGGGCCCTGGACCCGGCAATTCGCTTTTACCGCCTGACGGGAGTGATGCACATGCCTACGCTGCTCGACCATTTTCGATCGACCTACTCGGCCACACAGGAAGCCGAGATGAGCCTCGAGGAGTATCTCGAGCTCTGCAAACGTGACCCAGGTGCTTACGCGAGCGCCGCCGAGCGCATGCTCGCCGGCATCGGCGAGCCGGAGCTCATCGACACCCGCAACGACCCGCGTCTGTCGCGCATCTTCGGCAATCGGATGATTCGCCGGTACCCCGCATTTCGCGAGTTCTATGGCATGGAAGACGCGATCGAGCAGATCGTCTCGTTCTTCAAGCATGCTGCGCAGGGACTCGAGGAGAAGAAGCAGATCCTGTATCTGCTCGGCCCCGTAGGCGGCGGCAAGTCCTCCATTGCCGAGCGCCTGAAGAGCGTGATGGAAGCCAAACCGATCTACGCCATCAAGGGCTCTCCTGTGAACGAGTCCCCGCTCGGGCTGTTTCCGGCCGAACGCTTCGGCTCGGTGCTCGAGCAGGATTACAACATCCCGCGCCGCTACCTCAGCGGCATCATGTCGCCGTGGGCCGTCAAGCGACTGCACGAATTCGGAGGCGATCTCTCGAAGTTCAGCGTCGTCAGGATCAACCCCTCCGTACTGCGCCAGGTGGCGATCACCAAGACGGAGCCCGGTGACGAGAACAACCAGGACATCTCGTCGCTCGTGGGCAAGGTCGACATCCGCAAGCTCGAGCTCCTGTCCCAGAACGATCCCGATGCTTACAGCTACTCCGGCGGGCTTTGTCTCGCCAACCAGGGGCTGCTCGAGTTCGTCGAGATGTTCAAGGCGCCGATCAAGATGTTGCATCCCTTGCTCACCGCCACCCAGGAAGGCAACTTCAAGGGCACGGAAGGCTTCTCCGCGATCCCCTTCAACGGCGTCATCGTCGCCCACTCCAACGAATCCGAGTGGCACAGCTTCCGCAACAACAAGAACAACGAGGCCTTCCTCGACCGCATCTTCGTGGTCAAGGTGCCGTACTGCCTGCGCGTCTCCGAAGAGGTGAAGATCTACCAGAAGCTCCTCGCCCACTCCTCGCTCTCGGGAGCGCCGTGCGCGCCCGGTACGCTGGAGATGATGGCCCAGTTTTCAGTGCTCACGCGCCTGAAGGAGCCCGAGAATTCGAGCATCTATTCCAAGATGCGGGTGTACGACGGCGAGACCCTCAAGGACGTCGATCCCAAGGCGAAGACGCTCCAGGAATACCGCGACTACGCAGGACCCGACGAAGGCATGACGGGCCTGTCCACCCGCTTCGCCTACAAGATCCTGTCGGCCGTCTTCAACCACGACCAGACCGAGATCGCCGCCAACCCGGTGCACCTCATGTACGTGCTCGAGCAACGCCTCGCCCGCGAAGATCTGCCGGAGGAAACTCGCCGCCGGCATGTGGAGCACGTGAAGGGTTATCTCGCCCCGCGTTATGCCGAGTTCATCGGCAAGGAGATCCAGACCGCCTACCTCGAGTCGTACACGGAGTATGGCCAGAACATTTTCGACCGCTACGTGACCTTCGCCGATTGCTGGATCCAGGAGGAGGATTACCGCGACCCGGAGACTGGCGAGCAGTTCGACCGTGCTGCGCTCAATGGCGAGCTCGAAAAGATCGAGAAGCCCGCGGGCATCGCCAACCCCAAGGACTTCCGCAACGAAATCGTCAATTTCGTGCTGCGGGCGCGCGCGCACAACGCCGGCCGCAACCCGGTGTGGAACAGCTATGAAAAGCTGCGCGAGGTGATCGAGAAGAAGATGTTCTCGAACACCGAGGAGCTCCTTCCGGTGATCTCGTTCAACGCCAAGGCGTCGGCGGACGAGAAGCAGAAGCATCAGAACTTCGTCGCCCGCATGGTTGCAAAGGGCTACACCGAGAAGCAGGTGCGGCTTCTCGCCGAGTGGTACCTGCGCGTGCACAAGTCGTCCTGACGCGCGCCAAGGAGCGTCGATGGTTCACCTGATCGATCGCCGACCCAACGCCCGTGGCAAGAGCGCCGTCAACCGCGAGCGCTTCCTGCGGCGCTACAAGGCCCAGATACAGAACGCGGTGAAGAAGATGATCGGTGAGCGCAAGCTCGCCGACATGGAGCAGGGTGGGCAGGTGCGCATTCCGAAAAAGGACATTTCGGAACCGACGTTCTCGTTCGGCCCAGGGGGCGACCGCGAGATCGTGCTTCCCGGCAACCGCGAATACGTGGCCGGAGACCGCATCCCGCGTCCGGAAGGTGGCGGTGGACGAGGGGGCAGGGCGAGCGACGGCGGCGACGGCGACAGCCAGGACGAGTTCGTCTTCTCGCTCTCGCGCGAGGAGTTCATGCAGATCTTCTTCGACGATCTCGAGCTCCCGAACCTCGCTCGCACCGAGCTTGGCCGCAGTGAGCGTCAAAAGAGCGTGCGCGCTGGCTACACCAAGTGGGGCGCACCGGCGAACCTGTCGGTCAAGCGCACGCTCACGCAATCGCTTGCCCGGCGCATCGCGCTCGGCTCGAGCCTGGTCCACGAGCGGGAGGCGGCCGAAGCCGAGCTCGAGCTTGCCGCTGCTGCGGGCTCGGCCGATCGGGTCGCCGCATTGCAGGAAGAGATCGAGCGCCTCGGGCGTCGCCGTTCAAGCTTGCCTTTTCTCGACGAGACCGACCTGCGTTACCGCAATCGCGTGCTGCGTCCCGAGCCCATCGCCCGCGCGGCAATGTTCTGTCTCATGGACGTGTCGGCGTCCATGGACGAGGACAAGAAAGACCTCGCGAAGCGCTTCTTCACGCTGCTCTATCTCTTCCTCACCCGCAAGTACGTAGAGGTCGAGCTCGTGTTCATCCGGCACACCGACGATGCCGATGAGGTCGATGAGGACACCTTCTTTCACGACACGCGCTCGGGCGGCACGGTCGTGCTCTCCGCGCTCGAGCTTGCCGAGAAGATCCGTGCCGACCGTTATGCGAGCGGCTGGAACGTCTATGCCGCTCAAGCGTCGGACGGCGATGCGTTCGGAGCCGATCCTGCGCGGAGCGCCCGGTTCCTGCGCGAGCAGTTGCTGCCGCTGACCCGCTACTACACCTACCTCGAGCTCACCGCGCCGCACGCACAGGATCGAGCATCTTCGTTATGGGCGGAATACCAGCGCCTCGAGGAGCTCGTGACGAACTTCGCGATGCGACGTGCGGCTCACCGGGAGCAGATCTACCCCGTGTTTCGCGACCTGTTCCGAAAGGATGCCCAATGAGCAGCATTCTCGACGGGGGTGTCGACTGCGCGAGCGTCGCGGCATTGCAAGGTACGCCGCTTTCGCACGGGGCCGACTGGGACTTCGATCTCCTGGAGGTGTACCACCGGGCCATCGCGGCCACGGCCGCCGAGTTCGGTCTCGACACTTACCCGAACCAGATCGAAATCATCACCTCCGAGCAGATGCTCGACGCGTACGCCACGACGGGTCTTCCGGTCGGCTACCCGCACTGGTCATACGGTAAGGAATTCATCCGCAACGAGCAGGCCTACAGGCGCGGCATGCAGGGGCTTGCTTACGAGATCGTGATCAACTCGAGCCCCTGCATCGCGTACCTCATGGAAGAGAACACGATGGCGACTCAGGCCCTCGTGATGGCTCACGCCTGCTATGGCCACAACTCGTTCTTCAAGGGCAACCATCTCTTCCGTCAATGGACCGACGCCGAGTCGATCCTCGACTATCTCGTGTTCGCGCGGCGCTACGTCATGGATTGCGAGGAGCGCCATGGCGCTGCCGCGGTCGAGCAGGTGATCGATGCCTGCCATGCCCTCATGCCGCACGGCGTGGACCGCTATCGTCGCCCGAACGCACCCACGCTGAAGGCCGAAGCCGCACGGCTCAAGGAGCGCGAGGAGCACCGCGAGCGCAACTTCAACGATCTGTGGCGCACGTTGCCCGAATCGCTCGGCACCCGCGAAGCAGAGACCCAGGAGTGCTTCCCGGCCGAGCCGCAGGAAAACATCCTGTACTTCGTCGAGAAGTATTCGCCGCGCCTCGAGCCCTGGGAGCGGGAGCTCGTTCGCATCGTGCGCAAGCTCGCGCAGTACTTCTACCCGCAAGGGCAGACCAAAGTCATGAACGAGGGATGGGCCACCTTCTGGCACTACACCATCCTGAATCGCATGCACGAGAATGGGCTCGTCGACGACGGCTTCATGCTCGAGTTCCTGAAGAGCCACACCAATGTCGTGGCGCAGCCGGCGTACGATTCTCCGGCTTACGGCGGGCTCAATCCGTATGCGTTCGGATTTGCGCTTTACTCCGACCTGCGGCGCATCTGCGAAGCGCCCGATGCTGAAGATCGGGAGTGGTTCCCCCAGATCGCAGGCTCCGACTGGCGCAAGACCCTCGACTTCGCGATGCGCAACTTCAAGGACGAATCCTTCATTGCGCAGTTCATGTCACCGCGACTCATCCGCCAGTTCCATCTCTTCGCGGTCGCCGATCACAAGGCCGAAGACACGCTCGTCGTCGACAGCATCCATGACGATCGCGGCTATCGGCGGGTGCGCAAGCTCCTGGCGCAGCAACACGCGCAGGAAGTGCGGGTGCCGGACGTGCAAGTGACCCGGTACGACCGCCACGGCGACCGCTCGCTCACGCTGCGGCACCAGTTGCGGCGAGGCCGCCCGCTCACCCACTCGTGCACGCAGGTGATGGCGCATTTGCGGCGTCTCTGGGGCTTTACCGTCCGGCTCGAAACCTGGGAGGACGACGTCAAGCTCGGCAGCATCCTCGAGTGCTCGGGCTGAGGCTTCAGCGAATTTCGACTATGCCCACCTGGTTCACGAGGCTGTGCGCCATTACCGGGTTGCCGCTCGGGGCGACGTCCATGTTCCGCACGATGTCGCCGCCTCCGGGGATCGCCCACGTCTGAAACTTTTCGGTGGAGGGGTCGAACCGCACGAGCGTATTCGGCTTCGCGAACGACTCGCTGTACCACACGGCTCCGCGCGTGAAGACGATGCCATAGGGCTCGGACTGCGGACCACTGGGTGAGGGCCACTCCACGACGCGTCCCGTCGCAGGATCGAGCCGCCCCAGCATGCCCCGCGCGAAGTCGCTGTACCAGATGAGATCATCGGGGCCGATCGCAAGGCGTCGTGGGCGGGCACCGGCGTTGGGGAGCGGATATTCGGTGATCTGCATGGTCTCGCGATCGATGCTCGCGATCTTGTTCGATCCGAACTCCACGAAGTAAACGATGTTCTTTGCGTTCACGGCCATCCCGTAAGGACGCGCCTTTGCAGTGGGCACCGTCACCAGCTTGATCTCGCCCTTTGCGGGTTGCAGGCGACCGATCATGTTGGCCTGCTGCACCGAAAACCACAGGGTTCCATCGCGATCGAAGACGAGGGTGTGCGGATCCTTTGCCGCCGGGTCCGGCAGCTTGTACGCCGTGACATCGCCGCTTTTCGGATCGAGCTTGCCGATGTAACCCGCGTTGTTGGCCGTGAACCAGATGTTGCCCTGACCGTCCTCGGTGAGCCCGTGCGGCCCTGAGTGCGCGACCTTGAGGGGGTATTCGCGCACTTGCCCGGTGCGCGTATCGACGCGGCCCAGCTTGTTCGAGAGCTGGCCCGTGTACCAGAGCGCGCCGTCGCGTGCCGCGAGCGGATCGTGCGGACGTGAACCGGCAGTCGGCACCGGAAACGTGCGTACGTTCACGGCGGCGGGACCGGCGATCTCGGCTGCGCCCGGACGGGTGCGCTCCGGGAAGCTCTTGATGAGATATTGGGTGACCACCTCGACTTGATCCGGAGGGATCGGGACGTCCATGTTCTGCATCATGCGGATGACCGTGCGCCAGCCTTCGGGCGTGTAACCGGCCTTGAGCCGATTGATGTCGTGACAGCTTCCGCACATCGGCACGACGATCGACTTGCCGGGACCCTCCGGAAAATCCGCGCCCGGCTGCTGCGCGAGAACGCCGCCGCTGAACGCGGGAATGGCCACGATCGATGCAAGTTGGAGGGCGATGACAGTGTTGCGTGAGTGCATGAGAGTTTCCGTGATCGCTCCCCCGCGGAGAGCTCGCCATTGAGGACCCAAGTATCGCTCGACGACCTGTAACGGAGCAACCGGTTCTGCGCGCTGCTGTCTGTGGGCAGCCTCATTCGGCGGTATGAGGGATTATCGCCGTCCGTGGACATGATCGACGACGCCGGTGCGTTCGTACTCAGGGTGTGTCATGCGCAACCGCGCGGCGACACGTTCCGCAAAGCTTCCCGCGGCTGGCGGTATGCGACCATCACGAGCGCGGCGACGGCGTGACCGCCAGACCGCCGGCGTCTGCCGGGTTCCATTGCTCGTGAGCGAGCCCGACGCCTCGCCGATCAATGTCACGCAATTGCGCGCGCGACGTCATGGGTGGCCTGTGAACGATTCGAATCACGAGGAGGTGGCGAGCGCGTGGGAGGCCGCCATGTTGCGCGGCGACTTCGAGGCTGCGTGGCGCGCGACCGATCGCATCGAGCGGGTGCGCCGGGCGGCGGAGGCGGCGGGCCGCTTCGAAACGATGCATCGTGCCTCTTTCAGTATTGACCCAGGAGATCACCGCTGCGGCAGCGGCCATGCTCTCGCTCGATCTCGTGATCACGGTCGACTGCATGATGCGCATCTCGCCGGAGCGCTCGGGCGGCCGGTCTGGGTGCTGCTCAAGCACCGCGCGGACTGGCGCTGGATGAGCGAGCGCGAAGATTCGCCCTGGTATCCCACGATGCGACTCTTCCGGCAACCCCGCGAAGGCGATTGGCAAAGCGTCGGCGCATCGGTGGCGCTTGCCCTGCGTCAGCGCCTCGGCGCAAGCGGTGCGGGATCGTAGGTCAGATGGCGGGAATTCAGCCGGTCCCGTACCCGGGAATCCTTGGCACCTGGGTGTGGTCGAAGCGGGATGCTCGACCCTCCCGACGCCCCGCACCCGGGCCACTGAGGCCGTGTTGAGGCCGCATCGTCTGCCACTGACTGCCGCGATCGTGGGCACGGTTGCGCTCGCCTGGAGCGCGCTTGCGGCCGCGCCGGATGCGCCAGCGGCCGCAACGACTGCGGACCCTGCGCTCGTGCAACGCGGCGCGGTACTCGCATCGCTCGGCGACTGCATCGTCTGCCACACGACACCCGAAGGCAGGGCTTACGCGGGTGGCCGCGCACTGCACACCCCGTTCGGCCTCATCTATGGCACCAACATCACGCCTGACGTGGACACCGGCATCGGCCGGTACACCGAAGCCGACTTCGTGCGCGCGATGCGTCAGGGTCTCGGGCGCGACGGACGACAACTCTATCCCGCTTTTCCGTACGAGCACTTCCGCTACATCACCGATGACGATCTGCATGCCTTGTACGCGTTCATCATGACGCGCGAAGCGGTGGCGGCACGCACGCCCGAGAACGACCTGCGTTTCCCGTACAACGTGCGGGCACTGATCGCCGCGTGGAAGCTCATGTTTCTGCGCGACCCGGAACGCAGCGCTGGCGGCCAGCCAAACGTCATGTCGGACCGTGGCGCCTATCTCGTCGCTGGCCTCGGTCATTGTGGCGCCTGTCACACCCCGCGCAACTGGCTCGGAGGCGAACAGCGTCAACGCTCCCTCTCGGGTGGCGATGCCGAAGGCTGGCATGCTCCCGCACTCGAGGCGTCCACCCGAGTGGCGGTGCCGTGGACCGTCGACACGCTCGTCAGCTATCTTCGTGGCAACGTGGTGCCCGACCATGAAGTCGCCGGAGGTCCGATGCTGCCGGTCGTGCGAAATCTCTCCGGCGTCCCCGAAGAGGAGGTACGCGCCATCGCCAGCTATATCGTGTCGTTGCAGAAGCCCGCGGCCGATGCCACGCAGCCCCCGCGAGAGCCCGGCGCCCAGGCGAATGCCGCCGCGACCGCGCGCGGAAGCGGGAACGAAGGCCCGTTGGCGAGCGAGCCCGGCGCCGTCATCTGGCGCGGCGCGTGCGCGGGTTGTCACGGCCCCGGCCGGGATATTCCCGAAGGCGCGTTGCGGCTGGGTCTCTCGACCACCGCACGTGCCGCAACCGCGCGCAACTTCGTGCAGATCGTGCTTCAGGGCATCCAGCCGCCAGATGGAGAGCCTGGAGCATGGATGCCGAGCTTTGCTGGATCGTTCACCGATGCCCAACTCGCCGATCTCGCGAACTACGTGCGTGCCCGCTTTGGTGGCGGACCGGCGTGGCAGGACGTCGAAGGCGTGGTGAAGAACGTCCGGCGCAATCCCGAAGGGCCCTGATGCTCCATACGAGGTTGGCAGCATGATCACGCTCGAAGTCAACGGCACGTCGCACTCGGTCGACGCCGATCCCGCAACGCCGCTGCTCTACGTGCTGCGTGACCAGCTCGCCCTGAACGGCGCCAAGTTCGGCTGCGGACTCGGTCAGTGTGGTGCGTGCACGGTGATGGTCGATGGCGAGGCCGTGTTTTCCTGCCTCACGCCGATATCGGTGCTCGCGAACCGACGCATACGCACGGTGGAGGGGCTCGGCACGGTGGAGCATCCCGGTCCCATGCAGCGCGCGTTCATTGCAGAGCAAGCCGCGCAATGCGGTTATTGCATCCCCGGCATGATGATGCGCGCGCAGGCGCTGCTCGAACGCAAGCCGACGGCAACGCGACGCGAGATTCGCGAGCATTTGTCACCGAACCTCTGTCGTTGCGGCACGCACATGCGCATCCTGCGGGCGGTGGAGCGGGCGGCGCGTCTGATGCAGCCCGGCAGCGGAACGAAGGACTCCGCGTGATGCGCGCCCGAGGCATTTCACGGCGGCAGTTCCTCAAGCGGGGGGGCGTGCTGGTGGTGAGTTTTTCGCTGTTCCCGGGTCTTCTTGCGCAACAGGTGCAGGAGGCGGGCAGGCAAACTCCGCTGCCCGGAAGCCTCGCGGAGTCGCCGATGCTCGACTCCTGGATCCGCATCGGCGCCGATGGAGTCATCACAGTGTTCACGGGCAAGGCGGAGCTCGGGCAGGGCATCAAGACTGCTCTGATCCAGGTGGCCGCCGAGGAGCTCGTGGTCGATCCGGCGCGCATCACGCTCGTGACCGCCGACACCGCACGCACGCCCGATGAGGCGTACACGGCGGGGAGCCAGTCCATGCAGCACAGCGGCACGGCCATCATGAATGCTGCGGCGCAAATGCGGCTCATGCTTGTCACCCTCGCAGCGCAACGGCTCAATGCATCCGTCGACCAGCTGGTCACCGAGAACGGAGCCATTCGTGCCCCGAGCGGTGCACGCGCGACCTACGCCGAGCTCGTGCAGGGTCAGGACGTGCACGTCAGGGCACAAGCGAACGCGGCCATGCTCGACCCCGCGGCGCGCAAGGTCATGGGCCAGTCGCTGCCTCGCGTGGACATTCCCGGTAAGGTCACCGGTGGGGCCGCCTATGTGCAGGATCTGCGACTCCCGGGGATGGTGCACGCGCGCGTCGTGCGCCCACCGGGCTACGGAGCGCAGCTGACAAGCGTTGATATCGACGCCGTGCAGAAGATGCCCGGGGTCCTCAAGGTGGTGCGGGACGGGAGCTTTCTCGGGGTGATCGCCGAGCGCGAATTTCAGGCAGTTCTCGCGCTGCGCGCCCTTGCCCGCAGCGCTCGCTGGGACGAACGCGCGCGCCTGCCGCCCGCCAATGCGTTGTCGCCGTTCCTCCTGGCTATGCGCAGCGATGATCGCCTGGATCTGGGCGATGCCGCGGCCCCCGTGTTCACCAATGAGTTCGTGCAGGCGACTTTCACGCGGCCGTACCAGATGCACGCCTCGATCGGCCCCTCATGCGCGGTAGGGCTCTACAAGGACGACGGGCTCACCGTGTGGACTCACAGCCAGGGCGTCTATCCGCTGCAGCGCGCCATCGCCGAATTGCTGCGCATGCCCAAGGAGCGCGTGCGCTGCGTGCACATGGAGGGTTCGGGGTGCTACGGCCACAATGCGGCCGACGACGCCGGGGCGGATGCTGCATTGCTCGCGCGCGCTCTGCCCGGACGTCCGGTGCGCGTGCAATGGATGCGCGAACAGGAGCACACCTGGGAGCCTTATGGTTCGGCGATGGTCGTCAAGCTTGCCGCGCGCGTGACGAATGGTTTTGTGGCCGACTGGAATCACGAGGTCTGGAGTTGCACGCACTCCACGCGTCCGGCGCCCGCGGGAAACCTGGCGCCTGCGTGGAGCTTGAGTACGCCATTCGCCCAGCCGCCACCGAAGCCGGTTCCGTTGCCTGCAGGCGATGGTGACCGCAATGCGATTCCCGGATACAAGTTCGGCAATCCTCGCGTGATCTACCACTACATCGAGGAGATGCCGGTCCGCGTATCGGCGCTGCGTGCGCTGGGGGCCTATGCGAACGTGTTCGCCATCGAAAGCTTCATGGAAGAGCTTGCGATCAACGCTGCGGTGGATCCCGTCGAGTTCCGTCTGCGCCATCTCGTGGATGCCCGTGCTCGCGAGGTGGTGCAGATGGCGGCGGATCGGTTCGGCTGGCGAGGTTTTCGCAAGGCACCGCATCGAGGACGCGGCTTTGCCTACGCGCGCTACAAGAACCTGGGAGCCTACGCAGCGATGGTGTTCGAAGTGGATGTCGACCGGGAGACCGGCCGTGTGCGCGTCGTTCGCGCAGTCGCCGTGATCGACAGTGGTGAAGCCGTGAATCCGGACGGCATCCGCAACCAGACCGAAGGCGGCATCCTGCAATCCATCAGCTGGACCTTGCACGAAGCCGTGACCTTCGACGAGAGGCGCATCACCAGCCGAAACTGGTCGAGCTACCCGATCCTGCGCTTTTCCGAAATCCCCGACGCGGTCGACGTGCATGTGATCAATCGACTCGGGCAGCCGTTCCTCGGCACGGGGGAAGCGGCGCAGGGGCCGACGGCCGCGGCGCTTGCCAACGCAGTCGCCGACGCAACCGGCGTTCGCGTACGCGATCTGCCGCTGACCCCCCGACGCATCAAGGCGGCCATCGGGGTGTAGCGTTGACCAAGGTGACCTGAGCCCAGAGGGGCGATATCGAAGCGCTCGAGGTGATCGAGGCTCGTGCCGAGGTAATGCGCGAGGGCAGCCTTGATGACGTCGCCGTGCGAGGCGAGCATCACGCAGCCCGATACGTGCTCGGTGCGCAGGCGTTCCATGCGCGTCGAGCGCCGGTTCGACGTTGACCGGAGAGGCTGTGGACGCAACGAGCGGAGCGATCGTTTCGCGTACTCGATGGCGTGGACTCGAGTAGATCGCGTCCAGCCTGAGTCCGGCGAGGCGCTCGACGAGTGTCTCGGACTCTTGGCGCCCCTGCTCATTGAGCGAAATGTCGCGCGTACGGCCGGCCAGCGTATTGTCCAGGAGATCGTGCGCACCATGGCGCAGCAGTACGAAGGTGGTCACGCCGCCGACGAGGCGTCACCTTGCAGCACGCCACCGGACGTGCCGGCAGTGGACGCCCCCGCAGAACGCCGCACCGGCGCGGACATGGGTTGTCCAGGAGCGTAACGTCGAACCATGCGGTGGCGCACGCCGAGCTTTTTAGCCATGCCACGGCGTCATCGAGGCGGTAGTCCTCGAAGTGGAACCACTGGCATATCTCAAGCTCCGTGTGTAATCGTGAAAATGGCGGCACGCGAGCTTCGGTGATCCGTCTTCGCGCAGGACACCCATATAGAAATGACGGTAGTAGCTCGATCCTTCCTGCTCGCGATGACGCGTGGTCGCTGGCCAGGCACGGGGCAGATCGTAAAGCGAGTACCAGTGAATGCGCGATAGCGGCCGATGAGAAGCTCGGCGGTTCTCTTCAAGCCGAACTCCTGCACCTCTTCAGCGCCGAAGCTCGACGTGCCCACTTCAGTGACTCAGATCGGCAGGTCGGTAACGGCTTCGATCTCGGCGATGCGCTGTGGCCACTCCCCGATCGGCCAATGATTCCAGTCCAGCGGAAAGCCATGCAGAGCTACGACGTTGGGCTCGTTCCAGAACTTGGCGGCTTCGATCATGATGGCCGGGCGGCACCGTTCGCTGTGGCCTTTGGCTGCACGGGCGCAATCCGAACCTTCGTCCGTGACCGCGCGGTCTCGATGTCACCGACGCCGTCGTGCGACTCCTTCATCGCTCTTTGCTCTCCGGGACGAGGCTCGCTGCCGCCTGGAATCCCACCTTGGAGTGCGTGCCGTCACAGAATGGCTTCGTGCTCGATGCGCCGCAGCGACAGAGAAACACCGTGGGCGGCTTTGTGTCCACCTTGTGCTGCTCGTACATAAGCTCGATGTCGCCTTCAACCTTGTAGGGCCCGTTCCTGATTGCGGTCACTTTCACCTGCGCCATGTTGTATCTCCTGGTAAGCCGTTGTTGATATGCGTGGATGCAATGTTCCTGCGGCCTGCACCTGCCTGACCGTTACATCGCATCCGGGCGCCACGTGGAGGGTGAGAAGTACGCCCGATCGCTCGCCGTGAATGCGGCGTCGAGGAACATGCGCACGTGCTCGCGACAAGGCAGCGTGCGAAGCTCGTCGCGCGCGACGTAGCGGACCTCGAGCGTCTCGTCTCCGTCAGGACGTGGGTGGCCGCCGATCGGCCGGCCGCCGAACACGGTGGCGACCCACGACAGCCTATCCCCGTTGCCGTAGGTTATTCCACAGAGCGGCCCGCCGAAGACTCCGATGATGTGGGTGAGCTCGACGAGCACACCTGTCTCCTCCCAGGTTTCGCGAACGGCGGCTTCCGCCGGAAGCTCGTGTGGCTCGACCATTCCACCCGGCGTTGTCCATTGCCCGCCCTCTGCCTGACGCGCGAGCAAAACGCGCTGCTGATCGTCCATGGTTACCACCGAGGCCGTCGGAACCTGCAGCAGGGTGTTCCCGATCTTCGCCCGGAGCGCGCGAGTGTACTCGGACATGGGCATGGCGCATCACCTCTTCAGAGTGCGAAACGTGCAGCCGACTGCGCAGGCCGACAGGCCGGTGCCGCGTGACTCGGCACCGGCGCCGAGACGTCTCGGACGCCCGACGCTGACGGCAAGCGAGTCTGCGGGAATCTGGCAAAGTCCACGCGCAGTAACCGTGCCGGCGAACGCGGTACGGCTCTCGCTGCTTCCCGCCGATGCGCTAGCGCGCAGTGTTGCCCCGGGCCTTATGCGTATCCAGCCATTGGTCGAGATAAGGCATGGGGCCGGAAAGTGGGCGTGGCAAGCGCGTGCGCCCGTGGCGAGACCAAAGTTTTCTGCGGACCGTATAAGAATTACCTCGGACTAACGAGAGCGTGTACTTCGTTCTCAGGCGTTGCTCAAGCGACGCCCGATCGCCGCCACAACAGCAACGCGTGTGGGGTCGAGAACAGTCAAGTGATTGCACGAAGCATCGCGCGCCGGCGCGTCAAACCGCGCCAGGCCCATGCGGGATTCGAAAGGAGACGCAGCGCACGAGGCGAACAGCACAGATCATCTCGTGCCTACAGTCAACGAAGGACTTCGAGCATGAACAAATAGATGCTCATCGCGCACGGCGCGGGTTTCCCGGGAGCGCATCTCGCAGACGAGCTGCTCGCGCACGGACACCGCGTTCGAGCCCTCGACTCGCTCTCCCCCCAGGTTCACGGGCCGGAGCGACACCGCCCCTCATACCTCGATCCTGATGTCGAGCTCGTCATAAGGGATGTGTGACCCCGGACCCGTGGGGGCGACGCGGCGCTTTACGTACATCCGGAGGATCACCCCGAGCTCGCTGCGGTCCTGCAAGCACTGATCGCGGACGGCACACTGCCAAACGACATGGCAAGCACTTCTGATCTTCCGTCATTCGCCCATCTCCGACTGGAACCACGGCAACGCGCATCGCTGAACCGGTGCCCTCGCACGTTTTCTTCTGCCGTACTCGAACTCCACCCGCAAGCGACGCTTTCCAAGGCTGAACCCGCACCGTTCATCAATGTCGGATGGACGCCGCTGCCGATCTTCGACGATTCGCTCGTGCTCCTCGCGATGTTCGCGTCGGTCGAGGCGATCTTTCTCTCCACCTTCGTGCTCATCAGCCAGAACCTCATGGCGGCCCTTGCCGACAAGCGTGCCGATTCCGATCTGCAGGTCGCAGTCTGCTCGCCGAGCACGAGGTACGCGGCTCCTCGGGCTCGTGATGGAGATGGCGAAGAGGATGGGCATTGAAACGTCGCACGACCGGGAGCTCGCGGAGCTCGCCGAAGCGGTGGCGCCCGAGAAGGTCCTCAACAAGATGGAGGAGACCGAAAAACGTCTCGCCGACGAGTGATGTCGCCCCGGTTGCGGGGCGGCGGCGAATTCAGAACTGATACCGGCGCAGTCCGCCGTCGACCGGAATCACTGTACCTGTGATGTAGCGGGCACAGGGACTTGCAAGAAACGCGACGAGATTCGCGACGTCATCAGGGTCCCCGTAAGCGCCCACCGGAATTTCATGCTCCGACTGCCACTGCCGGTACTCGGGAGTGTAGTTGCGCAGGATCTGCTCGCTCATGATGCGTCCAGGCGCGATGCAGTTGACCGTAATTCCGTGGCGACCCACCTCGCGTGACAGGCCTTTCGACCACGAGTGCGCCGCCGCCTTCGCGGCGAATGCGCCGTTGATCCCATCCGGCTCGCTCTTGCCGGTGATGTTGATGACCCGCCCCCAGGCGTGCGCGATCATCGCATCGATCAGGTGATCGGTGAGCTGGCGATGTCGCGTGAAATTGAGCGTCAGGGCCTCGCGCCATGCCGACTCGTCTGCGTGCAGGGAGAACGCGCGACTTCCGCCGGCATTGTTCACCAGAATCTCGATCGCGCCGAGCGCGGCAGACGCTTCCCGCGCAAGGCGTTCGGGGTAGCCATCGTCCAGTGCATCGTGCACGATGAGCACCGGGTGCGTGCCGCCGCCAGCCACGATCGCCGCCGCAGTTTCCTGCAGCTTCTCGGCGCGCCGCGCGGTGATCGCAAGACGAACGCCTTCGCGACCGAGCGCGATGGCAATGGCGCGGCCGATACCGGAGCTCGCGCCGGTGACGAGGCCGGCCCTTCCATCGAGTTGCAGATCCAAAAGGGTCTCCCCGAGCGGTGCTGTTATTCGAAGGTGCGTGTGAGATCGTCGAACAGCTCATCGACCGTCAGCCGACGCGGCAGCAAGCGCTGCCGCTCGGCGTATTCGAGTGCGACCTCGAGATTGCGACGATTGACCGATACACCGAACGCTGGAGGCGCCGCTCCGGCGACGTCGCGGAGCGCACGCTCCCGGCTTTCACGGAGCATCCGGTAGACCTCCGTGACGGCGTCGGGTTGATCTCGCGACAACGAAGCCCGTACCGTCACCATGTGATTGATCTGGATCGCGCCCGTTCTGCGATGCCATCGTTGCGCAGCGGCGTCGGTATCGGGAATGAGGCGCGCGAGGCGCGGATCGGGCAGCGCGGCATCTGCGAGCACCGCCGCATCGAGATCACCATTGAGAAGCATCTCGAGCGGGTTCGCACCCGCAGGCGCTCGCTCGACGTTGGGCGGATCGAGGAACTCGGCCACATGAGCGTCTTCGAACGCGACCCAATGCACGCGATCGGGGTCGACGCCGTGATCATCGGCGAGCACGCCGCGCAACCAGGCCACGGTGGTCACCGAATAGGCGCGTATGCCGACGCGCTTGCCCGCAAGGTCAGCGGGCCTGAGGTGCCCTCGTGCGGCGTTGTAGACGATGAAGGGATGCTGGAAGCGCGCGAGCACGACAGCGGGAAGCAGCACGAGCGGCTTGTCGTGGGCCTTGGCGATCAGAAATGTCATCAAAGCCAGTTCCGCCAGATCGAACTCGAGGTCGCGGACCACGCGCTTGAAAGCGGTTGCAGGCCGGGCGACGTCCGCAAACTGCAGGCGTACCTGCGATGAGGCGATCGCGCCTTGCCGAAGGGCTTCGGTGACCGGGTAGCGGCCGAGCAACGTGTTGAGCGCAAGCATCGACGAGATCTTTGCAATCGTGCGCAGCGGCAGCCCGCATCACGCATGTTCCGAGCCGTGACAATGGGCGGATTCTAACAAGCGAACCCGTGGTCAACTTTGCAGCGAGCTGGGCGCGCGAGTCGGGCGTGCCGCAGGATCGGGCGCCGATCCACTAGAATGGGTGAACAGGGCAGCACACAAGAGTGCCCGGTCCCGATCATTGGAGGAGGTGTCGTCATGAAGATGCAGCGTTGGGGCCTCGCCCTTGCCGCATGGGCCGTGCTGGCGCTGCCAGCCTTCGCGCAGCAGCCCATCGTCATCAAGTTCAGTCACGTCGTGGCGGTGGACACGCCGAAGGGCAAGGGTGCCGAACGCTTCAGGCAGCTCGCAGAGGAACGCACCAAGGGCCGGGTGAAGATCGAGGTCTATCCCAATAGCTCCCTGTACAAGGACGGCGAGGAAATGGAGGCGCTGCAGCTCGGTTCCGTGCAGATGCTCGCGCCTTCGCTCGCCAAGTTCGGGCCTCTCGGCGTGCGCGAGTTCGAGGTGTTCGACCTTCCGTACATGTTCGACGATTACGCACAGCTGCATCAGGTGGCTGAAGGGCCGGTGGGCAAGAGCCTTTTCAGCAAGCTCGAAGGCAAGGGCATCGTCGGGCTCGCCTACTGGGACAACGGCTTCAAGGTCATGAGCGCCAACAAGCCGGTGCGCGTGCCCGAGGACATGAAGGGCCTCAAGATGCGCATCCAGTCGTCGAAGGTGCTCGAGGCGCAGATGCGCGCACTCGGCGCGATTCCGCAGGTGATGGCCTTCTCGGAGGTGTACCAGGCCATGCAGACGGGTGTGGTCGACGGCTCGGAGAACACGCCCTCGAACATGTTCACGCAGAAGCATCACGAGGTGCAGAAATACACGACGGCGACGAATCACGGCTACATCGGCTACGCGGTGATCGTGAACAAGAAGTTCTGGGAAGGATTGCCCGCGGATGTGAAGCCCGCCCTCGAAAGCGCCATGCGTGACGCGACGAAATACGCCAACGAGATCGCGCAGAAGGAGAACGACGACGCGCTCGAGGCGATCCGCAAGTCCGGCAAGAGCGAAGTGATCACTCTCACGCCCGCTCAACGCGCCGTCTGGAAGAAAGCACTGCTCGCGGTGCACCGCGAGAACGAATCGCGTGTCGGCAAGGAGACCATCGAGGCCGTGTACAGGCAGACGGGCTTCAAGCCCTGAGGCGGGCTTCCAGCAACTGTCCTCAACGCAGTGCTGGCTCAAGCCTCACCCGCGGCGCTCCCGCTGGACGCGTCGGCGCTCTCCGCGTGGATCGGTCGCGCGGAGCATCGGTCCGACGTTGTGTCGAGCGCGCCGCTGGTCGCGCTGGAAGCGACGCTCGATCGCAGCGGGATCGATTGGCGCGCGGGTGCGGCGATCCCGCCGCTGCGTCACTGGCTGTATTTCCTGCCCACCCATCGTGCGTCCGACCTCGGCCCCGACGGCCACGCGCGTCGCGGAGAGTTTCTCCCACCGGTGCCTCTGCCGCGTCGCATGTGGGCCGGCAGTCGCCTGCAATTCAGCGCACCCGTTCGCGTCGGCGACGCGATCGCGCGCGACTCGCGAATCGACAACGTGGAGGTCAAGCAGGGAAGGACCGGCCCGCTTGTTTTCGTGCGCGTGCGCCACGAGATCCGCGTGTCGAGCGAAGTCGCCATCATCGAGGAGCATGACATCGTCTATCGCGGCCACCCGGGAGCGCAGGAGCTCGCGCCCGCGCCGGAGGCGGCACCGGTCAACGCCGCGTGGCGCCAGAACATCACGCCCGATCCCGTGCTGCTCTTCCGGTATTCGGCGCTCACGTTCAACGGTCATCGGATCCACTACGACTGGCGATATGTCACCGAGTTCGAAGGCTACCCCGATCTCATCGTGCATGGCCCGCTCATCGCCACGCTGCTCGTCGATCTCGCGCGCGATCATGCCGCCGGACGGGAGATCGCAAGCTTCTCGTTTCGCGCGATCAAACCGCTCTTCTGCAACGAGCGGTTCGCGGTCTGCGGGCGCGCAGAAGGCGAGAGCGCAGTGAGCCTGTGGGCGCAGGACGCTCACGGCCAGCTCGCGATGCGCGCCAGCGCCACGCTGCGCTGATCCTACGGAAAGTTGCCCATGCCACAGGCCGTCGACCCGCACCAGGACATCCGCGATGCGGTGCGCAGCCTTTGCGGCGAATTTCCGGCCGAGTATTTCCGCAAGGTGGACGAGGGGCGTGGTTACCCCGATGCTTTCGTGCGCGCATTGACGGAGGCCGGGTGGCTCGCGGCGCTCATTCCACAGGAATACGGAGGTTCAGGGTTGAGCCTCACCGAGGCGTCGGTGATCATGGAGGAGATCAATCGGTCGGGCGGAAACTCGGGCGCGTGTCATGGGCAGATGTACAACATGGGCACGCTTTTGAGGCATGGCTCGGAAGCACAGAAGCGCGAGTATCTGCCGAGAATCGCCCGCGGCGAGCTTCGTCTGCAATCGATGGCGGTGACCGAGCCCACGACCGGTACGGATACGACGAAGTTGCGCACGACGGCGGTACGCAGGGGCGATCGCTACGTGATCAATGGCCAGAAGGTCTGGATCTCGCGCGTGCTGCATTCGGACCTCATGATCCTGCTCGCCCGCACGACGCCGATCGAGGACGTGCGCAAGCGTTCTGAAGGCATGTCGGTCTTCATCGTCGACATCAGGGCGGCCATGCAAGCGGGGCTCACGGTGCGGCCGATCGCGAACATGGTGAACCACGAAACCAACGAGCTCTTTTTCGACAACCTCGAGATTCCCGCGGAGAACCTGATCGGCGAGGAAGGCAAGGGATTCAGATACATTCTGGATGGCCTCAACGCCGAGCGAACGCTGATCGCTGCCGAGTGCATCGGCGATGGCTACTGGTTCATCGACAAGGTCGCCGCCTACGCACGCGAGCGCATCGTGTTCGGACGGCCCATCGGGCAGAACCAGGGCGTGCAATTCCCGATCGCCCGCGCGTATGTCAATGTCGAGGCGGCCAACCTGATGCGCTTCAAGGCCTGCGCGCTGTTCGATGCAAACGCACCCTGCGGGGCCGAGGCCAACATGGCGAAGCTCCTCGCCGCCGATGCGTCGTGGGAGGCCGCCAACGCCTGCCTGCAGTTCCACGGCGGGTTCGGGTTCGCGGCCGAGTACGACATCGAGCGCAAGTTCCGCGAGACGCGTCTCTATCAGGTTGCGCCGATCTCCACCAATCTGATCCTGGCGTATATCGCCGAGCACGTGCTCGACCTGCCGAGATCGTTCTAGAGCACGGCCATGCGTGCACTCGATGGCATCACGGTCCTTACGCTCGAGCATGCAATTGCGGCCCCTTTCTGCACGCGTCAGCTGGCGGACCTCGGTGCACGCGTGATCAAGGTGGAGCGTCCGGGGGTGGGAGACTTCGCGCGCGGTTATGACGAGCGAGTGCGCGGGCTTTCGTCGCACTTCGTGTGGACCAACCGCTCCAAGGAAAGCCTCACCCTCGACGTGAAGCATCCCGAGGCGAAGCCGGTGCTCCATGCCCTTGTCGAACGCGCCGACGTCGTGGTGCAGAACCTCGCACCTGGCGCATCGGCCCGGCTCGGCCTCTCATATGAGGCTGTCTCGAGGCGCAATGCGCACGCCATCGTGTGCGACATCTCGGGGTACGGTTCAGACGGACCGTACCGCGACCGCAAGGCTTACGATCTCCTGATCCAGAGCGAAGCCGGATTCCTGTCGATCACCGGTACCGACGACGCGCCCGCGAAGGCAGGCTGCTCGATCGCCGACATCGCAGCGGGGATGTACGCGTATTCGCAGATCCTCGCCGCACTCATGACTCGAGAGAAGACCGGGCGCGGGTGCGCGATCGATGTGTCGATGCTCGAGAGCATGGTGGAGTGGATGGGTTATCCGCTGTATTACGCTTTCGACGGTGCGCCGCCGCCTGCGCGTTCGGGCGCTTCGCACGCGACGATCTATCCGTACGGGCCGTTTCCCGCCGGCGATGGCAAGGTCGTGATGCTGGGAATCCAGAATGAGCGCGAGTGGAGGATCTTTTGCGCCGATGTGCTCGGTCAACCGGGACTTTCGACCGACGAGCGCTTTGCCTCCAACTCGCGACGTACGGAGGCGCGCGACCAGCTCCGGCCGATCATCGTGGACGCATTCGCGCACCTGAGCGCAAGCGAATTGGTCGCGAAGCTCGAGGCGGCAGGCATCGCCAACGCGCGGATGAATGACATGCACGAGGTGTGGCAGCACCCGCAGCTCGCGGCACGCGGCCGATGGTCGCAGGTCGACACACCCGCAGGCGAAGTTCCCGCTTTGCTGCCGCCGGGCGTCTCAGCCGGTGCATCCCCCCGCATGGATCCCGTGCCGTCCCTCGGGCAGCACACGGACTCGATCCTGCTCGAGCTCGGCTGGTCGCGTGAGCACATCGGGCGCTTGCGTGAGGAAAGGGTGATCTGATGACGCATTCGAACGGCCCCGGCGCAACGCTCGCGCGCTTTGCGAGCACGTTGCAGTACGGGGC
>JALYXY010000027.1 GCA_030946875.1 Pseudomonadota bacterium | reverse complement strand
ATCGTGACGCTGGCGATGGTGACGTGGGTCAAAAAGAGCGCGACGAGGACCACGCCCCACCACGGCAAGGGGAAGAGACCATGGGCAAGTACCTGGAGCAAATCAGATGACATAGGCTTTGAGGGATGGCCGCCGGGCCAAGAGATATCGGCGAAAAGAAAGAGGACCTTGCATTATACGGCAAAGGGGGTGCGGCCGGGACTCTCAGGGGAACTCGGCGCCGTCATGACCTTGAGCTCCCGCGGGGGCGCCGACATCGCGATTCGCTGCATCCGGAAGGTAGACAGTATCTTTCGGTTAAGGTTGCTTTTCAGATCGAGCTGGCCCGCTTCCGGGTCGCTGATCCAGGCGCCGAGTTCGAGGTCGATGCCGTTCTCTGCAAACTTGGCCATGTACGCGCGTGCTGGTGGCGTTTTCAGGATGCGCGGTTCGGAGGCAGCGGCTTCTTCCATGAGACGCAGTGCTTCGTCGACGTCCGCGTCGTACGTGACCTGCGCGGTCACCGCGATACGCACGTCCTTGGTCGTGTACGAGTGATTCAGCACCGTGGTGGTGACGAGGGTCTCGTTGGGAACGATGGCCTCGATGCCATCGAGGCTGCGCACGACCACGTAGCGGGACGTGACCTTGGCCACCATGCCGTAACGGTTGTCGACCGTGACGAGATCGCCGATGCGTATCGAGCGGTCGAGAAGGATCGTGAATCCGGCGATGTAATTGCTCGCGAGCTTCTGCAGACCCAGGCCGATGCCGACGCCGAGCGCTCCGCCGAACACGGTCAGCACCGTGAGATCGATGCCCACCGCCTGCAGCGAGAGGAGAACGGCCACGATCAGAAGCACGGCACGCACGAACTTCGCGAGCACGACGCGCAGGTTGCCTTCGAGGGTCTCGCTGTGCATCAGGCGCTGCTCGATCATGCCCGACGCCCAGAGCGTGGCGACGAGCGTCACGAGCACGAGCGAGAGCCCCTTGGTCATGGCGAGCACCGACACCTCGTCCTTGCCGATGGGCACGTAAACTCGGTCGAGCTCGGCGGCGACGGTGGGGAGAACGCCAACGTAGTGCAGAACCAGGACGGCCAGCACGGCCACCGTCAGGCCCCGCTCCCAGGCAGGCAACCATCGCTGATCCGGAAACAGGCGCCGCAGCGCGTAGATGAGCAGACGTATCGCCGCGAACGCAATCGCGAGCGGCAATGCGATGTCGAGGAACAATGGGGTGGCGTAAAGCCGGTACCCCGCGCGGGCTACAAACAGGAGAACGAAGGCGACCAGTGGAAAGAGCGCGTGCGCAAAGCCGCGCAATGAAAGCGCCACCTTGGAAGCGCCGGGTGCGTCGGCGGAGCGTCGCTTCTCGAACCGCAAGTCCGCGGCCCACGCGATGAGCGCGCACGCGGCCACCAGCGCGAGCTCGATCCAGCCGCGCTGCGTCGCGAGCGCGACCTCGATTCGGCTGTAATCAACCGGACTGAACACCGCGGGGACTATACCGGAACGCCTCGGCTCAGGCGGCGCGGGTCAGTACCGCGGCGAAGAACCCGTCGCAGCCGTGCCGGTGCGGGTACACACGGAGCATGGCACCGGTATCGAGCGCGATGCCAGCGCGGGCGAGCTCGTCGCTCGCCGAGGTCACGCTGAACTCGGCGCGCTCCGCCACGAACGCCTCAACGATGCGCTCGTTCTCGTCCGGGAGAATGCTGCACGTTGCATAAACAAGCCGGCCACCCGGCTTCACGAGGCCGGATGCGGCGCGCAGGATGGCCGCCTGCTTGACCGCAAGCTCCGCGACACCATGCGGCGTCTGGCGCCACTTGAGATCGGGATTGCGCCGAAGCGTGCCAAAGCCCGTGCATGGCGCATCGACCAGCACGCGATCGATTTTGCCGGCCAGACGTTTCACCCGCGTGTCGCGCTCGTGCGCAATGAGCTGAGGATGCACGTTGGAAAGGCCCGACCGGGCGAGCCGTGGCTTGAGGTTGGCGAGCCGTTTTTCCGACACGTCGAACGCGTAGACGCGGCCCTGCGATCGCATCAGCGCTCCGAGCAGCAGCGATTTGCCGCCTGACCCGGCGCAGAAGTCCACGACCATGTCGTTGCGCTTCGGTGCAACCAGCCAACCGACGAGCTGGCTCGCCTCGTCCTGCACCTCGAAGGCTCCCGCAATGAACGAAGGATGGCGATTGAGCGCGGGTCGTCCCGAGAGTCGCAAGGCGAGCGGGCTGTAGGGAGTAAGCGCAGCATCGATGCCACTTTCGGCGAGTGCCGATTGCGCGGCCTCGCGCGTTGAGCGCAGCGGATTGACCCGGATGTCGAGCGGCGCAGCTTGCGCGAGCGATCGGGCAAGCGCGCGAGCTTCTTCCTCGCCATAGGCTTCGACCATCCGCTCCCATAACCAGTCGGGAAGATCGTAAACGACCGCATCCGGCAACGGTGTGGCCAGTCGGCCCTTGAAATCGCGCAGCCAGGCGACATCGGCGGTCGAAATCAAAGCTTCGAGCTCGCGCACGCTATGCCCGAGCTCGCGCACGGCGACCGCGAGCGCGAGCCGTCCCGTCGCCGCCGTGTTGGCGAGTGTCTGCAGCGAACGCCGACGGCGCAGCCATGCGAACGCGCCTTCGGCCACGAACGCGCGGTCCTGCTGGCCCATCTGCGGGTGATCGCGGAAGAAACGGTGGAGTTGCGCATCGGCAGGTGCATGCAGGGTACCCAGCATGCCGATCGCCTGAGCCAGTCCCGCAAGCTGGTTCGCTCGCAGTGTCATGGCGTGCCTTTCGGCTCATCGACGCGAATGGCGTCGAGAACCGCTTCGACGGTGCCGCGTTCGGTATTTGCAAAGCGCAGCTTCACCGCCACGTGATGCAGCTTCGGCGCAAGCCACACATACGCATCCGTCTTGCCGTCGTCGCTGCGGCGATGCCAACGCTCCGTTTCGACGGCGCCTGAGGGCAATTGCAGCGATTCGGTGGCTTCTCGCGTGAAGGTGTAGTGGTACACGCGCCGCGTGGTGGCGATGGCAAAGGTCTGCTCGCTCTCCGTAGGTGGCATGAAATAGAACTGCCAGAGGAATGCAAGCGGATCGTAGGTCGGCGGCTCGAGCGGCTCGGCCTTGTCGTCGTCGAGGGTGATCTGCCCGGCCTTCCAGTCGAACCGCGCGACCTCGCGCTTTCTTCCGGCGCCGCGCACCAGGGCGAACGCGTCCGGCTTGAGGCCCGCAGGGGTGATCGCGCCCTCGCTTTCGATCTTGCCCTGACCACGCAGGATGAGCGCGGCCAGGCCTCGTGCCTCGCCCACGCTGTGGATGCGGTAGCGCTCGCCGGTGTGCTCGAAACGATAGGTTGCGTCGCCGATGTAGAAACCCTGCGTGCCCAGGAAGACCCGATAGGCGAGGTCGACGCGCGGCGGCAACGTGGCGGTGGCGAACTCGGGAGGCGATGCGAGGACAGGGCGGTCCTCGGCGGCTGGCGAGGCGATTTCGGGCAACGTTTCGGCCAACGCCAAAGGGGCTGTCTCGATTTCCGGAGCCGGCGCAAGCTCGGGTGCGTGCTGGGCTTCGGGTGCCGGCGGCATCAGCATCGCCCGCGGGGTGCGGGCCACGCTCACACGGGGTCTTGCGCGCTTCTGGGGCAAGGCAGGCGCGGCGCTCGGCGGCGGAGGAAGCTCGGTGATCGTCGCCTGCAGCGGGATCTCGGGTTCGAGCTCACGTGGCGGAACCGGCCAGAAGGAAAGCGCAAGGTGAACGACGACCGAAATCGCGAGCGCCGCGACCAGCATGGGCCGCGGTCCGCGATTGGTGTCGCCATTGTTGTCGCCTTTTGCCCGCCGGCTGCGCCAACTCACTGTGGAGGAGAAAGTATTGAGCCCGGGGAGCATCAAGGTTCGACGGCGAACGAGCCAGGCCGTTCCTGGCAATGCGAGGCTCATGCGTAAAGCCGCGGCACCTGCAGTACCGATGCCGACGCGCTTTCGCCCTTAACGCGCACGGATGCTCCGGCGATGACGAGGCGGTCCTCGCACCAGGCGCGGACCGCGCGCGGCAGGAGTTGGTGCTCGAGAGTCAGCACGCGCTTGGCGAGCGTCGAGGCGTCGTCCTCTGCCTGCACTGCAAGTGCCGCCTGCGCGATGATCGGCCCATGATCGAGTGCGGCGGTCACGAAGTGCACGGTGCAGCCATGAATGCGCACGCCGTCCTCCAGGGCACGGCGGTGCGTCTCGAGCCCTGGAAATGATGGCAGAAGCGAGGGGTGGATATTGATGAGGCGCCCCGCATGGCGCGCGACGAATGCAGCAGTGAAAATGCGCATGAAGCCCGCGAGCACCGTGAGATCGCAGCCGTTTCGCTCCAGCGCGCTCGAGATCTCGGCTTCGAATGCCGGCCGATCCCGGCCCGCGTGCTCGATCACGGCGGTCGCGCACCCATGAGCGCGTGCGACGGCGAGTCCCGCGGCGTCGGCGCGGTTGCTGATCACGAGCACGATGCTTCCGCCGAGTGCGCCGGCCGCTTCAGCCTGCAGGAGTGCCGCGAGGTTCGAGCCGCGTCCGGAGATCAGCACCGCGATGCGGCGCATGGGGATCATCGATGTACGAGGCAAGGCATGCTCAGGCGGGACGCCGAAGCGCGCACTTGTTCCACCTACGGGTCACCATGGCATGCCTGTGCGGAGCGCTTGGCCGGCGGTGAAGCTCACAGCACCGTGGTGCCGGGTTCGCCGGGCGCTCGGGTGACGATATGACCGATGGCGTACACGGTCTCGCCGGCCTCTTGCAGCAGCCGCGCGCACTGTTGCGCATCAGCGGCAGCCACGATGACGACCATGCCGATGCCGCAGTTGAACACGCGGTGCATCTCGGTCTCGGATACGCCGCCATTGAGTTGCAGCCAGTCGAAGATGGCCGGACGCGTCCATGCCGCGCGCTCGATGCGGGCCTGCAGCCCGTCAGGCAGGATGCGCGGAACGTTCTCGACGAGGCCACCGCCGGTGATATGAGCGACACCTTTGACTGCCAGCTTGCTCATGAGGGCGAGCAGCGGCTTCACGTAGATGCGTGTGGGCGTCAGGAGGGTTTCGCCGAGGTTGCCGCCTTCGAACGGAGTACCGAGCGATGTGCCCGAGGTGTCGAGGATCTTGCGCACGAGCGAGAAGCCATTCGAATGAACACCCGAGGAGGCGAGGCCCAGCACCGCGTCGCCGGCGACGATCGTGCTGCCGTCGATGATGCGTGACTTCTCGACGACACCGACTGCGAATCCGGCGAGATCGTATTCGCCTGATGCGTACATGCCAGGCATTTCGGCGGTTTCGCCACCAATGAGCGCGCATCCTGCCTGCTCGCAACCCGCGGCGATCCCTTTCACCACGTCGGCAGCGACATCCACGTCGAGCTTGCCGCATGCGAAATAGTCCAGGAAGAAAAGCGGCTCGGCGCCTTGCACCACGATATCGTTGACGCTCATCGCGACGAGATCGATGCCGACGGTGTCGTGGCGCGCAAGCTCGAACGCGAGCTTGAGCTTCGTTCCCACACCATCGGTGCCCGCCACCAGAACGGGCTCGCGGAAGCGCTGGCCAACCTCGACCAGCGCGCCGAATCCCCCGATACCGGCGAGAACCTCGGGCCGCATCGTCCGCTTTGCGAACGGCTTGATCCGCTCGACGAGAGTGTCGCCGGCGGCGATGTCGACGCCCGCATCGAGGTAGGACAGAGAGGAGCCAGGAGGTGACATGCGGGAGACGATCGTTGAGGAGCGCGGATTTGGGATGATCCGCGCATCGCGGTAAAGTGCAATGCTTCACCGAATTTTACCGGAAAGGCTCATGAACCCAGCCGGCGACGAGAGTGCGAGCTCGGGTGCGATGCCGCCACGCGAGCGCGAGCTTGCGGGCGAGCACGCGGCCTTTCGCAGCGATGCGCGCGAAAGCGCGGCAGCCATCGAAGACATCGATGCACTCGAGTTGCATGCATCGCGCGAGCCGCTCGCGCCCCGACACTATGCATTGATCATCGCCGTGGTGGTCCTGTTCGCCGCCGCGCTGCATTACCTCGGTGCCGTGCTCACGCCCTTTCTGGTCGGGATCATCCTCGCGTATCTCGGTACGCCGATCGTGAACCGATGCTCGCGCCTCGGCATACCGCGCACCCTCGGCACCCTCATTGCAGTGGTCATGATGGTGGGCCTCGTGCTGGCAATCGTGCTCGTGATTTTTCCTCTGGTACGTGCCGAGATCGGCCTGTTGTTGATGCGGCTGCCTGCGCTCGTGGATTTCTATGCCGCTCACGTGGCGCCCTGGATGCAGCAGACGCTCGGCCGCTCGATCGCACTCGATGTCGCGACCTTGCGCGATCTCGTCTCCGACAATGCAGAGCAGGCCGGCGCGGTGGGCATGCATGTGCTCGCAGGACTCAAAAGCGGAGGACTGTTCGTGATCGGTGTGCTCGTCAATGCGGCACTGATTCCGGTGGTGATGTTCTACCTGCTGCGCGACGGACGCGGCATCGTCGCGCGTATCGACGAGCTCGTACCGCGGCGATGGGAGCCCAAGGTGCGCGGCATGTGGCACGAGATCGATCACGTGCTCGCGGACTTTCTGCATGGGCAGATGCTCGTGATGATCTCGCTCGCGAGCTTCTACATGGTCATGCTCTCGCTCGCGGGCTTGCAGTTCGCCATACCGGTCGGAGTGGTCACGGGTCTGCTCGTGTTCATCCCGTATGTCGGTTTCGGCGTAGGTCTTCTGCTGGGCACGCTCGCTGCATTGCTGCAATGGCACGGCTGGGCCGGATTCCTGGTGGTCATGACGGTTTACGTCGTGGGGCAGCTGCTCGAAAATTACGTGCTCCTGCCGCGACTCATCGGCCACCGCATAGGGCTGCATCCGCTGATGGTGATCTTTGCGCTGCTCGCCTTCGGGCAGCTCTTCGGATTCGCGGGCGTGCTGCTTGCCTTGCCTGTGTCGGCGATTCTTCTGGTCGCCTTGCGCCGGGTGCGCGCTGCGTATCTGCACTCGCCGATCTATCGCGCGTGATGGCCGAGCAACTGGTCCTCGAGCTCGCGCCCGCCGAGCCCCCGTCGTTTGCCAACTTCCTGGTTGGCAGCAACAGTGAGGCGGTGGACACCCTCAGGCAGCTTTCAGAGGGCACGCTTTGCGAAACCGGCGTCGCGATCTGGGGCGCGAACGGCGCGGGCAAGTCGCACCTTTTGTATGCGACGACGGAGGCCGCAAAGGTCCGATCGCGATCGGCACTGCTGATTGCCGAGCCGCAACGGCTCGGCAACTTCGATTCAGAAGAGGTCGCGCGAACCGAGGTCGTCGCCATCGACAACATCGACGCCGCCGATGCCGACACGCAGGCGCGCCTCTTCACGCTGTACAACGCGGTGCGTGCAGCGGGTCATCACCTGCTGTTCGCGAGCAGCGTCCCACCTGCACGTTTGAACGCGCGCGACGATCTGCGCACGCGCCTTGGATGGGGCCTCGTGTACGAGATCCTGCCGCTCGATGACGACGCGAAGCCGGCGGCACTGACGGCGTACGCGCGACAGCGGGGCTTTAGCTTGAGCGTGGATGTTGTGAGCTACCTCCTCGTGCATGGGCGTCGTGACATGACGACACTTCTTGCAACGCTTGCAGCGCTCGACCGTCACTCGCTTGCAACGCAAAGGCCTGTAACAGTACCCCTGCTGCGAACATGGCTGCAGCGAGATCACGAGGGCGCGTAGTTCGAACGAACACTGAGTGAGCGTCCGATGCGAGACAGCGCCGGGCGTCGTAAGCGAGTTGCAAGTAAATGTCAACCGCCCAATCCCGCACGCGTTAATGGCAGCGACACAGCTGACGTGTCTCATCCACCCACAAAGGAAAACACATGAGCAAGTTACTCACCGCCCTGATCGTTGGCGCATTTGCGGCCACCGCTTACGCACAGCCCGCCACCACGCCGTCCGGAACGACGGCCGCCACTCCGGCGACGAAGGCGACGACTGCTGCACCGGCGACCGGCACGGCAGCGATCCCGGCAGCGCCGGCGAAGCCCGTCACACCTGCCATGAAGTCGTCGACCGTTGACTCGCCGTCCGCCGATGCGAAAGCCGACACCAAGGTTGCGCACAAGGCGAAGTCGAAGAAGTCCTCGCACAAGGTGAAGCACACCGACGCGGCGATGGCACCTGCTGCAAAGTAACAACAGGACGCTGCGGTGGGAGCAGGGGCAACCGGTTCGCCGGTTGCCTTTGTTTCCAGAAAACCTTAAACTCTCAAGGCTTTACCCGCTGACACTCGCATTATCGGGACCCGCCGGCCAGGCACCAGCGTGACGGCGCGGCTCCCTCTTAACAACCATTAAATGACAGGGATCCACAACATGAACAAGCTGCTGATCGCTCTTATTGCCGGCGCTTTCGTCGCCACCGCCTCGGCTCAGTCAACCACCACTTCCAGCACGACGACGGCTCCTGCCGCGTCCAGCGAAATGAAGGCCGAGGTCAAGAAGGATGCTGCCAAGGCCGAGGTGAAGAAGGACAAGGCGAAGAACAGCGCTCACAAGAAGATCGCCAAGGCCGACATGAAGGAAGAGAACGCCAAGGCCGACATGCACAAGAGCATGGCGAAGCAAGAGGCGAAGAAGGACGAAGCCAAGGCCGAGATGAAGAAGGACATGGCCAACGCCGAGATGAAGAAGGACATGGCCAAGGCCGACGTCAAGAAGGAAGAAGCCAAGAAGTAATCGGCAACGCTCGACAAAGGCAGGGGCGACGCTCCTGCCTTTTTTATTTGCGGCACGCCTGAACTCGCATGCGCGAAAACGACCTTGCTCGTCCTGCTGTCACCGTCGCCACGATCGTCGTGCGCGACAACACGTTCCTGTGCGTCGAAGAAGAGACGCGCCACGGTTTGCGTCTGAACCAGCCGGCAGGTCATCTGGAGCCTGGCGAGACGCTCGTCGCCGCGGCCGTGCGCGAGACACTCGAGGAGACGGCGTACAGCGTCGAACCCGTCGCGCTGGTCGGCATCTACCGCTGGCAGATGCCGGGCACGTTTTCGACCTTCGTGCGCTTTTCGTTTCTTGCCGAGGTCGTGTTGCACGACCCTGGGCGAAAGCTCGACAGGGGAATCGTGCGTACCCATTGGCTCGATTACGCGACCCTTGCGGCGCGGCGGCACGAGCACCGGAGCCCGCTGGTGATGCGCTGCTTCGATGACTACATCGCCGGCACACGATTGCCGCTTTCGCTGCTCACTGAAATGTCATGAGCGCGCCAGGAAGCGACGTTCGCCACGCCCGCGTCGTGGTCGGGATGTCCGGCGGCGTGGACTCTTCGGTTGCGGCGTGGCTGCTGAAGCAGCAGGGCCACGAAGTGATCGGCGTCTTCATGAAGAACTGGGAGGACGACGACACCGACAGCCATTGCACCTCGCGCGAGGACCTGGTCGACGCTGCGTCGGTCGCTGATGTGATCGGAGTCGAGCTCGAAGCCGTCAACTTCAGCGCCGAGTACCGCGAGCGCGTCTTTGCCGAGTTCCTGCGTGAATACGCGGCGGGCCGCACGCCCAATCCCGACGTGCTGTGCAACAGCGAGATCAAGTTTCGCGCGTTCCTCGATCACGCGGTCGCGCTGGGCGCCGACTTCATCGCAACCGGTCACTATGCGGGCGTTCGTCGAGTCGAAGGCGCCGGCGTCGAGCTCGTGAAGGGGTGTGATGCCGGAAAGGATCAAAGCTACTTCCTGCACCGGCTGACACAGCAGCAGCTCGCGCCGGTGCTCTTTCCCTTGCATGACCTGTCGAAACGCACCGTCCGCGAGATCGCCCGCGCCGAGGCGATTCCCACGTGGGCCAAAAAGGATTCGACTGGCATCTGCTTCATCGGCGAGCGCCCCTTCCGCGAATTCCTCGGGCGCTATTTGCCACGCGAGCCGGGGCCCATTACCGACATCGCGGGCAACCTGCTGGGTGAGCATCAAGGCCTTGCGTATTACACGCTCGGGCAGCGCCAGGGCCTCGGGATTGGCGGCACCCGATCAGGCAGCGAGCTGCCGTGGTTCGTCGCGCTCAAGGATGCGCCGCGCAATGCACTCGTCCTCGTGCAGGGGCACGATCATCCCGCGCTTTACGCCGCGCGCGTGCGCATCGAGGCGATGCATTGGGTAGCCGGCGAGATGCCTGACGCGGTGACGCTCACGCAGCTCAGCGCCAAGACTCGCTATCGGATGCAGGATGCGCGCTGCAACCTGACGAAAAATTCCGACGGCAGCTTCGATGTGGCTTTCGAGGCGCCGCAATGGGCGCCGACACCCGGTCAATACCTCGTGCTGTATTCCCGCGATGTGTGTCTCGGCGGCGGCGTGATCACCGCCGCAAGCCCGGCCGGCGGCTCGGCGGGTTGTGACCTGCAGGATCTTGCGCCCGAGCTGTCGCCTTAGCCGCGCGCCGCCAACAGCTCCCCCGAGCCACTGGCGGCGCTCAGAACGGAATGTCGTCGTCGAAGTCGTCCGTTGCCGGCTTTTTCGCCCCGCCTTGGGCGCTGCCGCCGCGAGTCGCCGGCCCAGCCGTATTGCTGCGCGAGGGAGCGCCGCCGCCGCTGGCAAATTCCGTGTCGCCGCCGCTGCCGCCGCGACCGCCCAGGAGCTGCATGCGATCGGCCCGCACCTCGGTGGTGTACTGGTCCTTGCCTTCCTTGTCCTGCCACTTGCGCGTCTGGATACGGCCCTCGATGTATACCGCCGAACCCTTCTTCAGATATTCGCCGGCGACTTCAGCCTGCCGGCCGAAGAGGCTGATGCGATGCCATTCGGTGGCTTCCTTCGTCTCGCCGCTCGCGCGATCCTTCCACTTCTCGGTGGTGGCGATGCGGATGTTGCATACCGCCTCGCCGCTGGGCAGGAAACGTGTTTCGGGATCGGCGCCGAGGTTGCCGATGAGGATCACCTTGTTGACGGAAGCCATTGCATATTCTCCTTGCAGGTGGGGCGGGTGTAATGACTGAGTGGGATCGAGAGCGTTCAGGCACCGACACGGTCAATCGCGGGCGGCGCCGACATGCCGAGCGCCATCACGAACCAGAGCGCCGTAAGGATCAGACCGAAACCGAACACCGCGTTGGGGCCATGACGCTGCGAAAGCCAGCCGCCGCATGCAGCGCCGACGAACGTGCCCAGGAATTGCACGCTCGAGTACACGCCGACGGCCGTACCTTTGACGCCCGCCGGTGCAATCTTCGAAATGAGCGAGGGCAGTGTCGCCTCGAGCAGATTGAACCCAGTGAAGAACACCACGAGGGCCGTGATGGTGATCGCGATGCCATGATGCGGCAGCGCAAGGAGCAACTGCCCCGTGAACACGACTGCGATGGCACCGACGAACGTGATCTTCGCGCGTCCGGGTGCATCGGCGCGCATGAGGGCGGGCAACATCAGAAGCACCGAGGCAACCAGCACCGGCAGGTACACGAGCCAGTGCCGCTCGGGTGCGATGCCGCCGTCACGCAGCATGAAGGGCACCTGCACGAAGAGCGCCATCAAGCCGGCATGTAGCGCAAAGATGCCGTAGTTGAGGCGAAGCAGTTGTCTGTCGCCGAGCACGCGCAACCACTGGCCTCGTTCGAGCGTCGGCGCCGCCCCACCGAGCGCCGATGGGGCGGGCACGAAGACCCGCACCACGAGCATGGCGGCGAGTGCCAGCACGCCTGTCATCACGAACACGCCTGGCACCCCGATCACGTTGGTCAATGCTGGCCCGGCGATGAGCGAAATCGCAAACGTCGCGCCGATGGTCATGCCAATGGCTGCCATGGCGCGCGTGCGCACCTCGTCACGCGTGAGATCCGCTGTGAGGGCGATTACGGCCGCCGAAATCGCGCCGGCGCCCTGGATGGTCCGACCCGCGATCACCCAGCCGATCGTTGGCGCCCATGCCGCGATGAAGCTCCCCAAAGAAAAGATCAGGAGGCCCCCGATGATGACCGGCTTTCGCCCCCACCGGTCCGACGACCACCCGAACGGGATTTGCAACACGGCCTGGGTGAGGCCATAGGCCCCGAGGGCGAGACCGATCAACGTGTGATCGCGACCTCCAGGCAGCGCCTCGGCATACAACGCAAGCACCGGCAAGACGATGAACATGCCGAGCATGCGCAGGCTGTAGATGCCCGCGAGCGCAGTCGTCGCGCGCCGCTCCAGCGGAGTCATGCGCGCGGCCGAACGCGACGGACGCGCAGCGGCCAAGGGAGCCGCATCACGGGTGCGATCGAGCATACGAAATCGAAGGGCGCTGACGGAAGAGGAGGGCGGCCATCGCTGAAAAGGCAGACTAGCCAAGCCCTTAGAAACAGCAGCGGATTAGCGGTATAGTAGCAGGTTGCCCGTCGCCTTCGGGATGCTCCTTTTGGCCTATCCGGTGCTCATGGCGGAGACTCGCCGCGGCTTTCGCCCACCAGCAGGTGAGCGGGGCTGACGGCTGAAGCTTCACCGCCGGCGCTCGCCCACGCTCCACTCTACCTGCCGCGCGGCACGTCAAGCCGCAGGCCCCAATACACGCATGGAATACATCCGCATCCGCGGTGCCCGCACCCACAATCTGAAGAGCATCAACCTCGACCTGCCACGGCATCAGCTGGTCGTGATCACGGGCCTGTCGGGCTCCGGGAAAAGCTCGCTCGCATTCGACACGCTCTACGCCGAAGGGCAGCGACGCTACGTCGAGTCGCTCTCCGCCTACGCGCGGCAGTTTTTGCAGCTCATGGAAAAGCCCGACGTCGATCTCATCGAAGGCTTGTCTCCGGCGATATCGATCGAGCAGAAGGCCACCTCTCACAACCCGCGGTCGACCGTGGGCACCGTCACGGAAATCCACGACTACCTGCGGCTTCTGTTCGCGCGGGTGGGTGATCCGTTCTGCCCGGAACATCCGGACCAGAAGCTTGCGGCCATGACGATCTCGCAGATGGTGGACGCAACGCTCGCCATGCCGGAGGACACGAGGCTCGCGATACTCGCGCCCGTGGTCGTCAACCGCAAGGGCGAGCAGCTCGACCTTTTTCTCGAGTTGCGGGCAAAGGGCTTCGTGCGCGTGCGCGTCGATGGCAAGATCTACGAGATCGACGCGGTGCCGAAGCTCACCAAGAACACGAAGCACACCGTCGAGGTGGTGGTTGACCGGCTCAAGGTGCGGCCCGATCTCAAGCAGCGGCTTGCCGAATCCTACGAGACCGCGCTGCGCACGGGAGAGAGCCGAGCCATTGCAGTCGAGATGGATGGCGGCCGCGAGCATCTTTACTCCGCGAAGTTCGCGTGCCCCGTCTGCAATTATTCGCTCTCGGAGCTCGAGCCCCGGCTCTTCTCGTTCAACAACCCGCTGGGAGCATGTCCGCGCTGTGACGGTTTGGGCTCGATCAGCTTCTTCGATCCGAAGCGCGTGGTTGCCTTTCCGCAGCTCTCGCTCGCTTCGGGCGCGATCAAGGGATGGGACCGACGCAACCAGTTCTATTTCCAGATGCTCCAGGGGCTGGCGCGTTACCTCGGCTTCGATCTCGACACGCCATTCGAGGAGCTGACCGAGGGCGTGCAGCAGGTCGTGCTCTACGGCAGCGGCCACGACAAGATCCCCTTCACGTACATTTCCGAACGCGGCAAGCCGCACGTTCGCGAGCACACATTCGAGGGCATCGTCCCCAATCTCGAGCGGCGGTATCGCGAGACCGACTCGGTCATGGTGCGGGAGGAGCTCGCCAAGTACCTCAACAACAAGCCGTGCACCGAATGCGCAGGCACGCGCCTGCGGCGTGAAGCGCGACACGTGAAGGTGGGCCATGGCGCGGACGCACGGGCGATCTTCGAGATTTCCGGATGGCCGCTCAAGCAGGCCATCGCGTTCTTCGCGGAGGTGCGCCTCGATGGCCAGAAGCAGGCCATCGCCGACAGGATCGTCAAGGAGATATCGAGCCGGCTGCAGTTCCTGAACAACGTCGGGCTCGATTACCTTTCGCTGGATCGCTCCGCCGAGACGCTCTCGGGGGGCGAAGCGCAACGCATCAGGCTGGCAAGCCAGATCGGCTCCGGCTTGACGGGCGTCATGTATGTGCTGGACGAGCCATCGATCGGCTTGCACCAGCGCGACAACGACCGCCTCCTCACGACGCTCAAGCACTTGCGGGATCTCGGCAACAGCGTGATCGTCGTCGAGCACGACCAGGATGCGATCCTCGCCGCCGATTACGTTGTCGACATGGGGCCCGGCGCCGGCGAGCACGGTGGACAAGTGGTTGCGCAAGGCACGCCCGAAGAAGTGCGGCAGGCAGCGCATTCGCTGACCGGCCAGTATCTCGCCGGACGGCGCCAGATTGCAATTCCCGCGCGGCGACATGTCGCCGATGCGAGCCGGCAGCTCGTCATCACGGGCGCGATGGGCAACAACCTGCAGGGTGTCACCCTGAACCTGCCCGTCGGGCTGTTCGTGTGCGTGACAGGCGTCTCCGGATCAGGCAAGTCGACGCTCGTCAATGACACGCTCTACCACGCCGTTGCGCGTCACCTCTACGGCAGCTCGGCGGAACCTGCGCCTTTCCAGGAGATGCAGGGGATCGAGTTCTTCGACAAGGTGATCAGCGTCGATCAAAGTCCGATCGGCCGCACGCCGCGGTCGAATCCCGCGACCTACACGGGACTCTTCACTCCGATCCGCGAGCTCTTTTCGCAGGTGAAGGAGGCGCGCGAGCGCGGGTATGGGCCGGGGCGATTCTCGTTCAACGTCAAAGGCGGGCGCTGCGAGGCGTGTCAGGGCGACGGCCTCATCAAGGTGGAGATGCATTTCCTGCCCGACGTGTACGTGCCGTGCGACGTGTGCCACGGGCAGCGCTACAACCGCGAGAGCCTCGAGATCCAGTACAAGGGCCGCAACATTCACCAGGTGCTGGCAATGACGGTCGAGCAGGCGCACGGCTTCTTCGAGCCGGTGCCCGCGGTCGCGCGCAAGCTGCAGACGCTGCTCGAGGTGGGCCTTGGCTATATCACGCTCGGCCAGTCGGCCACTACGCTGTCAGGGGGTGAAGCGCAACGCGTGAAGCTCGCGCTCGAGCTTTCGAAGCGCGATACCGGGCGCACGCTTTACATCCTCGACGAGCCCACGACCGGTCTGCACTTTCATGACATCGAC
>JALYXY010000026.1 GCA_030946875.1 Pseudomonadota bacterium | reverse complement strand
CCCGAGGATCGACCAGCACGGTTTGCGAGGATTGGCCGAGCGTGGTCGTGAGTCGCGCGCCTGTCATGAGCAATGCCGATTCGGCGCCGAGGCTCGCACCGAAGGCACCGACGCGGCCCGCATCGACGTGCGCCGCGAAATCAGGGTGCGCGATGACCTGGTCGAGCGCGAGCTTGAGCGTGAGCGGACGAAGCGCCTGCATGGCGATGAACGACTTGAAATTGAGCAACGCGTCGAAGACATCGCCGAAATCCTCGAGACGCACGTTGGCGATCCGCGCATCGCCGGGGAACGGCGCCACCACGACGTAGCCGTAGCTTGCGAACACCGACAGGGCGCTGATGTAGTCGTTCGACAGGGGGCTGCCCCCGAGTCCCGAGCTGAAGAGCAGGATCGGATAGCGCGTCGCTGCGTCAGGGTAGATGGGTGGCGCCGCCCCGGTCTGCATGTGCGGGACGCTGCGGCCATTGGGCAACGGGTAATCCGGGCGGGCATTGCTGCTGCTCGTCGGGTAGCACGCGAGCACCACGTAAGGCACGTGCCCGCCCGCGTAATCGCCGTACACGCCGCGATCATTGGGCACCGCCACGTTCAGCGTCAAGGTGTGCACCGGGTCGGCGAGAAGCTCGGTCACGTAGCGCGAGCTGCCGTTACGCGGCACGCCCTCCCAATAGGTCTGCACGTCGTCGCCCGGCGCGAGGCGTGTGAAGTCCTGGACGATGTTCGAGCAGCCCACCGGATAGGGCCCGGGCCCGAGCGGCGGCACCATCGACAGGCTGTCAGCGTGCGCAGTGAGCGCCGCGGCGGCACACATGCAGAACAGGAAAAAGCGACACACGATCAGCATGGGAACGTGACTCTTCGTAAGGGATAGGGCGTTTGGATGGGGACTTCGCGGCGCGAAAGCCACGGCAGCGCATCGGTGTCACTCAATGGACCGTGCGACTGCCGCGATGTTCAATGAGGTGCTATCGCTGCAGCGGCGGGTATGACTTTCCGTGCCGCGATGTTAAACGCCGCCCTGCCCTCGACCGCCCCCGCGGAACGCGAGCACCGAGCCGGGATCTAGAATTGCTCGACGCTCAACGCGAGCGCGTTTTCGGCGCCGTCGACGATCGAGCGCGCCAGCCCGCCCGTCTGCGGCAGCAGGTGGGTGGCGTAGAAAAGCGCGGTGGCGATCTTCGCGCGCATGAAATCAGCGTGCCCGGTATCTGGATCGAGACGGGCCGACGCAATGGTCGCGGCACGGGCGAGCTGTGCGCCGCCGATCACGACACCCCACAGTTCGAGGTACGGCACCGCAACCGCGTGAGCGGCACGCGCATCGCTCTGGTAGGCGTTCAGCATCCAGCCAAGCCCGGTCTCGAGGTCCGTGACGGCGGCCACCAGCCCATCGCCGATGCGCTTCAACGCAGGGTCCGCGTGCGCCGCGAGCTCGCGCCCGAGCGCGGCAATGTCCGCAGCCACCGCGCGCGCCACGGCGCCACCGTCGCGCGCAGTCTTGCGTCCGATGAAATCGTTCGCCTGAATGCCTGTGGTGCCTTCGTAGATGGTGATGATGCGCGCATCGCGGTAGTGCTGCGCGGCGCCTGTCTCCTCGATGAAGCCCATGCCGCCGTGCACCTGGATGCCCATGTACGCGACTTCCTGCGCCCTCTCGGTGCACCAGCCCTTGACGATCGGGATCATGAAGTCGACGAGCGCCTGCTTCTGCTTGCGCACGGCCGGATCCGCATTGCGCCTCGCGTGGTCCATCGCCGCGGCGGTGACGTACGCCATTGCGCGCATCGCTTCGGTGTTGGCGCGCATGGTCATGAGCATGCGCCGGATGTCGGGATGCTCGATGATGGTCGCCGCAGCAGGGGCGGTCGCACCTTCGCTGGCGATCGGGCGTCCCTGCACGCGGTCGCGCGCGAAGGCGACGGCGCGCTGATACGCGCGCTCGGCGATCCCGACACCTTCGAGGCCCACCGAGAACCGCGCAAGATTCATCATGATGAACATCGTCTCGAGGCCGCGGTTCTCCTCGCCCACGAGATATCCTGTCGCGCCGCCGCGCTCACCGTAGGACATGACCGCGGTGGGGCTCGCGTGAATGCCCAGCTTGTGCTCGAGTGACACGCAGTGCACGTCGTTGCGCTCGCCGAGCGTGCCATCGTCGTTGACCATGAACTTGGGCACGACGAAAAGCGAGATGCCTTTGACGCCCGGAGGCGCGTCGGGGGTTCGGGCGAGGACGAGATGCACGATGTTTTCGGTGTAGTCATGCTCACCGAACGTGATGAAGATCTTCTGTCCCGAGATCTTGTACGTGCCGTCGCCCTGCGCGACCGCACGGGTGCGAACGGAAGCGAGATCGGAGCCCGCCTGCGGCTCGGTGAGATTCATCGTGCCCGTCCATTTGCCGGACACCATGTTCGGAAGGTAGCGGAGCTTGAGAGTGTCGGACCCCCGAAGCTCCAGTGCCTCGATCGCACCCTGCGTCAGCAAAGGACAGAGATCGAACGCGAGGTTCGCGGCGTGCCACATCTCTTCAACGGCGGTCGCCACGAGTTGAGGCAGGCCCTGCCCCCCGAATTCCGGGTTCTTGGTGAGTCCGTTCCAGCCGTTCGCGCAATATTGCCGGTAGGCTTCACGAAACCCCGCCGGTGTCCTGACCGTGCCGTCGTCGAGCCGCCGCGCACCTTCACGATCACCCACCGCATTGAGGGGATCGAGAACGTTGGTGGCGAACTTCGCGGCCTCTTCGACGATCGCGAGCGCAACGTCCGGGCTCGCTTCGTCGTAACCGGGAAGCTCGGACACTTCTTTCAGCCCGGCGAGCTCGGTCAGCACGAACTCGATCTCGGCAAGCGGTGCTCTGTAGCTGCTC
>JALYXY010000017.1 GCA_030946875.1 Pseudomonadota bacterium | reverse complement strand
GGCTGCGCCCGCGGCAGCCCCTGCGGCCGCTGCCTCGCCACCGGCAGCAGCTGCACCCGGCGCGGTCATTTCCGGCAGCAAGCTTCTCGTGGGGATCAACATCAAGCTCAAGGGCGTGGAGATCTCGGACTGCGACAACGTCGTCATCGAAGGGCACGTGGAGGCGACGGTGATCAGCAAGGCCATGCAGATCGAGAAGCCGGGCACGCTGACGGGTACTGCGCTGATCGACGTGGCCGAGATCCACGGCGAATTCACCGGCGAGCTGACCGCACGCACGCGACTCGTGATCCACGCCACCGGTCGGGTGAGTGGCACCATTCGCTACGGAAGCCTGGTGGTCGAGAACGGAGGCCAGCTCTCCGGCGACGTGAAGCAGCTCGAGCGCCAACCCTCAGCCGCTGCCGCCGCGGCACCGCGCGCACCCGCACCGGCACCTGCAACGCCTCCCGCCGAGCCCGTCGCCCGGCGCGCCTGAAGCGGAGCGGACAGGCAACGCGGCACCGGCGAGGTCCTGCGGTCATTGCGCACGAGGTGAGCTGAGACGCCGCTGCGCTCCATCGATGTGCTAAAAACAGGGCCTGATGCTGACGTCGGGCCCTGATGATCTACCGCATACGTACATTCAACGAGATCTCGCCACGCGGGCTCGAACGCCTTCCTCCCGGACGCTACGAGGTCAGCGCGTGGATCGACGACCCGGACGCCGTTCTCCTTCGCTCTGAAGATCTGCACGCCTGGCCATTGCCGCCAGCATTGAAGGCGATCGGACGTGCCGGGGTGGGCACCAACAACATTCCGGTGGCGAGCGCCTCGCGCCGCGGAATCCCCGTGTTCAACGCCCCGGGTGCGAACGCCAACGCCGTATGCGAGCTCGTGATCGCGATGATGATCGTCGCGGTTCGCAACGTGGTTCCGGCGCTGCGTTTCATGGACCGGCTGAGCGGCGACGATCTCGATCGCGAGGTCGAGTCGGCGAAGCGCCAGTTCGCGGGCATCGAGATCGCGAGCCGAACCCTTGGCGTGATCGGGCTGGGTGCGATCGGTGGCCGTGTCGCGGAGGCAGCCTCGAAGCTCGGAATGCGCGTCGTGGGCTTCGACCCGCACCGGAAGGACGATCCATCGCGGCCCGTGTCTTCGGTCATGCAACGCGTCGGCGAGCTCCGCGAGTTGCTGGCGGTTGCCGACTGCGTCACCTTGCACGTGCCACTCGCCTCCGGGACGCGTCACCTCATCGATGCGCCGTGCCTCGCCATGATGAAGCCCGGCGCGGTGCTGCTCAACTTTTCGCGGGAAGCCATTGTCGATACATCCGCGGTGCGCGACGCCCTTGTGCAGGGCCGCCTCGGCGGATATGTCTGCGACTTCCCGGCTCGTGAGCTCGTCGGGGTGGCCGGGGCGGTGGCGCTGCCGCATCTCGGCGCATCGACGGCCGAAGCCGAAGACAATTGTGCGATCTGGGTGGCCGATCAGGTGCGCGAATATCTGGAAGAAGGCGCGATCCGCAACGCCGTCAACTTTCCTGACGTCGACATGGCACGCGAATCACCGCACCGCATCGCGATCGCCAACGCCAACGAGCCGAACATGCTGGGCCAGATCTCGTCGACGCTGGCGCTCGCGGGCCTCAACATCCACAACATGGTGAACAAGTCGCGTGGCGAGATGGCCTATACGCTCGTCGACGTCGACAGCGGCATCGAGGACGCCGTCGTGCGGGCCCTTTGCAGCATCCGTGGCGTGCTGGCGGTGCGCATCGTGCCGCAGCGCGAGTACGCCCCCACACCCTGACAAGCGAGACGCCGATGCGCTACCGAATACTGCCGGGCACCGAACTCGAGGTTTCGGAGGTTTGCCTCGGCACCATGACATGGGGCGAGCAGAACACCGAAGCCGATGCCCACGCTCAACTCGATGCTGCGCTCGACCAGGGCGTGAACTTCATCGACAGTGCCGAGATGTACCCGATTCCACCGCAGCCCGCGACGCAAGGGCGTACGGAGACGTATCTCGGAACCTGGCTCGAGCGCCAGCCGCGCGATCGCGTGATCGTGGCGAGCAAGGTGGCGGGACCCGGTCGTAGGGCCTGGATCCGCAATGGCCGGAACGACCTCACCCGAGAGATCATCGCGGAGGCGATCGATACCACACTCGCGCGCTTGCGCACCGACTACGTGGATCTCTATCAGATCCACTGGCCACAGCGTAACGTGCCGGCCTTCGGCGCCGTCGAATTCGATCCCTCCAAGGAGCGCGACGGCCCGACGATCCACGAGCAGGTCGAGGGCATGGCAGCACTCGTCAAAGCCGGCAAGATCCGGCACTACGGGCTCTCGAACGAAACGTCGTGGGGCGTGTGCAAGTTTCGCGAAGCGGCGCGCGAACTCGGAGTGCCCGGACCGGTCACGATCCAGAACAGCTACAGCCTCGTCTCGCGCAACGTCGACAACGATCTCGCCGAGGTGCTGTTTCGCGAGGGCATGTCGCTCCTTGCGTACAGCCCGCTGGCCGCCGGGATTCTTTCGGGCAAGTACCTGGAAGGTGCGCGACCGGCGGATGCGCGCATGACGCTTTTCGGCGACATGGGCATGCGTTTCCGCAAGCCGGTGGTGAGCGACGCAGTGGAAGCGTACGCGAAGCTCGCGCGCGAGTACGGCATATCGCTGGTGCAACTCGCGCTGGGCTACGCGCGCAGTCGCTGGTACATGGGCGCGATCATCATCGGTGCCACGAGCCTTGCGCAACTCGCGGAGGACATTGCCGCCGGACAGTTCGAGCTCGATTCGCAAACGCTCGCCGGCATCGCAAAGATCCAGGCCCGGTATCCCAATCCCGCGCCGTGAGGCACTTCGGGCCAGCCTCGCTCGAGGGCTACACTAACGTCTTCTTGATGCAGCAGAGATGCCCATGAACGATCGCGCGCCCATCGAAGATCTGAGCGAGCTCGGCACGCTCGACGAGCTCCCCGCCGAATACGTCGCTGCGTTGCGCACGGCCAATCTCGTCCCCTTATGGCCGAGCTTGCGTTCGATGATTCCGCCGGGCGCATCGAAGACCAACACCCGGCCGACGCTCTGGCCATGGCAGCAGATTCGTCCCTTGCTGCTCCAGGCGGGCGAGCTCACACCGATGGACAAGGCGGAGCGCCGGGTCCTGGTGCTCGCCAATCCGGGCCGGGGGCTCGACAAGCTGCAGGCCTCGAGCGTCATCTATCTCGGCATGCAACTCGTTCTGCCGGGCGAGACGGCGCCCAATCATCGTCACACGCCCAATGCCGCGCGCATTGTCGTGGAAGGGTCCGGTGCGTGCACGATCGTCGGAGGAGAGAAGTGCGCGATGCACCACGGTGATCTCGTGCTCACGCCGACAGGGCTGTGGCACGAGCATCGCCACGAGGGTGAGGGGCCGTTCGTATGGCTCGACGTGCTCGACATTCCGGTGATGGTGGCGCTCGATGTCTCATATGTCGTATCGGGCGGTTCGCAAGGTGACGCGCGGGTGCCCGCGAGTTACGGCGTGGGCAGCGTCGTGCCTCGCCTGCGCGGCGAGCGTACGAGCGCGCGCTACCCGCAGTTGCGCTACGCGTGGAAGCGCACTCGCGAGGCACTCGACGATCTCGCCCGGCACAGCCCGCGCGATCAGCTTGTCGAGGTGGCCTACGTCAACCCCGAAACAGGCGGCGATTGCCTCAACACGATCGCCTTCAGCGCGCTCGCGCTTCGGCCCGGCGAGGAGCAATCGCTGCGCCGCATGTCGCCGGCGCAGGTGGTGCATGTCGTCGAAGGGCGCGGGCACGCCGTGGTCAATGGTAACGAGTTCGCGCTCGAAGCGGCGGACACCTTCTGTGCGCCGGGATTCGCCCACGTGCAGCTCGCCAATGTGTCATCGGACAAGCCGCTCTACGTCATCGTGGCAGACGAGTCGCCCGTGCATCGCAAGCTCGGGGTGTTCGAAGTGGGCGAGCCGCGCTGCGAGCCGCTGACGGGCTCGCGCTGATCGCCTGCGTTACAGAGGCTGTGCCGCAGCTCGCCTTTCATCCCGCCGTCGCCGCATGGTTCGAGCGCCATCTCGGCGCGCCGACCGCGGCACAGGCACGTGCCTGGCCGCTGATCGCGGCAGGCAGGCACACCCTCATCGCGGCCCCGACGGGCTCCGGCAAGACGCTCGCCGCCTTCATGGCAGCCATCGATGCCCTCGTGCAGCAAGGGCTAGAAACCCCTTTGCCGGACGAGACCTTCGTCGTCTACGTGTCGCCACTGAAGGCGCTTTCGAACGACATTCACAAGAATTTGGCAGTGCCGCTCGCGGGCATACGGGCAGAGCTCGCCGGCCGGGGTCTTCAGGACGTGGACATTCGCACGCTGGTGCGCACCGGCGACACGCCTCAGGCCGAGCGTGCGAGCATGCGGCGGCGCCCGCCGCACATCATCGTCACGACGCCTGAATCGCTTTACGTGCTGCTCGGTTCCGACTCGGGCCGCGCGATGCTCGCGACGACGCGCACGGTCATCGTCGACGAGATCCACGCCCTCGCAGGCAACAAGCGCGGCAGTCATCTCGCGGTGTCGCTCGAACGCCTGGCGGCGCTGACGCAAGTGCCACCCGTGCGCATCGGTCTTTCGGCGACCCAGAAGCCGATCGAGGAAGTTGCCCGATTTCTGGTCGGTTCGCGCACTGGCGCCCCCGCTGCGTGTGACGCCTGCGAGATTGTCGATACCGGCCACGTGCGCCCGCGCGACCTGCAGATCGAGGTGCCGTCGTCGCCGCTTTCCGCGGTCATGTCGACCGACATCTGGAAAGAGGTCTACGCGCGACTCGCGGAGCTTGCCTGCGCTCACCGCACGACACTCGTGTTCGTCAACACGCGCCGGATGGCTGAGCGCGCGGCGCGTCACATCTCGGAGATCCTCGGCTCCGAGCACGTGATGGCTCACCACGGCAGCATGGCCAAGGAGCTGCGCCTCAAGGCCGAGCAGCGCCTGAAAGCCGGCGAGCTCAAGGTGCTCGTCGCCACCGCCTCGCTCGAGCTCGGCATCGACATCGGTGACGTCGAGCTCGTCTGCCAGCTCGGTTCTCCGCGTGGCATATCGACCTTTCTGCAACGCGCCGGACGCGCAAGCCATCAGGTCGGTGGGGTACCGAAGGCGCGGCTCTTTCCACTCTCGCGCGACGAGCTCGTCGAGTGCACAGCGCTGCTCGATGCCATCGCTCGCGGCGAGCTCGATCGGCTGTCGATCCCGATAAAGCCGCTCGATGTGCTCGCGCAGCAGATCGTCGCGGAGGTGGCTGCGACGGAGTGGCCCGAGGAAGCGCTGTGGCAGCTCGTATGTCGAGCCTATCCGTACTGCACGTTGGCGCGCGACGAATTTCTCGACGTGGTGCGCACGGTCGCGGAGGGCTTCACCACGCGGCATGGCCATCGCGGCGCGTACGTGCATCGCGATGCGGTGAACGGCGTGCTTCGCGGACGTCGCGGCGCACGGATCACGGCACTCACCTCGGGCGGCGCCATTCCGGACAACGCGGACTACGACGTGGTGGTCGAGCCCGCGGGACAGCTCGTGGGAACCGTCAACGAGGATTTCGCGGTGGAGAGCCTCGCCGGAGACATCTTCCAGCTCGGCAACGCGTCGTATCGCATCCTGCGCGTCGAGGGTGGTCGCGTGCGGGTCGAGGATGCGCACGGTCAGCCGCCGAGCATTCCGTTCTGGCTGGGTGAGGCGCCCGGCCGGAGCGACGAGCTCTCGTACGCCGTATCGCGCCTGCGCGACGACGTCACTGCGGTGCTGGTCGAAACACCTGATCATCTCACCGCGAGCGAACGCATCGCCGAGGCAACCGGCGTTGCTTCCGGCGCAAGCACCCAACTCGTCGAGTACCTCGCATCCGCGCGTGCAGCCCTCGGCGAGTTGCCGACGCACCACACCATCGTTCTGGAGCGCTTCTTCGACGAGTCCGGTGGCATGCAGCTCATCGTGCATTCGCCGTTCGGCAGCCGTATCAACCGCGCGTGGGGCCTTGCGTTGCGCAAGCGCTTCTGCCTCAAGTTCGACTTCGAGCTGCAAGCCGCGGCCACCGAGGACGCGATCGTGCTGTCGCTCTCGACCTCGCACAGCTTCGTGCTCGAGGAGGTGTCCCGCTACCTGCATTCGAACACCGTGCGCGCGGTGTTGACGCAGGCGGTGCTGACATCACCCATGTTCACGGCGCGCTGGCGCTGGATTGCATCGACCTCGCTTGCGCTGCCGCGCTTTCGGGGCGGCAAGAAAGTGCCTGCGCCGCTGCAGCGCATGCGTGCGGAGGATCTCATGGCGGCGATCTTTCCCGACCAGATCGCGTGCGCGGAAAACCTCGTTGGCGAGCGCGAAATACCGGACCATCCGCTGGTGCGTCAGGCGTTGCACGACTGCCTGCATGACGCGATGGACATCGAGGGGCTCGAAAGCCTGCTCCGCCGGTTAGAGCGCGGCGAGATAAAGGTGGTCGCACGTGAGCTCACGCTACCGTCTCCGCTCGCCCTCGAGATTCTCACCGCCCGCCCTTACGCCTATCTCGACGATGCGCCGCTCGAGGAACGCCGCACGCAGGCGGTGATGGGCCGGCGCTGGCTCGACGACGCGAGTGCTGCCGATCTCGGGCGTCTCGACGCTGCGGCGATCGAACGTGTACGCATCGAGGCGTGGCCGGATCCGAGCGATGCGCACGAGCTGCACGACGCGCTTCTCGGGCTGTGCGTCATCAGCGACGCCGAAGCCGGTGCGCACGAGGGCTGGCGGGCGTGGCTCGACGCACTCTCGGCGAGCGGGCGTGCGACGCGTGCAACGCTTCGCATCCAGGCTGGCGGCGGAGAGCCCGATCACGTCTGGCGGGTGAGCGCCGAGCGTCTGCCGCTACTCACTGCACTGCATCCGGGCATCGAGTGCTCGCCGCCCATCGATGCGCCGGCTGAATTCGCCGCGCGTGCGTGGACCCGCGACGAGGCGCTGATGGAGATCGTTCGCGGTCGACTCGAATCACTCGGACCGATATCCACCGAGACGCTTGCGCGCACGCTCGCCGCGCCCGTTCGGGAAATCGACGCAGCGCTGGCCGGGCTCGCGGGGCAGGGCATCGCGATGCAAGGCTCGTTCGTACCAGGTGAGGTCGGCCTGCAATGGTGCGATCGGGCGCTGCTCGCGCGCATTCATCGCTACACCGTCAATCGCCTGCGTCAGGAGATCGAGCCCGTCGCCACCCAGGACTTTCTGCGTTACCTCTTTCGCTGGCAGCACGCGGTGCCTTCGGAGCGGCGGCAAGGCCCCGACGCGCTCGATGCGGTGATTGCGCAATTGCAGGGATTCGAAGCGCCCGCCGCGGCATGGGAGTCCGACATCCTGCCGCTGCGGCTCGAAGATTACGATTTCACCTGGCTCGACGATCTGTGCCTTTCCGGGCGGGCGGTGTGGACACGCCTCACCATGCCGGGGCCCGCCTCGACCGGTGGGGCTGGTCCGATCCGCACCACGCCGGTCACGCTCGTGCCGCGTCGTGCCGCCCCGGTGTGGACGCGCGCCGCGCACGCCGCGCTCGACGATGCACGTCCAGTACACGAGCTCGGCTCGCGCGCCGAGCGTGTTGCCGCTCACCTGCGCGAGCACGGAGCGTCCTTCTACGACGAGATCGTCGAAGGAACGGGGATGCTGCGCACCGAGGTGGAGGACGCGCTGGGCGAGCTCGTGGCGCTCGGTCGCGTGAGCTCCGACAGCTTCGCCGGGCTGCGGGCATTGCTCACGCCATCGGAGAAGCGCAAGCCGCTGTCCGGCGGCAAGCGCCGGCGCAAGACGATGTTCGGGGTGGAGGATGCCGGTCGCTGGGCGCTCATCCGTCGTATTTCGCGCAGCGATGGCGCTGTACCGGCTGAGCAGGCGCGCGAACGCGATCAGGAGAGCATCGAGCTCATCGTCGATACGCTGCTCCGGCGTTACGGCGTCGTGTTCTGGCGGCTGCTCGAACGCGAAGCTGCATGGTTGCCGCCGTGGCGCGAGATGCTGCGGGTGCTGCGCCGTCGCGAAGCGCGTGGCGACATTCGCGGGGGCCGCTTTGTCGCGGGCGTATCCGGCGAGCAGTTCGCGCTGCCGGAGGCGGTGGGCTTGCTGCGCGACACCCGGCGCGCCGCGCACACCGGCACGTTCGTCGCCGTCAGTGGCGCGGATCCGCTGAACCTCGCCGGCATCATCCTGCCCGGGTCGCGGGTGCCTGCGCTCGCGGGCAATCGGCTTCTCTTTCGCGATGGCATCGTCGTCGCCACGCTCACGGCCGGCGAGGTGCGCTGGCACACGGAGGTCGATGCCGCCGCACGATGGGTCGGTGAAGACCTTCTGGTGAAGCGCCAGCCCGGATCCCCGCTCCTCGCCTATCTGCGTTGAGTAGAGCCCGCACGGTCCGATCCTCACGGCCAGGTCGCCGAACGGGTACCATGCCGCACGAGGCGCGCGTGCAAACGCGACCCGCAGTTCAACGGGAGGAGGGCAACATGACACGCATCCAGAAGGCGCTGGTCGCTGTTGCGGCGAGCGCACTGCTTTCGGGCTCGGCGCTCGCGCAGGTGAAGGTCGGACTCATCGTGCCGATGACGGGTCCGCAGGCATCGACCGGCAAACAGATCGAAGCCGCGGTCAAGCTGTACGTGCAGCAGCATGGCGACACGGTCGCGGGCAAGAAGATCGAGGTGATCGTCAAGGATGACGGCGCCGTTCCTGACAACACGAAGCGCATTGCGCAGGAGCTCATCGTCAACGACAAGGTGAGCTTCATCGCGGGCTTCGGCGTGACGCCGACGGCCCTCGCCGTGGCGCCGCTCGTGACCCAAGCCAAGGTGCCGGCGGTGATCATGGCCGCGGGCACTTCGATCGTCACCGAGCGCTCGCCCTACTTCGTGCGCACGAGCTTCACGGTGCCGCAATCCGCGACCGTGGTGGCGGATTGGGCGGTCAAGAACAGCATTCGCAAGGTTGCGACGCTCGTCTCCGACTTCGCGCCGGGCCTCGACGCTCAGGAGTCGTTCAAGGGTGCATTCACCAAAGCCGGCGGGCAGATCGTGGCCGAGCTGCGGGTGCCGCTCGCCAATCCTGATTTCGCACCTTTCCTGCAGCGTGCACGCGATGCCTCACCCGACGCGATCTTCGTCTTCGTGCCGTCGGGCCAGGGAGGCACGTTCATGAAGCAGTACGTCGAGCGTGGCCTCGACAAGGCCGGCATCAGGCTGATCGGGACGGGCGACGTCGTCGATGACGATCTCCTGCCGGGCATGGGCGACGCCGCACTCGGCACCGTCACCGCGCACATGTATTCGGCGGCGCATCCTTCGGCGGTGAACAAGGCGTACGTCGAGGCGTTCCGCAAGGCCAACAATGGTCTGCGTCCCAACTTCATGTCGGTCGGCGGCTACGACGGCATGCATGTCATCTACGAGGCTCTCAAGAAAACCAACGGGTCCACGGACGGCGACGCGCTCGTGAATGCGATGAAGGGCATGTCGTGGGAAAGCCCGCGCGGGCCGATCCAGATCGATCCCCAGACTCGCGACATCATCCAGAACATCTACATGCGCAAGGTCGAGAAGGTCGGCGGAGAGCTCTACAGCGTGGAGTTCGCAACCTTCGACAAGGTCAAGGACCCGGTCAAGGCCGGCAGGTAAGGCGCGCCAGCACCGGGCAACGCGGAAAGGGTCTCCGCGCGCCCGGCAGCGGTCGTTGAAGCGAGCGCTCATCCATGTCGACCATCCTTTTCGACGGCATCGCGTACGGCATGCTGCTGTTCGTGCTTGCCTGCGGGCTCGCAGTCACTCTCGGGCTCATGAACTTCATCAACCTTGCGCATGGCGTGTTCGCCATGGTGGGCGGTTACGTGAGTGTGGTGCTGGTCAATCGGGTCGGGCTCCCGTTCCTCGCCGCACTGCCGATTGCGTTCGTCGCCTCCGCGCTCCTCGGCGCCGTGCTCGAGCGGACGCTCTATCGCCCGGTGTACGCACGCAGTCACCTCGACCAGGTGCTGTTCACGATCGGGCTCGTCTTCATGGCGGTGGCCGGGGTCGACTACCTCATGGGATCACAGCAGGTGTTCGTGCAGCTGCCGAAAGCGCTCGAAGGACGCTTCGACGTGCTCGGTGTGAGCGTCGGGCGCTACCGTCTGCTGATCATTGCGATCTGCGGCATGCTGGCACTCGCGCTGCAGCTCGCGCTCACGCGCACCCGGTTCGGCAGTCGACTGCGCGCTGCCGTCGATGACGCGCGCACCGCGCGGGCACTCGGCATCCGGGTCAACGCGGTTTTCGCGTTGACGTTCGCGATGGGATCGGGCATTGCCGGGCTCGGCGGCGCGCTCGGCGCCGAGATCCTCGGGCTCGATCCGACCTTTCCCCTCAAGTCGATGATCTACGTGCTGATCGTGGTGGCGGTGGGGGGTACGAGCACGATCACCGGCCCATTCGTCGCGGCCCTGATCCTCGGCATCGCAGACGTTGCAGGCAAGTACTACGTACCGAGCCTCGGCGCCTTCGTGATCTACGGCCTGATGATCGCGGTGCTCCTGTGGCGACCGCACGGCCTTCTCGTGCGCGGGAGCGCCCGGTGACCGATACGGCGCTCGTCACCGCGCGCGTCGCCACCGAAGTGCGCACCGAGCTCGTCCGTCGCGCGCGCTGGCGCAAGGGCGAGTACGTCTTCTGGCTCGTTGCCCTGGTGAGCCTTGTCGCGTTCCCCAGCAAGCATCTCATCCTGACGGAAATTGCAATCCTGGCGCTCTTTGCGCTTTCCCTGGATCTCATTCTCGGCTACGCGGGCATTCTGTCGCTCGGTCACGCGGCGTTCTTCGGAGCTGGCGCATATGCCGCGGGCCTTCTGGCGAAGCATGGCGTCATCGCGGAGCCGCTGCTTGCGCTCGTTGCTGCCGGGGTGGCGGCCGCGCTCCTCGGCTTTTTCACGAGCTTCCTCGTGCTTCGCGGGTCCGATCTCACGCGGCTCATGGTGACGCTCGGCATCGCGCTCATGTTGCGCGAGATCGCCAACCGCTTCGCATCCATCACGGGTGGCGCGGACGGCCTGCAGGGGATCACGATGGCGCCGCTCCTCGGTCGCTTCGCGTTCGACATCGCAGGTCATGTCGCGTATGCATACAGCCTCGCGGTTCTGTTCATTCTTTTCGTCATCGCACGTCGGCTCGTGCAGTCGCCTTTCGGGCTGTCATTGCGCTCGGTTCGCGGCAACGCCCGTCGCGCCGGGGCCATCGGCATTCCCGTGAAGACGCGTCTCGTTGCGATCTACACCATCGCCGCGTTCTATGCCGGAATCGCGGGCGCACTCCTCGCGCAGACGACACAGTTCTGCTCCCTCGACGTGCTCTCGTTCGACCGATCCGCCGACCTTCTGCTCGTTCTGGTGCTGGGAGGCATCGGCTACCTCTATGGCGGGCTGATCGGCGCCGTTGTCTTCAAGCTGATGCAGGACTGGCTCGCTGCGATGACGCCGCAGTACTGGCAGTTCTGGATCGGCCTCATGCTGGTGGTGATCGTGCTCGTGGGCCGCGAACGCATGGTCGCGGGCTTGCGCTCGGTTCGGGCATCGTTCGCACCGGCATGAGCGCAGCCGCTGCCCTCAGCACGCATGAGCTGTCGCTGGCTTTCGGCGGCGTTCACGCCGTGGACAAGGTGACCCTGCGCATCGAGCAGGGTGCGCGGCACGCGCTGATCGGACCCAATGGGGCGGGCAAGACCACGCTCATCAACCTGCTCTCGGGGATGCTCAAGCCCGACCACGGCAGCGTGGTGCTCCATGGCGAAGACATCACCGCTCTTGCGCCGCATCGGCGCGTCGCGCGCGGGCTCGCCCGAACGTTTCAGGTGAATCAGCTCTTTGCCGATCTCACACCGCTGGAGACTCTCGGGCTCGCCATCGCCCAACGCAAAGGGCGTGGCGCCGACTGGTGGCGAACCGCCGGCAGCGATGCCGGCATCGACGATGAGCTGGCCGCCATCCTCACGCGGTTTCGCCTCGCTGAGGTCATGAACGAACGAACTATTCGGCTGCCGTATGGCAAGCAACGACTCGTCGAGATCGCGCTTGCCATTGCATGCCGGCCGCGCGTGTTGCTGCTGGACGAGCCGGCCGCGGGCGTGCCCGAAGACGAGCGCCACGAGATCCTGTCCGCCATCAGTACGCTCGACGACGATGTGACGGTGCTCTTCATCGAGCATGACATGGACCTCGTGTTCAGCTTTGCGCGACGCATCTCCGTCCTCGTCAACGGTCGGATCTTCACCGAGGGTGCCCCTGAGGACATCGCGCGCGATCCGCGCGTGAAGGCGGTGTATCTGGGCGAGGAGAGCGTGATTGCCTGATCTCCTCGCAATCCAGGGGCTCGTCGCGGGCTACGGGGAAGCGGTGGTGCTGGACGAGGTCGATCTCGCCCTCGCTGCCGGTGAATCATTGGCGCTGCTGGGCCGCAACGGCATGGGCAAGACGACGCTGATCAATTCGATCGCGGGGCTCACGCGTCGCTTTTCGGGAAGCATCCGGTTGGCGGACCGGGACATCCATGCGCTCGCACCCGAAGCTCGCGCACACGCAGGCGTCGGTTGGGTGCCGCAGGAGCGCAACATCTTCCGTTCGCTCACCGTGCACGAAAACCTCACGGCCGTCGCGCGCCCGGGGCGATGGACCCCCGAGGCTGCCTACACCATGTTTCCGCGGCTTGCCGAGCGGCGGGAACACTTCGGCGCGCAGCTCTCGGGGGGAGAGCAGCAGATGCTCGCGATCGCGCGCGCTCTGGTGCTCAACCCGCGCCTGCTGCTGCTCGACGAGCCGCTCGAGGGGCTTGCCCCGATCGTCGCCGACGAGCTCCTGCGCGCGCTGATTCGCATCACCCGTGACCAAGGGCTTGCGGCGATCATCGTCGAGCAGAACGCAAGAAAGATTCTGGAGATCACCGACCGTGCCGCCATTCTGGTGCGCGGCCAGATCGTCTATCGCAACGCGTCCGCGGCGCTCCTCGCCGATGCTGAAACGCTCGAGGCTCATCTCGGGGTGGCAGCTTCGCGCAGGCAGGTGCCCGGCGGACCGACGCATCAGCAGAGGAGAGCATCATGACATTGCGCACCCGTCCCCCGTTTAGCGCCGATCACGTGGGAAGCTTCCTTCGTCCACCCGAACTCCTTGCGGCTCGCGAGCGGCGCAAGAAGGGCGAGATCACGCCCGCGGAACTTCGTGGTGTCGAAGACCAGGCGATTCGCAATGTGGTTGCGCGGCAGGAGTCCTGGGGCCTGCAGGGGGTCACCGACGGCGAGTATCGGCGCACCTTCTTCCACATCGACTTCCTCGAGCAACTCGAGGGCGTCGAGGTCCGCGGTGGCATCGCGAGCAAGTTTCACGGCGCAGTCGGCGACGTGGATTTCGCGCCGCCCGTGATGCACGTCACGCGAAAGCTTCGGCATACGAAGCCCATCCAGGTCGACGACTTCAAGTTCCTGCGCTCGGTGACCACGCGCACGCCCAAGGTGACCATCCCTTCGCCGACGATGCTGCATTTTCGCGGCGGCCGCGCGGCGATCAGCCGCGACGCGTATCCGGATCTCGACGAGTTCTATGCCGACATCGCAGCGTGTTATCGCGACGAGATCCGCGCGCTCGCGGACGCGGGCTGCACCTACCTGCAGCTCGACGACACGAATCTCGCTTACCTGTGCGACCCGAAGATGCGCGAAGGCGCGCGCGCCCGCGGCGACGATCCCGACGAGCTCCCGCGACGCTACGCACGACTGATCAACGAATCGATCCGCGATCGACCCTCGACGATGGCGGTGTGCGTGCATCTGTGCCGCGGCAATTTCCAGAGCGCCTGGGCGGCGGAAGGCGGCTACGATCCCGTCGCCGAGGTGCTCTTCAACGAGCTCGGCGTCGACGGCTATTTCCTTGAATACGACGACTCGCGTTCCGGCGACTTTTCACCGCTGCGGTTCGTACCCAAAGGCAAGCAGGTCGTGCTGGGCCTCGTCACCAGCAAGACGCCTCAGCTCGAGAGCAAGGACCAGCTGAAGCGCCGCATCGACGACGCTGCGAAGTTCGCGCCCATCGATCAATTCTGTCTCTCACCCCAGTGCGGCTTCTCGAGCACCGTCCACGGCAACGCGCTCACTCCGACGGACGAGGAGAACAAGATGCGCCTCATCGTCGAGACGGCGCAGGAAATCTGGGGTCACTGACGCGCGGCACTCCGCGCGTGTGATCAACGTGTGCGGTTGCGGTCGGGTGCCGACGCTGCCGGCGTGGGCTGCGGCTTTTGCGTGCTCGTGGCGCGCAGGAGGATGACGAGCACGGCGATGACCGGCACCGACAGGAACATGCCCGGGATTCCGGCGAGCTGCTCGCCGGCGAGAAAGCCGAAGATGATGAGCGCCGGGTGCACGTCGATGCCACCGCTCATGAGCTTGGGTGCGAGCACGTAATCCTGGAACAATCGGTAGACGAGAACAAACCCGACAATCCACAGGACGTGCGCATAGCCGGTGACCAGCGCCACGATGACGGCCACCGCCGCAGCGGCGAGGGGCCCGATGACGGGAATGAATTCGAGCAACGCGGCAACGGCGGCGAGGAGTACGCCGAACGGCACACCTGCCACGGTGAAGAAGGCTGTATAGCTGATGAAGGTCGCGACGGACAGCAGTCCCAGCGCACGCACATAGCGGCCCAGTGCTTGATCGAGGTCCTCGAGGACATGTTCCGCCGTGGGGGGGTCCGTCACCGGCGCCATGGCGCGCAGGATGCCGGCCCGCAGCTCGCCACCATCCTTGAGGAACAGAAAGGCGAGCACCGGGATCAGCACCACGAACACCGCGTTGCTCGCGAGACCCGCCGTCGCTTCCACCAAGCCTCGCGCGAACGGGATGGCGCTGCGCGACGCGCCTTCGACGCTCTGCCGTATCGCCGCGCTGATGCGCTCACGCCAGGGCTCCGCAATGTCGGGCAACGGCAGGTGCTCGACATTCACCTTCTGCATCAGTCGGGGCAGATCGTTCGCGAGCTGCGCCGATTGCTCGCCCACCATCGGGCCCACCCACGCACTGATGACGGCGATGATCACCATCACGATGGCGAAGGAGGCGACGACCGAAACCGCGCGAGGCATGCGTGAGCGGCCCTTAGCGTCCAGCGCACGCACCAGCGGCGCCATCATGTAGGCAAGGAAAACGGCGACCGCGAAGATGAAGAACGTCTTGCGGAGGAGAAAGAGCACCCACAGGACGAGTGCGATCACCGCCACCGTCCATGCGATCCGTGCTGCTCGTGCGTCCAGACCCAGCATCGCGCTTCCTCAGTGCCCGCTGCCGGGCCGTTGCACGTCGACGTCGAGATACTTCCAGTAGCTGCTGAAAACAGGCGGAGCGTAGCCGTGCACCCAGGGCTGCACGAAATCGTTCTCCAGTCTGAAGATGAGCGGGATGATCGGAGTGTACGTGTGCGCGATCTCGTTCATGGCGCGCGCCGCGCTCACCTGCTCACGAT
>JALYXY010000267.1 GCA_030946875.1 Pseudomonadota bacterium | reverse complement strand
GCCTGCTCGGGCGTTTGCGGCGCCTGCTGTCCACCGGGCGGAGCGCCGGGCGCGGCGCCGGGGGCGGGCTGTGCCCCGGCAACGACGGTTGCAGGCGGCGGTGCCGCACCGGGCGTCCCGCGCGGATTTGGGATCACCTTGAGCGACACGTCCTCGCTCTCGTCACCCATCGCGAGCTTGACGTGATCGGCTTTGACCTCCGCGACGGTGAGTCCGTTGATGTTCTCGCCCTGGGCAACGCGACGGGACTTGCCGGTGCGCACCTCGCGCAGGAAGGCGGTCGCCTTGCCGTCCACGACGGTGGTGCCCGTGAGCACGAACTGCCCGCGTTGCATCTGCGGCTTGGGAGGTGTGTTGTCCGTGACCACAGGCGGCGCCGGACGGCGCGTCGGGTTGAAGAGCGAGCGATTCACGGTATCCATGCGCGTTTCAACGCCCCCGCCGATGCTGTACTCCGGGAGGAGCGGCGGTATCGCCGGGGCCGGCACGACCGGAGCAGCGGAGGGAGCCGCAGCCGGCTGAGCGGCAACAAAGCCCGGCACCGCAGCCACAGCGATCAGGCCGACGGCCAGCATCGCCACAGCGAGGGGGCGTGATGCGGGAGTCGTGATAGGTGACGTCGACATGTTCATCCTTTCGCAGCTGCGGGAGGCGTTCCGGCCGGAGCCGCCGGCGCGCCGCCCCGGCCCTGCGCCGCGGTACTCCGCTCGGGCTCACCCACCGAGTAAGCGGCTACGTCCATCTGTACGTTGACCTCGGGTTCCTGACCGGGCGGCGGGCGAAACCCGCGAAAGGCGTTGATGGGTCGGACCGTGAGGCTCTCGATCAGAAGGTAAGGCCGTTGCGACTCGAGGGCATACAGGACCTTCTGGAGGTTCTGGGTGGTCGCAAAAAACTGCAAGTTGACGCCGATCTGCCTGAAACGACCCTCGTCCTTGGGTGGCTGGTTTTGGCTGGTCGTGATACGGCCGCCGTTGCCTTCTACCGCAGCCCGCACCAGCTCCTGCAGCTCTGCACCGGCCAGATTGGGCGCGGTGTTCTTCAGCAGGAAGCGCCGCGCATCACGTTCGCGCATTGCATCGAGGGCCTTGCGGTACTCCGGGGCCTGCGCGGCGACGCGGCGATAGCGTTGGAGGCGGTCCTTGAGATCGTCGATGGCGCTGTCGTAATGCTGGTGAATCAGCACCACCGGCACGAGGACGAGCGCGAGGAGGAGCCCGAGCAGCAGCACCAGCAATGCGACCGCGAGCGTCCGCTGCTGACCCGGCGGCAGGCGCGCCAGCGAGGCTGTCATTGCGACGCTCCGGGCGTTCGACCGTCGGGTGCCACCGGACCGAACGTCGCGGGCGCCGGGGTCGGCACATAAGTCGGCGCCGCGGCGGGTCGCCCCGGAGCGGAGGTCGAACCGAGCACCGGGCGGGGCGCGGCCGGGGAAGCAGGCGCTGATCCCGCAGCAGCGGGCGCTGATCCGCCTGCGGCGGGTGCCGTGGTGCCCCCCCGTGCCGCAGTGGCAGGTATTTGGGATGTCGCGGGCGCCGGCGCGCCTGCTGCCGCATTGGCCGCTCCCGGCGGCGCCCCCGAACCGGGGTTTACGATGACCGGACCCGCGGCTGCTACGCCCGGGTCGGAAATGGCGATCGGCACCGGTTGCGGCATCGAAAGGGGCTTGAGTTGCGCCCCGAGGTCGAAAATCTCTCCGGGTCCGGGCTGGATCTTGGTGGTGGGGGAGCGTGGCGAGGCCTGCTCGAAGAGCTGCGAGTCCTCGAGCAGCGTCACGAGTCGCCCGGCGTTGCCGCTTTCGCCTCGAAGGAGGATCTCCTTGCGCGGCGCCTCCTTGCCCTTCGGAATGCTCTTCAGCTCGAGCGTGGTGAGCCAGGTGTCGTCGGGCAGCAAACGAGTCACGTCATCGAGCAGCGCGTACGTGCTTGGATACATGTACTTGCGTGCCAGCACGAAGTTGTAGTCCTCCACTGCATGATCGAGCTGCTGGCGCAGGGCGTCGGCACCCGCGGCCTGGACCCGGGCCTGCTCCGTGGCATGCAACAGCGCGATGGCTTCTTCGCGCTTGCTGAGTAGCGGCATGGCAATGGCGACGCCGGCGACCGCGAGCGCCACGACCACCGGCACCGCGACTTGCCAGGGTCGGAGGCCGCGGGCGACACGCTCCTCTTCCGGCAAGACATCGAGCGTGTCCGCCGACAGCGGCGCCCCTTCGAGCGCGGGCAGGTCCGGCACGATGGCGACCACTTCACCGCCCCAGGCGCCGACCTGTCGACGCAGTTGATCGACCACGGACTTCAGGGCCGCCACGAGCTCGACCCGGATTTCGCCATGGGCCGCGTCGCGCGAGACCACGCTGGCGGCGTAGTAGAGCTCATCGGACTTGAAAGGGGTGTGCCGGTCAAGGTCGTAGCTCAACACGTGCGCGAGGTTCGACTCCACCGCGGCGGGATAGGTCAGCCGCTTGCGCAACACCTGCTGCGGGGTGAGGGCAATCATCACCTGCGTGCCCGAAGTGCCGCGACGCCTGCGCTTTCCTGCGATGGCATCGATCGCTGCGCGTGCGGCGATTGCGACCTGGTTGGCATCGTCGCGCAGGGACACGCGCATCGGCTCGGTGTACGCGAGCGCGCCGGCGGCGGTGGTGAGCCGCCAGATCTCGACCTCGTCGGGTCGAAACACGACGACCGCACGGGCTCGCCACCGCTGGAGTGCATTGCGCAGAGGCCTAGGCACGAGGGCCCGCAGCTCGCCCGTCCACCAGCGCCAGAACTCCGACACGCCCGTGCGACGCGCGACGCCGCGCATGCGTGTACGGAGATTAACGGTCTGGGGTTCCATGATTGTTGTTGGCTGCGCCGACGGACGCTGAATTGGACGACAGGCTCACGATTCCCTCCTGCCAGAGTAGTGCGACGAGCCCGCGCTTGGGGTCGCTCGTGGGACGCACCACCGCGTCGCGCACGAAGGTTACACCATCGGAAAGCCTCGCTTCGGCGTGGATCCGCCAGACCGGGATGGCACCGGTTGCAAACGCCTGCGCGGGTGCGAAAGGAGGCACCGGCAGGTTCTGCTCCAGCGCCTCATGCCGTTGCGTGAGATACGCGTCGACCAGTTCCGGCGTGGTGCCCGGCAGCGCGAGAAGCACATCGCGCGATGCAGTGCCCGGGTTGATGCCCGCCTGGCGCGAGAAGACGGTGAGTGCCGGCGCAACCCGATCGTAGAGCGCGGGGGTGACACCGAGCACGAGCCTGAGCTCGCCCACGGCTTCGAAAGGACCATTGGCCGGCTTGTACTTACGACCGGCGGCGCGGTAGTCGGATTCTTCGGCGCCATTGGGCCGGCGCAAGTCGTCCGGATCGCGCCAGTCGAGGATCGCGTCGAGTACGGCCTGCGCGTCCTCGGCCGACAGGCCGCCGAGATTCTGCAGCAAGCCCGAGAGCAGCGGTTGCGAAGCGCTGTTGAGATCAATCTTAGCAGACTCGTCGATGGCCACCGCGGTGATCTCCACGTCCCCATCGCGCCACGTACGCAGCCGCCCATCGGCGTTCCAGTTCTCCTGCGTCACGTTGCGGGGACGCTGCAGCTCGAATGCGATCCGCTCGACCGCGCCGTCGGCTGCACTCTGCGCCTGCGCACCTCCCACCGCGTTGCGCGCGGCGAGCGCTTCGCTGCGCATGCTGAACGCGAAGCTCGTCGCGATCGAAGTGAGCAGTATGGTGATCCAGAGCGCAAGCACCAGCGCGATGCCACCCTCGCGCGGCGGCCCGGCTCCCCGCTCATGTCTCAGGGACCTCATACGTTTGCGGCCCTGCAGTGCTGCCATAGCGACGGCCACACCGCCAGGGCAGCGCCATAGTCGCGCGCCAGCGTTCGTATCTGCGCCGCGGGCGCGAGCCGCGTCGTGAGCTCCGGGCCGGCAATCGCCAGCGCAGGCGAGGCGAGCCAGGGACGCAACGCGGTCTTCCAACCGGGAGGTGCGCTCGCGTCATCGAGCTGGCCACGGACGGCGAAGAGGACGCGGGTGGCGGTGTCGATTGCCTGCGCTTCGATCCGCTCGTGGAGCTCACGCTCGCCGGCATTGGCGAGATCCGTCAAAAGCGAAGCAAGGGTTTGCAGCCGGTCCGATGGGTCGAGCGCCGTCACCTGCGACGCGCGTTGCTCGAGCATGTCGAGCAGGATGTGCAGGGGCTCCTGTGCGAACTGCGTCCCGGGCCCGAGCCATTGCTTGGCGGCGGCGCGGCGATGCGGTAGCCCGAGCGCGAGATCCGCGAACCATGCGCGCGGACGCACCGCGAGGCTCATCTCGCCAAGCAGCAAATCTTCGTTGCGATGGATCGGGCTCGTGGGCGGCAGCAACTCCCGGTTATCGATACCCGCGACGGTCGTGAACGTCAGGAGGCGACGCGGCGAAAGGCGGAAGCGTTGCATGCCGCGCCAGTCGTGTCGATGCACGAGCGCGGCGTCCTGCCGCTGGCTGCTCACCGCGATGTGCGCGAGCGAGGCCGGTGGAAGGCCGAGCACGTGATACGGGAAGAGAGAAGAACCCGGATCTCCGACCGCCGCGTTCTGCGTGAAGAGAATGCGTGCGCCGGCACCGAAGCGGAGCGCGTCCTCGTGCTGCAAGTCGACGGCAGGCTCGCCATGCGCGTGCAACGCGGCACTCCACGCGTGCGCGATGGGCAACCCCAGCCAACGCTCGTGCTCCGCGATGATGTCGGTATCCACCTCCGCGCACGCGTCCGCCAATGCCTGGTCGCTCTCGAACGCGAAGAGCTCGTCATTGGCCGAAGACACCGCGAATCCCGGGAGTGGAACGGGGCATGCGCGGGGTCGCAGCGATGCATCGTCATCGATGGCGATCCAGCGCTGGCCCGCAAAGCGCAGCAGCGCAAGATTGACGGGGCGGCCGTAAGTGGCCGCGCCGTTGTGCTCGCCGAGCAACCAGTCGATCTCGCGTTGAGCGCCCGGATGCGCGGCCCGCAGATCCTGCACGAACGGCTGCGCGACCGCGAGGTCATGCACCGTGCAGTGGAGCGCGCACGCTCGTGCGATCTCACGATTGCGCAATCTCGCCCCCTCGCCGCGCGAATCGTCGAGCACATGCCACTCGCGCGATACGCCCGTGAGTTTCTCGAGTGCACGCGCTTCGTCGAGCAATCGTGCAAGTAGCTCCGGGCGGTCCGCCGTCCGCACCACGATCCTGCAGGATGCCTCCGGCAGCTCGGCACCGCCTTCGCAAAGGTCGACGAGCGCATGCAGAGGCAACAGAAGCTGCAGCTCACGCGCGCGCTCGACGAAACGCCGTACGGCTGCGCGAGAGGTCCATGGCACATTGAGTCGCGCAATGATCTGCGCCTCGTGCTCAGCGGCGGATCTTGCGCCGGAACATGCGGAGAGAAACGCGTACTCATCCGCATTGAGCCGGGCCACGGCGCCATTGAGTGGATTGCGCACCCAGCACTCTCGCGCGGCAAGCGGCCACATCGCAGCGCGCGGCGCGAACCAGAGCGTTTCTGTACCGCTCGTCCCCGCGACGCCGACCTGCATGCCCGATCGAGATGCGTTGTCAGTCATCCCGATGTCGTTCATACGCGCACGCACCGCCTGCGCGCCGGATCCCATGCGCGACACGCCGATTCAGGAGCACGGCGCGGTTCCGCAACGAGCGTAGGCCACGCCGGCGCGTTGTCGGGCCGCACGTCCAGACGAATGAGGATCGGCATACGCTGTGGATCGTCCCAATGATCGCGCCAGGTGGGGGTTTCGGCATCGCTCGCGGCAACGTCGCGGCCGAAGTAGCCAAACTTGATCTCGAGCACGTGGTCGGCGAGCACGGTGCGTTGCGGGTCATTGAACTCGGGCAGCTGCGTGAGATCGGGTTCGATGAACATGCGGTCGAGGACCAGGAGGCTGCGCTCCCCGTCTTTCACGAGCCCGACGCGGAAGAACATGGTTCCCCCTTCCACAACGCGCTCGGGCAACGGCGCCACATACTGCAGCTCGTCTTGCTTGCCTGAGAAGAGGAGTGGGGTATCGACGGCCTTCGGCATGCGCTTGGGCAGTGCCGATACGATCTGCGCACGCAGGAACGATTGCGTCTGGCGCATCTCGTCCACTTGCGCGACCTTCGTCTCGCCTCCTTGCCAGCTCCTCCCGACCAGGCGCAGCGAGCCGGCGAGAATGCCGGCGAGAAGCGCGAACAGCGTGAGGGCCACCAGGACCTCGATGAGAGTGAACCCCGCGGTCATGGCGGCGGCAGGTCGTCGCCCGAAGCGGCGCGACCGCGACGTGGTGCACCTCGATTCGCGCGTCATGGCAGCTGCTCGCGCGCACCGATGCGAAGCGTGGACAGGACAAGGTTGCGGTCGCGCCCGTTCGGCGCTGCAAAGGACACTGAAGTGACCACCCTGTACATCCGGATCGGCATCGATTCGCTCGCACGCTTCAAGTCGCCGTTCATCTCGGCGACCTCGTACGGTGAAATGTCCACCTTCCACTGAACGCGTCCGTCGTCGGCGCTGCCGCTGTCGGAACCCTCGTGCAAGCTGCCGGCCACGGCCTGCGCCTGCACGCTCTGCGCGATCAGCACCGCCCGGCTGTACTCCTCCGATGCACTCGCGTTGCCGAGTGCGCCCGAGAACAGGCGGAAGATCGCGGTCGCGACAAGCGACACGATGACGAAGGCGACCAGGACCTCCAGCAGCGAGAATCCACCGCTCCCACGCGAGTGGCGCGTCAAAGGCTTACGGCGCGACGGCAACACGTCCGGTCAACCAGTCGATGTCGATGTCGAACTTGCGCTCACCTGAGGCGATCGTCACGCGGCCGCCCGTCGACCCGCCGTCGGGAAAGAATCGCACCGAGCCGACTGTCTCCGACACGAGATCGCTTTGCGCCGTGTACAGCTTCAGCTCGACTTCCGATGGCAACGCGTGCTTGCGCGGATTGCGATCGACCTTGAATGAGCGGTCCGCAAGATCGAAGGTGAGCACTGCTTCGCGCCGGTTCGCCACGGCCTCGCTGCGAGCGAGCCTCAAGCCCGCCGCCACTTCGCGTGCAGCGCCGCGCAGGTGCGTGGTCGACACGCCCTGCCCGAGCATCGGCACGACCATCCCCGCCACGATGGCCATGAGCATCAGCACGATCAGGAGCTCCAGCAGGGTCACTCCGCGCTGCAGGCTCACGCGACCCTCTGGCGCACGGAATCGTGCAGGGTCTGTCCTTGCTGCGCGGCGCACCATCGGCGCCATGCTGCACGCATGCATTCCAGCAAAGCTGCGGCAAAGAATTGTCCGTCGCAAAGCCGTGACCTGGCGACCCGATCGCGCAGTGCGCTGCGCTCGGCGCCGAGGTGCGCAAGATCGGATGCGAGCCCTGCAGCGATCTTCACGTAGCCATCGGCGTCGCTCGCCACCCAGCCAGCGCAACCCGCTGCACTGAGAAGCGACGCGCCCTGTCGGGCAATCATGGTCGTGCCCGCAAGCGTCACCACGGGCACGCCCATCCACAGCGCGTCACAGGTGGTGGCCCCGCCGTTGTAGGGGAATGTATCGAGCGCGATGTCCACGTCTGCATACTCCGCAAGGAGCGCCTCGTGCGAAGAAGCGCCACGAAAATGCAGGCGATCACGGGTGATCCCGTGGTCCGAGAAGTCGCGCGCGATTCGTTCGCGTACCGGAAGCACATCGAAGCCCCCGCCCTTGAGCAAGAGTGTGGAATGCCCAACGGCATGCAGCACGCGCGACCACAGCGCGATGCACTCGCCGTGAATCTTGTCCGCCCGACCAAAACAGCCGAACGTGACTGCCCCCCTGACGAGGGCAGGGGCTTGAGACACCTCGGGCGCAAACGGTGGCGGCGTGAAGCAAAGCCGACAGTCCGGGACGTAGCCGAGCGATTCGACGAATCGTTGTGCGCCCGAATTCACGAGCTCACGTGGCGTGCTGATGGGGTCCGTGATCAGCAGGTCGATCGCCTCGACGCCAGTCGTGTCGAAGTAATCGAGCCATGTTGCCTGCACGGGCGCCGGGCGCCTCGCGAACACCAGGAGCCGGTTGCCGGGCGCGTGCCCTGCCAGATCGACCAGCACATCAATGCCATCACTGGCGATGGCATTCGCTGCCTCGTCGTCGCGCATCGCCGCGATGTCACGCCAGCGCACACCGCATCCGGACAGCTCCTCGGTGAGCCAGTCGCGCTTCGTCCCGCCGTCATAGAGATAAACGTCAGCGTGCGCGGCAAGCGGACCCACGACGCGGCGCAGGAAATGACCCACGATCTCTGCATTGAACTTCGGTGAGACGAGGCCGATGGTGAGCCGCTTTTGAGGATCCCGCGCATTCGGGTAAGTGCGCTCGCCCGCGTCGAAGACCCGCGCATAGCGCCAGCTCCATTCGCGATGCAGCTCGAACAAGGTGCCGGGCTCCATGGCAGGGATGGTGTGCAACGCGATGAGAATCTGGCTGAACAGCACGGCGTCGACCCGCGGCGATGCGACCGCTGCGAGATAGGCCTCACCCGCCTCATGTGTGCGACCCATGAGCTTGTTCACGTTGCCCAACGAAACCGCCGCGGGTGCATGCTCGGGATCGTTCGCGCGGGCACGTTCGAAGGCCGTGCGCGCCTTGTCGAGCTCATAGTCGAGCACGTGCGCCATGCCCAGGTTGTACCAGCCATCCGCATCGAAGCGGCGCAACGAGCACGCCTGCTCGAGATAGTGCGTTGCACCCGACGCGTTGGCGCACTGAAGCGCAAGCAGGCCCATCCGATACAGAGCCTCCGCGTCCTGCGGCACCTGACCGAGAATGACTCGATAGCACTGCTCGGCCTGCTCGAGCTGGCCGCGGCGTTGATTGGCCAGCCCCGCCGCCAGCAGTTGCTCGCGCACCGCGGGGTTCATGGCGTCATTGCTGCAGGCTCGAGATGTCCTTGTTGACGCCCTCCCCGCCTTCCTTGCCATCGGCCCCAAGCGACACGATCTCGTACGGCGCGTTGGTGGCCGGCGAGACGTACCTGTAATCGTTGCCCCATGGATCCTTTGGCACCGTGCTCTTCTTCCAATACGGACCGTTCCAGTTGGCAACGCCGGTCGGCGCCTGGATCAGCGCCTGCAGTCCTTCCTGCGTCGTCGGATAGCGACCGATCTCGAGCTTGTACAGATCCAGCGCCTGTGAGACCTGGCCGATCTCGATGCGCGCTGCATCGGCTTTGGCCTTCTCGCCCTTGCCGATGAAGTTGCCCGCGACGATGCCGGTGATGATGCCGATGAGCGTCAGCACCACCAGAATCTCGATGAGCGTCATCCCACACTGCGCAATCCGCTGCATGCGTGTCTTGTCGCTGGAAGGCGACAACCTGCGTCGGCGGCTCGTGCGCGCGTTGCACGATGTTTCATGTCCTTGCATGACCATTCCTTCGTTTTGCGTTGGGCGTTTAGAGTGCCCCTCATGGCGGCGCTTTATTGTCGCGCTTTATTGTCGCGCTTTATTGTCGCGCTTGATCGCGGCGCTTCATCCTGGCGGTTCTGCGGCTGTTTATTGTGCCGCCTTGCGGCGCTGACCGCATGCTGTCGCGGTGCGATGGTAAACCGAGGTGACCTGCCGGCGCGTCGCGCAAGGGGGAGGTTGCTTAGACCCCTGTCACTGCACAAGTTCGCTCATGCCCATGACGCCGATGAGAATGGCGAACACGATGCCCCCGATCAGCACCGCAAGGCTCAGGATGAGCGCAGGCTCGAGGATTGCGAGCAGACGCTTGATCGAGACCTGCACTTCCCGGTCGTAGATCTCGGCGACGCGCGTCAGCATCTCTTCGAGACGCCCCGACTCTTCGCCGACCAGGATCATCTGCGTCGCGAGACGCGGGTAGAGGCCAGTCTCGGCGAGTGGTGCACCGAAACCCTTGCCTTCACGCAGCCGCGCGACGACGCCGTCGAGCGCGCTCGCGAGCACCACATTGCCGAGCGTCTCCTTCACGATGCCAAGACCGGCGAGCAGCGTTACCCCATTGGCAAGGAGCGTCGACAGCGTGCGCGCGAATCGCGCGACCTCGATCTTGACCACGAGATCACCGATGAGCGGCGTGCGTAGGAGCCGCGCGTCCCACGCCCGCCGCACGGGCGCTCGTGCAAGCTGCCGCTTCGAAATCGTGACGACGACGAATCCTCCGACAATGATCGCCCACCACCACGTGCGCACGAAGCGCCCGGCCACGACCACCACCTGCGTCGCGAGCGGCAGCGCCTTGCCGGCCTGAGCGAAGGTCTGCTCGAATTGCGGAACCACCCAGGCGAGCAGGATCATGACCGATAGCACGGCCACCCCGATCAGGATCGCCGGGTAGATGAGGGCCGCAACCACGCTCTCGCGCAACTCCTTGTTGCGCTCCATGGTTTCGGCGAGGCGCGTCAGCACCACGCCGAGCGCACCGCCTGCCTCGCCGGCGCGCACGATGTTCACGTAAAACCGTGAGAACACGTCGCGGCGCGCGTCGAGGGCCTGCGAGAGCGCCTTGCCGCCACGCACGTCATCCCGAATCTGCTGGAGCAAAGCGCCGACCACGGGCGACGGCGCCAGCTGGATGAGGATCTCGAGGGCACGGTCGAGCGGCAGCCCGGCGCGCATCAGCGTCGCAAGCTCGCGTGTGAGATTGCCGAGCTGATCGGCGGTGACACGCGTGGATGCGAAGAGCGCTCGGCGCGGTCCACGCGCCTTGGCGCCCCGACCGTCCGCCGCGCGGGCAGCGGCGGCCGCGTCGACCTGCATCGGCAGCATGCCCTGGTCGCGAAGCCGCTCGACGATCTCCCCTTCGTTCGCTGCCTCGAGTTCGCCTACGGCCACGTCGCCGGAAGCGTCGACCGCCTTGTATCGATAGATGGGCATCGACGCGGCGTCAGGACTCGCGGGTCACGCGCAGCACTTCCTCGAACGTCGTGATGCCGCCCACCGCCTTGATGAGGCCGTCTTCGTACATGGTGCGCATGCCGCCGCGAATCGCCTCGTTGCGAAGGTCCGTCGATGTCGCGTGCTTCATCACGAGGCTGCGCAGCTGATCGGTGATCGGCAGCATCTCGATGATGCTCACGCGGCCGGTGTAGCCGGTCTGCGCGCAATGGGCGCAGCCCTTCGCGCGGTACAGCGTGATCGGCCCTGGCGGTGCGAAGCGATCGAGCATGAGCTCCTCCACGACCTCGGGCAGCGCGACGTAGGCTTCCTTGCAGTGGCCACAAAGCGTGCGTACGAGCCGCTGCGCAAGGATCCCGATGATGGTGGAGGTGAGGAGGTAATCCTCGATGCCCATGTCCAGCAGACGATTGACCGTGGACGCCGCGTCGTTCGTGTGGACGGTGGAAAGGACCAGGTGACCCGTCAACGCCGACTGCACTGCGATTTGCGCCGTCTCGAGATCGCGAATCTCGCCGATCATGATCACGTCGGGGTCCTGCCGCACGATCGAGCGAAGCGCGTTTGCAAACGTGAGGTCGATCTGCGGCTTCACCTGGATCTGGTTGATGCCGGGCATCTGGTACTCGACGGGATCTTCGACGGTGAGGATCTTCACGTCGGGCTGGTTGAGCCGCTCGAGTGCCGTATACAAGGTTGTGGTCTTGCCTGACCCCGTCGGCCCCGTCACCAGGAGAATGCCGTGCGGCTGCAACAGCACGTCCAAAAACACCTTGAGCGTGTCCTGATCGAACCCGAGCCGCTGGAAGTCGAGCGCGACACCGCCCTTGTCGAGAATCCGCATCACCACGGATTCGCCGTGCATCGTCGGCACGGTGGACACACGCAGATCGATCTCCTTGCCCTGCACCCGCAGCCTGATGCGTCCGTCCTGCGGCAAGCGCCGCTCGGCGATGTCCAGGTTCGCCATGATCTTGATGCGCGAGATCACGGCGGCGGAAAAGCGCCGCGGAGGCGATTCCTCCTCGTGCAGCACGCCGTCGATGCGATAACGCACGACCAGGCGGTTCTCGAAAGGCTCGATGTGGATGTCGGAGGCGCGCGTCTCGAGCGCATTGGTGATGATGAGCGATACGAGCCGGATCACCGGTGCTTCCGACGCGAGATCCTTGAGCTGCTGCACGTCGGCATCGAAGGCGAGATCGTCCACCCGCTGCTCGACATCGCCGACGATCTGGCCGAGCGCCGACTTGCCGGCGCCATAAAGCCGCTCGAGCGCCGCTTCGAGCTCGGTCGGGATCGCCACCAGCGGCCGCACCTCGCGCCCGGTCACCATCCGGAAGGCTTCGATCGTGTAGTCGTCCGTCGGATCGGCCATCGCAAGCGCGAGCTCGCGCTCATCCTCGCGCACGGGAAGCGCGCGCGCTTCGCGGAGGAATCGGGCGGAGATTCGTTCCTCGAGAATCGGAAACTCCGGATAGCCCGAGGGCTCGACCAGCGGCAGCCCGAGTTGCAGCGCCAGCGCCTCCGCGACATCCCGCTGGGCACAGAGGCCGAGCGTCACCAGGAGCGGGCCCAGTTTCGCGCCGCCGCTTTCCTGTTTCAGCCGCAGCGCACGATCCAGTCCCGCTGAATCGAGCTTGCCGCGCGCAACCAGGAGTTCGCCCAGCGCCCTGTCATCGACCGTGTTCACGCTCTTGCTGTACCTGCCGGATTCAAAAGGTCAACCGATGATCTTAGCATGCGCAGCAGGCGCATTCGCAGCGCGCGGTCCCGGCAAGAGTGCTTCGTTCTCCCGGGTATCGCTCGCGGCGACGCGAACGTCACCGGCAGGCGTTGAACGCCGCCGCTGCCGCTTCGAGCGTCACTGCGATATCCGCGGGCGCATGGGCCGCCGATACGAAGCCGGCTTCGAAGGCCGAGGGGGCGAGATAGATGCCCCCGTCGAGCATCGCGTGGAAGAAGCGACTGAACCGCGCCTTGTCGCACGCCCTCACGGCCTCGAGACTGTGCGGTACGCGTTCGCGGAAGTAGATTCCGAACATCCCGCCGATCGCCTGTGCAGAAAACGGAACGCCCGCCTTGCTGGCAGCGTCCGTGAGGCCGTCGGTGAACGCGAGGGTCTGCAACGACAGGCGCTCGTAGAACCCCGGCGCCGCGATCGCCCGCAGCGTGGCAATGCCTGCAGCGACGGCAACCGGGTTGCCCGACAGCGTGCCGGCCTGGTACACCGGACCGAGTGGCGCGATCATTTCCATGATCTCGCGCCGTCCGCCGAATGCGCCGACAGGCATTCCGCCGCCGATGACCTTGCCGAGCGTAGTGAGATCAGGCCTTATCTGGTACAGGCCCTGTGCGCCTTGCGCATGGACACGGAATCCGGTCATCACCTCGTCGAAGATCAACACGGCGGCGTAACGGGTGCAGACGTCGCGCAGACCCTGCAGGAATCCGGGCGCAGGCGCGACCAGGTTCATGTTGCCGGCGACCGGCTCCACGATCACGCACGCGATGCCCTCGGGTTCGGCCGCAAAGGCCGCCTCGACCGAGTCCATATCGTTGTACGGCAGCACGATCGTCTCGTTGGCGATGGCCGCGGGCACGCCAGCCGATGAGGGCTGACCGAACGTGAGCGCGCCCGACCCTGCCTTGACCAGCAGACTGTCGCCGTGTCCGTGATAGCAGCCGTCGAACTTGACGATCTTGCTGCGACCGGTGAAACCACGGGCGAGCCGAAGCGCCGACATCGTGGCTTCGGTGCCCGAAGAGACCAGCCGCACCATGTCCATCGACGGCACCCGCGCGCACAGAAGCTCGGCGAGCTCGACTTCAGCCTCGGTGGGCGCCCCGAATGAAAGCCCGTCCTCCGCCACGCGCTGCACTGCGCGGACGACCTCCCGATGCGCATGCCCCAGTATCGCCGGCCCCCAGGAGCCCACGTAGTCGATGTAACGCTGGCCGTCGGCGTCCCACAGGTACGCTCCCTGTCCGCGCACGAAAAAACGCGGCGTGCCACCCACCGAGCGAAATGCGCGTACCGGCGAGTTCACGCCCGCGGGAATGGTGCGCTGCGCGCGCAGGTAAAGCTCTTCGTTGCGCGTCATGGTGACACCGCGGGCAGCGGTTTGGTCGAGCACGCTGCGAGCTCGCGCGCGGCGCGTTCGGTCGAAGCCGCTTCGCCTGAGCCGAATACGGCCGAGATCACGGCGACCGCATCGGCACCGGCTTCGTAGAGAGCGCGTGCGTTATGCGCGTCGATGCCGCCGATGGCGACCACCGGCGCGTCGAGTCGTCGCGCCTCGTGCAGCAGCGTGATCGACGCGCGCCGGGCGTGTGGCTTGACCCCCGAAGCGAAGAAGCTGCCGAAAGCGATGTAGTCGGCGCCCGAAGCGGCCGCTTCGTGTGCGCGACCGAGATCGTTGTAGCAGGAAACTCCGATCAGCTTCGAATCGTCCAGATGTTCGCGCGCGGCGGAGAGGCTCGAATCGTCCTCGCCCAGGTGCACGCCATCGGCGTCGACCCTCTCCGCAAGCAGCACATCGTCGTTGATGATGAAAAGAGCTGCGGTGCCCGCAAGTGCCGCCTTGAGCGCGCTCGCCTGGTCATGACGCAGGCCCGCATCGGCGCTCTTGCTGCGGTACTGGATCGCACTCGCGCCGCCCCGCACCGCGGCAGCCACCAGGCTGACGAGCGTTGCAGTGTCGCGCATGTCCGGCGTGATCGCGTAAAGGCCCGCGATCGCGCGCGCACGCTCCTTGCGCAACCGCTGTGCGTCAGTGACTGCTTCGGGCATCGTGGCTGCGCGGCATCGGCGTGGCTTCGCCCGCTTGCCCCTCTGCGCCTTCGCGCGCCCAGAACAGGCGATCGGGGAGCAACTGTCCCATGCCGGGGCGATAGGCCTTCTTCAGCGTGTGCCAGGTGTAGTCCTGCGCTTCACGGACCGCTTCCGGAACATCGAGACCATTGGCGAGCATGGCCGCCACCGCGGATGCCAGCGTACAACCCGAGCCATGAAAGCTTCCGGGCAGCCGCGGCCAAGTGTCGGTCCGCACGACTCCGGTGCGTGAATACAGCGTATTGACCACTTCCGCGGTGGTCTCGTGGGTCCCTGTCACCAGCACGAACTCGCAGCCCATCGTGATGAGACGCTCGGCGGAAGTTGCAAGCGTCATTTCGTCCTCGTCATCGGCTTCGGCGAGTCGTCGCGCCTCGAGGCTGTTGGGCGTGAGAATAGTCGTTTGGGGGAGCAGAAGCTCGCGCAACGCATGCGTCATCTCGTCGGTCGCGAGCTCGTCGCCGCGGCCGGACGCAAGCACGGGGTCGAGGATGAGTGGCACGTCGGGATAATCCGACAGAATCTCGGCAATGGCTGCAATGTTCTCGGTGCTTCCGAGCACGCCTATCTTGAAGGCGTCAACGGGCATGTCCTCGAGCAGGCAGCGCGCCTGATCCGTCACCCAATCCGAATCGAGCGCCTGCACGGCCTCGACACCGGCGCTGTCCTGAACCGTGAAGGCGGTGAGCACCGACAGCGGATGGCAGCCCATGCTCGAGAGCGTGAGGATGTCCGCTTGCAACCCGGCGCCACCCGACGGATCGGATGCGGCGAAGGTGAGAACGATGGGAGGAAAATCGGGATCGGCGTCGCGCATGGGGAAGTATTGCGTGGTGTCTTGGAGCGATGACTGGCACGCAGCCGGGACGCACGTGAGGTGCTTGATAGAATTCGATTTTACTCCAACGCTTCGCGCGCAATGAAAAAGTACATGTGCCTCATTTGTGGATGGATTTACGACGAGGCAGAGGGCGCGCCAGAAGAAGGGATCCCGGCCGGCACCCGCTGGGAGGACGTCCCGCCCAACTGGGCGTGCCCCGAGTGCGGTGCGCGCAAGGAGGACTTCGAGATGGTCGAATTCTGATGCCTTGCGCCTCGCTGCCCTGTTCGTCCGTTCGTCCACGCTACTGACGGGTTACCAACATGCGTCTCCTTCATACGATGCTGCGGGTGGGCGATCTCGAGCGCTCGATCCGCTTCTATACCGACGTGCTCGGCATGCGCGTGTTGCGCACGACCGACCGCCCCGATCAGAAGTACACGCTCGCTTTCGTCGGATTCGAGGATGAATCGCACGCTTCCGTGCTCGAGCTCACTTACAACTACGGTGTCGATCGCTACGATGTGGGTACCGGCTTCGGGCATCTCGCCATCGAGGTGCCCGACGCGGCACGCGCCTGCGAGGACGTGCGAGCCAAGGGTGGCACCGTCACGCGCGAAGCCGGGCCCGTCAAGGGCGGCACGACGGTCATCGCATTCGTGCAGGATCCCGACGGTTACAAGATCGAGCTGATCGAGGCGCGCTGACCCGTCGCAGCGCGGAGATCAGGAGGTGCGGAGCAGCTCCCGCACGTCGTGCACGAATACGTCGGCGCCCTGTCCGTAGCTCACGTAGAGCCGCAGCCGGCCCTGCGCGTCGAAGATGAACGTGCCGGCAGAGTGATCGACGCTGTAGCTCTCCTGCGGCCCTGCGTTCTTCTGCACGAGCACCTTGAACTCCCGCGTGACCCGCCCCGTCGCCTGCGGGTCGCCGCGCAGGCCCAGAAACGACGGATCGAAAGCGGGCACGTACCGGGCGAGGAGCTCGCGGGTGTCACGCTCCGGGTCCACGGTGGCGAAGAGGACCTGCACACGCTCGCGATCCGGACCGAGCTCGCGCATCACGCTCGCAAGCTCTGCTAATGTCGTGGGACATACATCGGGGCAGTGCGTGTATCCGAAAAAGAGCACGACCACCTTGCCGCGAAAGTCGGCAAGCGTTCGCCGCGCACCCGTGTGATCGACGAGGTCGAAGTCACGACCGAACGACGCACCGGTGACATCCGTCGCCATGAACTTCGGCTTCGCAGGAGCGCACGCTGTGAGACTCGCCAGAGTGATCAGGGCGGCGAGGAATGCAGCGAGGAGGCGCCCAAGCGGTGTCATGGCGTGAGGCTCGGGCGGGCCGTCACGGTCGGCCGGACCGCCGGCGCGCGGCCGTTGGGCGGCGTCACAGATAGTGATCGACGAGCAGCGCGGAGAAGAGCGCAGCGAGATACACGATCGAGAACTTGAAGGTCGCGCGCGAGAGCTGATCGCTGTAGTGCCGATAGAGCTCGACCGAGTAGGTGAGGAACACGCCGCCGAGCGCAATAGCCGCGACGAGATACGGCAACCCGCTCATGCCGATCGCGAATGGAAGCAGCGTCACGGCAAACAGAATGCACGTGTAGAGCACGATCATCAGCCGCGTGTACGGGGCGCCGTGGGTGACCGGAAGCATCGGCAGACCGGCACGCGCATAGTCCTTGGCGCGGTACAGCGCAAGCGACCAGAAGTGGGGCGGCGTCCACGCGAAGATGATGAGAAAGAGCAGCAGCGCTTCGGGCGTGACATCGCCCGTCACGGCGGCCCAGCCGAGCACCGGCGGCATGGCCCCCGATGCGCCGCCGATCACGATGTTCTGCGGCGTCGCCGGCTTGAGAAGCACCGTGTACACGACGGCATAGCCCACGAAGGTGCCGAGCGTGAGCCACATCGTCAGGGGATTCACCCAGCGGTACAGCACGAAGAGGCCGATCCCGCCGACGATCCCGGCAAACACGAGCGTCTCGACCGATGTGAGCTCGCCACGCGGCAGCGGTCTGCCACGCGTGCGGGTCATGACCGCATCGATCTTCTGCTCGACGAGGCAATTGATCGCCGCCGCGGCGCCGGCGACCAGCGCGATCCCGACCGTCGCCAAAAGCACGAGGGAGGCCGGCGGTAGCGCGGGCGATGCGAGGAACATCCCGATCAGCGCCGTGAACACGATGAGCGATACGACACGGGGCTTGGTCAGCGCGAGGAAGCGCCGCAGACGGTCGTCGCGGAGGGTGAGGGTATTCATGCGGGCGCCGCCATGACTTGCGCCGGCGGGCATCGAGAAGCCGCCGGAATCGGCCATTTTATCATCGCGTTCCGGAGCGCCCGGATGCTAGCCGATCGAGGAGGCGGTCAGGAGCCGCTTCAGATCCTTCGCGAGGCGGCGAATGTCGGGGTCCTGCGGGTACTGCAACACGAGGTTGCCGCGTGGGTCGACGAGGTAGATCGCCTTGTCTCCGCCCGGCAACTTGTTCAGCGCGCTCCCATCCACACGGGCGACCAAGAGGCCCGGGTGCTCCTGCAGCAACTCGGCTGCGGGGGTGCCTGCGTCGGTCACGAGCCAGACACGGAGCACGCGGTCCTGCTCGCGGCCCTGAATCGTGCGTGCCTGGCGCGTTGCGTAGAGCTCGCGCCGGCAAGTCTCGTCACAGGCGCTTCCGGTCAGCATAACGAGGAGCCAGCGGCCATTGAGTTCCGCGAGGCGAAACGAAGTGCCGTCCAGGCGCCGCCCCACGAGCTCGGGCGCCGGCGCCACGGCGAGAAGCTCGCCGTAGTTGGTGGCAGCCCGCTGCGGGAAAAGGAAGTAGACGAGCGTCCCCAGCACGACGGGTGCGAACCCGACGAGCGCCATCAGGATGAGCGTTCGGCGAGCGCGCCGTTGCTTCGCGGCGTCCGGAGGCGGCAACGCATCATTCATTTCGATCGTCCTGACGTGGCTGCGTCCGCCGGGGCCAATGCGCGACTCCCCAGAAAGTGAGTGCAATGACCGCAAACGTGTACCACTGCACCATGTAGATGCGATGTGTGTCGATGCCGAAATCGGGCGCCGGCCACGACCGTGTCAAGCGATCTTCCGGACTGACCGGCACTGTCTGCTGAACGATCACGGGAAGTACCGCAATTCCGGAGAACGCGGAGAACCGGGAGAGGTCGAGGTGCTGCCACACGGGGCGCGGGGACTGTTCTTTCTGCAACTCGAAGTACGCGGCGGCGGGCTGCTCGATGCGTCCGCGCACCAGCAGGGGGCCCGCGGGTGTCGCGACGGCAGGCAGCTCGGCACGCGTGGGGCCCTGCGCGACCCAACCGCGGTCGACGAGCACCACCCGCCCGTCATCGAGGCGTAGAGGCGCGATCACGTCGTAGCCGACCAGCCCCGCCTGCACCTTGTTGTCGAGAAAGAACTGGTGCTGCCGCTCGAACGTGCCTTGCAGCGCCACCTGACGGTACCGCAGCGCGGCCCAGTCTCCGCTCACGATTGGAAGAGCGCGTGCGTCGAGCGGCGCCGCCGCCGCGGCGCTGTCGTACTGCGCGCGCAACGACTCCTTGTAGTGCATTCGGGCCCGCTGCCAATTGCCGGCGACGACGCACAGCGCCACCACCACGACGGTGGCGACGCTCGGCACATAACGGCGGACGGCGTGCATGGGACGGTCAGCGGCCGCCGCGCGCTGCCCCGTGAAGCCCGGAGGCGTCTCGCACGGCCGCGGCGCTGCATGAGGCGCATGGCGGCGGCGTACCATTGCGTCTGGCGTATCCCGTTCCCAACCCCTCGTCGCAGGCTGCTGAAATGCGCATCATCGTCATCCTCGTGCTCATCGCGATCATCGTGAGCCTGTTTTCCGCGCTCGTGTTCCTGTATCGCGACAAGGGGCGCGGCACGCGAATCGTCACGGCCTTGGCGCTGCGGGTCGCGCTCTCGGTCGGGCTGTTTGCGTTTCTTCTGCTCGCGTATCGCTTCGGCTGGATCACGCCCAACGGGTTGCGCTGAGTCGAAGCGACGCGAGGAATGAAAAGCCGCACGGCGCGCCGTGCGGCTTTTAGGCTTTTCGGTGTCTGGGGACCGCTACAGCCAGTACACGAGCACGAAAAGGAGCAGCCAGACCACGTCGACGAAGTGCCAGTACCACGCCGCGGCCTCGAAACCGAAGTGATGCTCGGCGTCGAAGTGCCCGCGCAGCGCACGCCCCAGCATCACGGAAAGCATGATCGCGCCGATGGTCACGTGAGCGCCGTGAAACCCCGTGAGCATGTAGAAAGTCGAGCCGTATACCCCGGTCGAGAGCCGCAGGTTCATCTCCGTCCAGGCGTGGTGATACTCATACGCCTGGAAGCCGAGGAACGTGAACCCGAGCACGATGGTGAGAAACAGCCACAGCTTGAGCCTGCCGCGGTTGCCCGATTTCAACGCGTGGTGCGCAATGGTCAGCGTCACACCCGAGGTGAGCAGGATCATCGTGTTGAGCGCCGGAATGCCCCACGCGGCCATCGGCGTGAACTGCTCGCGGATGTATGGACCCACCGAGGGCCATCCGGCGACGAAATCCGGCCACACGTACTGCTTGGACGTGAGTCCGCCCAGGTCCGGCACCGATATCTCGCGAATGTAGAACAGCGCGCCGAAGAACGCGCTGAAGAACATCACCTCGGAAAAGATGAACCAGCTCATGCTCCAGCGGAACGAGGCGTCGACCTTCTGGTTGTAGAGCCGGTGCTCAGATTCGCCGATCACGGTGCCGAACCAGCCGAACATCATGTACACGAGGAGCAGGAATCCGGCCCCGAGGAGCCAAGGTCCCGGCGCCACGTGATTCATCCAGAAGGCTGCGCCGAGCGCCATCAGCAGCAGCGCGCACGAGCCGGTGATCGGCCAGTACGACGGCTGCGGGATGAAGTAATAGGGCTTGACGCCCTGTTGGACTGCGCTCATCGATATCCTCCGGTTCGTTCTGTGCGTTGCGCTCGGTTCGACGGGTTCGCGCGCTCTAGCCGCCCCTGCCGTCCTCGACTTCGAAGAAGGTATACGAAAGCGTGATCGTCGCGATGTCCTTGGGCAGGCCGGGATCGATGACGAAGACGACCGGCATCAGCCGCCGCTCACCCGGCTCGAGCACCTGGCGCGTGAAGCAGAAGCACTCGAGCTTGCGAAAATACTGCGCCGCCTGCTGCGGGCCGTAGCTCGGGATGGCCTGACCGATCATGCGATGGTCGCTCAGGTTCGCGATCTCGTACACCACCTGCGTCACCTCGCCGGGATGGATCGTGCGCAGGGTCTCGGTGGATCGAAACTGCCACGGGAGCTTGCGCACGTTGGCGTCGAACTCGATGCGCACGTTGCGCGCATAGTCGATCTGCGTGTTCTTCACGATGTCGGCGGAATCGATCTCGCGCAGCCCCGTGACGCGGCAGATCTGCTCGTAGAACGGGACGAGCGCGAATCCGAACCCGAACATGGCCAGCACGATGACCCCGAGCTTCACCACCAAAGAACGGTTGGCGGCGTGAATGGCCTGGTTCATCGGCGGCTCGCCAGGTTGCGGCCGATCGCAAACACCAGGAACGCGACGATCAGAAGGCCGAGAATCGTGAGGCCGGACCCCCCCACTCCATAGACGTGGGCGAGGATCACCCCCAGGAAGAACACCACCGCAACGGAGACGAGCGCGATGGCCGTGCGGACGTTGCGGGCGCCACCCTGCGCGTCGTTGCGTCGAGGTGTCACGTGGTTGGTCACAGGCGCCTATTTGACTTCGGGCGGAATTTCGAAGGTGTGGTACGGCGCCGGCGAAGGCAACGTCC
>JALYXY010000228.1 GCA_030946875.1 Pseudomonadota bacterium | reverse complement strand
TTTGGTGCCGGTGGAGAGAGTCGAACTCCCGACCTTCGCATTACGAATGCGCTGCTCTACCAACTGAGCTACACCGGCCAAGCAAAGCGCGAAATTATACCTGAGCGGCAGTTGCACCCTGTGTTCGCGCCCGGGCGGACGTGTACCCGTCCGCCTTGCTGCGTGGCCAGGACGATGGGCGATCTTGCAGCGCAGGCGGATGGTTCTGGCACAATCTGGCGCGTGATCCCCTGGCTTCGTCCTCACGCCCCTTTTCCTCCGCTCGAGCAGGCGCTTGCCGATCCCAATGGGCTCCTTGCGGCGAGCGCGGAACTCACTCCCGAACGCCTGCTCGATGCCTATCGGCACGGCGTCTTCCCGTGGTATTCCGAGGGCCAGCCCGTGCTCTGGTGGAGCCCGGACCCGCGCATGGTGCTGTTCGTCGATGAGGTCCGCATCATGCGGTCCCTACGCAAGGTGTTGCGCGCCGCGCGCTTCGAAATCCGCGTCGACACGGCTTTCCGGCAGGTCATGCGCGGATGTGCTCTGTCACCGCGCCCGGGTCAGCTTGGCACGTGGATCACTCCCCAGGTGGTGGATGCCTATTGCAAGCTCCACCGCACGGGACACGCGCATTCGGTGGAGGCGTGGCAGCACGGTGAGCTCGTCGGGGGGCTGTATGGCGTATCGGTCGGCCGCATGTTTTACGGTGAGTCGATGTTCGCGCAGGTGCCCGATGCCTCGAAGGTGGCGCTCGTTCATCTGACGGCCCTCTTGCGTGCGAATTGCATGCCGCTCATTGATTGCCAGCAGGAGACGCAGCATCTCGCGCGCTTCGGCGCACGGCCGATCTCGCGCAACGAATTTGCGGGTCACCTCAAGGTCTTGGCCGATGGCGCCGCACCTTCGCCCGCTGCCTGGCAGTGCGTGCCCCTGCACGAAGCGGCCGCGGCCTGAACCACCGAATGACCAAGCTCAACGACCTGCCACTCGTTTCGCTGCAGTTCTATGCGACGGCGCCTTACGTCTGCAGCTACCTGCCGGACCGTGCAGCGCGTTCCCAGGTGGCAACACCCAGCCACCTCATCGATGCGCGCGTGTACAGCGAGCTCGTACGGCTTGGATTCAGGCGCAGCGGGGCATTCACGTATCGACCTTATTGCGACAGCTGTCGCGCGTGCATCCCTGTGCGCGTCCCCGTGGCGTCGTTCCTTCCGAACCGCACGCAGCGCCGCTGCCTCGCGCGGCACGCTTCCTTGCAGGTGACCCGCAGACAGCTTGCCTTCGATCCCGAGCACTACCGGCTCTATCTTGCCTATCAGCGCGACCGACATCCCGGTGGCGGCATGGACCAGGACAGCCGTGAGCAGTACCAGCACTTTCTCTTGCACAGCAATGTGGCGACGGATCTGATCGAGTTCCGTGAGGCGGGCGCGCTACGGATGGTGAGCCTCGTCGATCGCCTGGCGGACGGGCTCTCCTCCGTCTACACGTTCTACGACCCCGAGGTGCAAGGTGCGAGCTTCGGCACCTACAGCATCCTGTGGCAGATGGAACGTTGCAAGCTCCTGGGCCTGTCGTACCTGTACCTGGGCTACTGGATCGCGGAAAGCCGGAAAATGACCTACAAGGCCACCTTCCGTCCGATCGAAGGACTCGTCAGTGGCGTATGGCGTCGGTTGCCGTAACGGCTATTCGCGCAGGCAGATCGCAGTGGCGGAGCGCCGATCCGTGTAGCGTCCGGAATCGCTTCGGCGCAACACCGGTTGCGCTCTTGAACATCACCGCGAACTGGCGGCGACTATTGAAGCCGCATAGTGACGCCACTGCGGCCAAGGGCTCGTCTCCGGTGATCAACAGCACTTTCGCATGCTCGATGCGGCGTTGCACGAGATACTGGTAGGGTGCGCATCCGATGGCTGCATGGAATGCACGACTGAAATGGTATTGACTGGTGCCGGAGGCACTTGCCAGATCGTTCAGGCGAATATTTTCTTCAAGATGCGCTTCCACGAAATCGAGCACGTTGCGCAGCCGATGGGGCGCCAGGTAAACCAGTCGCGAACGGCTGCCGAAGTGCCTCGAAGTATGGCCTCGGATCAATCTGACCAGAAAGCATTCGAGCAGAGTATCGAGCAATAGCGCAGACGCCGCTTTCCCCGCTTCAATCTCCCGAAGCATCGTCTTGAACAGGCGTTCCAAAACAAGGTCGCGACATCCCACCTCTTCCATAAGCGACGCACCGCAGCCGGTGGCCTCAAACTGGCGGCGAAGCAGGTCTTCGAGCTGATACGGAGCAATGTAAAGGTGACCGAAACCAATCGGTCCCCTGGTACGCCACGTGAACGCCGTCCCCGCGGGAACAAGGGTCAGCGAGCCGCTCTCGGCAATCTTGCCAATGGTAGGGCCATCTCGCCGGCGCGTGACGTGCTTGGCTCCGCCGAGATGCATTACGACGTAATGACAATCGAGCGGGGGCTGCTCCATTAATGAGGAGGTCCCACTCCAGCGCCGCAGCAGCGCGCCGTCCCAGTTCGTGCACTCGCTGGAAATCAGCGGCGGCGCTGACAACGAGCATGCCCACTCTAGCGGGGTCATTGATAAGGTCGACTAAGTGTAAATATTTCAAACGGCGGATGGTCAGCGGTCAACCATTACGCCTGATTCTATTTTGACACCGCCGCATCCACGCTGCTGAAGCTGCACCCAAAAAGGAGGCTTAGTTGCTCAAAAGTTTCCAAGGTGCGTGGTTGTGTGCGGTTGCGTACACAAGAATAGAGCACCTGCCCAGCATACTGAACATCTGCCGAGCCGACTGCAGGCGCTGTCTCCAGCGCAGGTATGCCCGAGGGCAAGGCAACGTCGAGTTCTCCATAGAGGAAATCATGAATAAATTGATACCCGCAGTCGTCGCAGCTTTGGTCGTCGGAGCCGGTGCGCCGGCCCATGCAATGGACATGAAGATGGATATGAAAATGATGGACTCGAATGGCGACGGCATGATCTCAAAGGACGAGTTCATGAAGTATCAGGAAGCCATGTACGAGGGCATGAAGAAGAATGGCAGCGGAATGGTAAGCGTCAAGGACATGCAGATGATGATGGGCGGCGGCAGCATGAGCGGTGGCAAGGCTGGGAAAAGCTCAAACATGAATAGCAAAACCATGATGAAGGATGGGACCATGATGAAGAATGGAACCATGATGAAGGATGGAGCCATGATGAAGGATGGAACCATGATGAAGGATGGAAACAAGGCGCAATAACGCGCGGCCTTTTGTTTCTGGTCTACAGGCTTACAAGCGAGGACATCATGCACGCTGCCACAGAACGCACTTGGCTACTGGCCATCCTGAGCGCGACAGCCTTGGCAGGTTGTGGTGGCGGCGGGGGAAGCGATCCCGGTCGCGACGGGCCGGTGACGTCGGAGGCAGCCGTCGTCCATCAGGTCGGCAACCCGGCCTCGGGTCGCGACGTCTTCCGTTTCGAAACGTTCGGCAACGAAGCCTATTGGACCGACGCTATTCGGCTGCCCGCCGGCATGTTGGCAACCAACTTCACTCCGCTCAAGGCCCTCAAGATGGGTTTGAGCGTCGACAGCGAGGCCATGGATGCGGACACGCTGGCCGCGCTCGCCGCGGAGCTCAAGACTGATCTCTCACCCGCCAACGCGCCGTTGCTTAACGACGTCAAAACCACCTTGAAGTTGATCAATGCCAACGCGGTGATCGGTATCGTTCCGAAAGACACGAATGGAGATGGCGTCCTCGATGTCACGAAGGGCGATAAAACCGGGGCTAGCTGCGCGTTGTGCCATACGATCACCGACGCTTCCGTGTTCAACATGCCGGGCGGGGGCTCGATCGGTAAACGTATGGATGGTCGCGCGCCGCACACGCTAAATTTCGGGGCCCTCGTCGCGATGGGCACCAACTCGCGCGCTTTCTTTCCGCTATTGCAACTGTCCCTGCAGGCAAATGGTGGAAAAACGCTTGGCCGTGCCCCAACGGGTCTGACAAAAGACTCCACTGAAGCCGAAGTCGATGCATACCTGAGCAATCCGGCTTTCTACCCGATCGGCACCTTTGACGATACGTTCGATGGTAATGGCGACTCGATGCACAACGCGGCGCTGTTCCGCACGGATCTTGGTGCGCCGTGGGGTACCGAAGGCGCCATCGCCCGCCTGGATAACTTCAGTAACCTCGTGTACACGGGGCTCCTCGACCCCACCGGCATCACTACCCCTGGCGGGCGTGCCTTCGTAAGAAAGCTTGGCGGCAAGGCCGCGGGCGACGAAATCGTAGACAGCTTCATTGCTGTGCTCGCTGCCACCGGCGTGACCGGCTATCCCTTCGTCAAGGCGGCGGCGAGCCCTCTTGCCGGAACTGAGGATGCACCTCTCGGCGTTCGGGTCGACAATCAGAAGTTGCTGGACATGAATGCTTACCTTAATAGCTTGCCGGCGCCCAAGGGCGTGGTGGCAAACGCCGATTCTGGAGCGCGTGGTCGAGGCTTGTTCCGAGTGAACTGCACGGGGTGCCATAACGTTGATCAGGGTAAGCCGGTGCCGGCGTTCATCGTCCCAATGAAGACCATTTTTCCCGGCGACAATCCGATGGTTCTTCTGCCTGAGCGAGATCCGCCGCTGAATCCCATTCTGAACACCGCCGAGAGCATTTTCGACGACAAGGCGGCGGTGGTGAACGCGAGCATCCGCGGATCGATCCGGGGAACTGCATTGCCGTTGCTGCTCGATCTGGCGCGCAAGCCGAACTTCCTGCATGACAATTCAGTTCCCGATCTGAGCACGCTGCTGAATCCGAGCCGCGGCCCGACGGCTCCGCATCCGTTCTACTTCACTGACGCGGGCGACCGTGCTGACGTCGTGGAGTTTCTGCGGGAGCTCGACACTTCGCGCTGACACGGCGTCACGGCCGCGCAGTTGGATTGCGTCGCGCTGCCGTCAGAAGAGCGATTCCTGCTCGGGAATTCTCGGACAGGCGATCTCTTCGTCGCCTTGCGTGTGCAGGACGATGGGCTCGATCAACTCAGGGCCTTCGTTCCGGGTCCCGTTCACGCGCGGCGACACGGGGTGGACGGTCATGCGCTCGGCAGGGTACGGCACGACTAGATCCTGCACATCTTGCACGTGCGGGTCGAGCCAGCGCTCGTATTCCTCCGGCGCAACGATCACCGGCATCCGCTCGCCATACGGTTGCAGTAAGGTGTTGGATGAAGTCGTCAGGATCGTGCATGTGTCGAGCACGTGACCCTCGGGGTCGAGCCAGCGCTCGTACAAGCCTGCAAGCCCGAAGAGACCGCCATGCCGCATGGTGACGTGCAGCGGCTGCTTGCGTGGCGGGTTGTCGGCTACGTGTAACCATTCATAGAAACCGTTGGCGGGCAGGAGGCATCGATGCCACCTGTAGGGTAGCCGGAACGCCGAGCGCTCACGTGCCGTCTCGCCGCGCGCGTTGATCATCCTGCTTCCAACCGAAGGGTCCTTCGCCGAGCGAGGGACGAGGCCCCATCGCAGCATTGCGACCTCGCGTATGGCGTCCGCGTTGAGGCGCACGACCGGCACCTCGCTCATCGGCGCGATGTTGTACCGCGACTGAATGTCGGGCACGTCCGGGAGACCAAACGCCAGCGTGATGGCCGCTGGGTGCGAATGCAGCTCGTAGCGTCCGCACATGCGGTTCAGCCGCCGAGCGCGTCGGGCTTGAGATCGACCAGCGCGGCAGCCGGCTCCGCGCCGGTGAGCACCCGGTGCGCGGCCTTCGCGACCTGCATCGTGTCCCAGTAGGCATACGCGCCGACGGCCGCCGCGCCGGCGAGGGGAATCCACCGGCCAGCCGTGGCACCGGCGAGCCGCCGCGTGATGTGCATGCCGAGGCTCGTGGCGGTGCTCTGCACGGCAGTCGTTGTGACGCTGCCAAGGATTGCACGCTCGGCCGCACGCACCGCGACGTCCCGCACCACCTGGCTCGCGAGGTGGCGAAAGAGGCAATACACCATGTGACTGCGCGAGAGCTCGGCCGTGCGTCCGTGCAGGGCGAAGATGTCGGCCACGAGTTGTCGCTGCAGCTTCCAGATGAGATAGAGGTCCGGAATCACCGTCAGCATGCCAATGGGGCCTGGGGGCAAGGCGAGCGTGCCCGACAGCAGCGCCGCGCGGTGCGCTGCAGTGCGGGCAAGCCGTTCGGCCGCCGCTGCAGGCTCCGCCACCGCGTGGGCGTCTGACACCGGGACGGTCGAGATGATGTCGCCTAGCGCATCGCCGAACGCGGAGGGCGCGCGTTCATCCGGCGCTGTTTCGCGCCGGGTCCCGCTGCGACGCAAACCCGCCGGTAGAATGCGCCCGAGGAGGAACTTGCGTTGGTTCGATTCGCGCTCGTGGTTCATTTGCTCGCCGTCATCGTCTGGGTCGGAGGGATGGCGTTCGCGCATTTCGCGCTGCGCCCCGCTTTGGCTGAAACGCTCGAGCCGCCTCAACGGTTGAAGCTACTCGGTGCGATCCTGCAACGTTTCTTCGCCGCGGTCACGTCAGCCATTGTGCTGATTATGGTCTCGGGCGGTTATCTGATGGCGAAGATCGGCTCCGCAGTTCCGGTCCCGGTGCACGTCATGCTCGTGATCGGCGTCGTCATGATGCTCATCTTCGCCTACCTGCGCCTGCGCACCTACCCCAAGTTGCGGGCCGCGATCGCGGATAGCCGCTGGCCCGACGCGGGCGGGGCCGCAAGCACGGTCCGGCATCTGGTGGCGGTCAATCTCGGGCTCGGTGTCGTGGTCGTGATTGCTGCCGTGCTGGGACGCTAGGGTCATGCGCGTCTTCGGGTTCGCGGGTTGGTCGGGCAGCGGCAAGACGACCCTCATCGAGCAGCTCGTGCCACGGCTGATCACGCGCGGGTTCACCGTGTCACTCGTCAAGCACGCTCATCATCGCTTCGAGCTCGATCAGCCGGGAAAAGATTCATGGCGGCACCGCGAGGCGGGCTGCACGGAGGTGCTGCTCACCTCATCGACCCGTTGGGCTCTGATGCACGAGCTTCGGGGCGCGGCGGAGCCGACCTGGCGCGATGCATTGGGCCACCTCTCGCCTTGCGATTTTGCGCTGGTCGAAGGCTTCAAGAATGCCGCGCTGCCAAAGCTGGAAATCTGGCGAAGTTCAATCCGCAAGCCGCTGTTGTTGAACGATGATCCGTGGATACGCGCCGTCGCCACTGATCTTCCCGACACCCTCGCCGATGTCGCTGCGGGCGGGCGGCAGGTGTTCCGCCTCGATGCTTTCGACGAGATCGCAACACTCGTCGTGAAACTTGCCGCCGTCCATCCGTCGTGCGTTGACGACACGAAGGTCGGGGGGTAACTTGAAACCATGTGCCGGTAACTTTGCCTAATACCAGCAACAAGTCCTGTGCAATCGTCCGGTCACCCTTTACGAAGTCAACACTGGCCCATGTCGATTCAACGGTTTATCGCGGTTTCCTCGCTTGTCCTTTGCGTCTGGGCGCCGGCCCGCGCGGCCGACGGACCCTCCTCAGGCTTTTACGGTGGGGTGACGTTGCGCGAGCAGGGCCTCGAACGCGGTGGCATGTCGCTCGGCATACCGGCCAACGCGCTCAGTCGGTTCAACGTGGCGGCGGTCGAGGACGCCAGTTCCCGCGCACTCCTCTTTGGTGGCTACCGCTTTTCCAATGACGTTGCCGTCGAGGCATCGGTCAACTCGTCCGACTCGTACGCCTTACGACCCGAGACCGGGCGGCGTGGATTGGGTGTTTTGCCGACCGGTACCAGCCTTGGCCTCGCCGACGTGCAATCCCGCAGCTGGAATCTCGACCTGTTCACGAGCTGGAACATCTATCGGAGCCTCGCCCTGTACGGTCGACTTGGCTACGCGCAAACCGACATCGCGCCGAGTCTAAGCGCGATTGCCATCAACGCCACCGATCCGCGCCGCGTGCGCGATGGCATGAACTACGGCGTAGGGGTGCGCTATGGCGTGACCTCTGCGCTGGGTCTGCGTCTCGAGTATGGTCGGTTCGGCCGTTACGCAGGCGACATCGGCAGCAGCCCGCTCGAGTCGGATCAGGTCACGTTCGGATTGCAGTTCCGGTTCTAGTCCCGCCCGCGAGGGCGCGGCGTTACACTGCGTTGCCGGCGAATCGTCGCCGCGCGTCGCATGTCCAATGCAATCTCCCCGCACCGTCGAGCTTGTCTACCTCGCGCGTCTTCGCGAGACATTCGGCACCTCCCGCGAGTCCTACGACCTCCCCGCGCACGTGACCACCGTCGCTGAGCTCCAGCGCGAGCTCGCCGCGCGTGGCGGTCCGTGGGCGCGCGAGCTCGCGTCCGGTCGCGTGCTTCGTGTGGCTGTGAACCACGACGTTGTGCATCCAGCGTCGCCCGTGGCGCCCGGCGACGAGGTGGCCTTCTTTCCGCCCGTGACCGGAGGCTGACATGCCGGTGCGGGTGCAGAACCAAGACTTCGACATCGCGCAGGAGACGCTTGCGCTGCGGGGTGCCGACGCGCGGGTCGGGGCGGTCGCGATCTTCGTCGGCACCGTGCGCGACCTCAACGATGCGAAGTCGGTCACGACACTGACGCTGGAGCACTACCCGGGGATGACCGAAAAGGCACTCGCGGCGATCGTCGACGAAGCCAAGCATCGCTGGAGCATTCTCGACGCACTGGTGATTCACCGGGTCGGCGAGCTGAAGCCCCTCGATCAGATCGTACTGGTGGCCGTCACGAGTGCGCATCGCGGCGAGGCGTTTGCAGCTTGCGAGTTCATCATGGATTACCTCAAGACGCGCGCGCCGTTCTGGAAGAAGGAGCAAACACCCGATGGGACGCGCTGGGTAGACGCCCGCGCCACCGATGCGCAGGCCGCGGACCGGTGGCTGGACTCGGGGCCGGTCGCATCGACAGCGGCAGAAGAGCAGCAATGAAACCGCCCAGCGACACCGCCCTGATCGGCATCGACTGGGGCACGACGGCGGCACGCGCGTATCGGATCGACTCGAACGGCGTCATGCTCGACGAGCGGCACGCGAGCCTCGGCATCCAGCACGTCAGGAACGGAGCGTTTGCGGAGGCGTTGTCATCGCTGCTGGGCGACTGGCGCTCATATGAAGTCCCGCGCATTGCCTGCGGAATGATCGGCAGCCGCCAAGGCTGGATCGAGGCGCCATACCGCGAGTGCCCGGTTGCCGTCGCAGACCTCGCACGTGATACGACGCCCTCACCTGACGGCGAGATTGTCGTGGTGTCGGGACTTTCGTGTCGCGACAGCATGGGCGTGCCGGACGTCATGCGCGGCGAGGAGACGCAAGTGGTCGGGCTACTCGAGGGTCTCGCCGCAGATACGCTCATCGTGCAGCCGGGGACGCACAGCAAGTGGACGCATGTCGGTCGTGGACCTGATGGCGGCGCGACGATCGAGTCGTTTGCAACCTACATGACCGGCGAGGTTTTCGCTGTCCTGCGCGAGCACTCGATCCTGGGACGCCTCATGAACCAGGACGACGCCTTCAATCCGGACGCGTTCGATCGGGGCGCGCGTCACGGGCTCGCGTCGACAGTAGGTGGCGACGTGCTGCACAAGATTTTTGCTGCGCGCACGCTGATCCTCTTCAATGAGCTCGCACCGGCGGCCGCATCCGACTTTCTGTCGGGGGTGCTGATCGGGTCCGAAGTGGCGGCCGGCATGCAATGGTCCGGCCTCGCAACGCGCGACGTGCCAGTGTGGCTGGCGGGCGGCGCGGCGCTCAGCGCGCGCTACGTGTACGCACTGGCGCTGGCAGGCGTGGAGGCGCACCTGGCCCCGGAGCATGTGGCTGCGCAAGGCTTGTGGCGCCTCGCGGTCCACGCCGGGCTCGTGCCGCAGCCACCACACTGAGAAGCAAACGGGCCCCCTTGCCTCCACGAACATCGACTGCGAACCCATCCATGACACCCTCTCTTGACACGTTCCTCACACCGCTCCCCCTCATTGCCGTGTTGCGCGGCATCACGCCAACGGAGATCGATACCATCGGCGATGCGCTGGTCGGCGAAGGCTTTCGCATTCTCGAGGTGCCGCTCAATTCGCCTCAGCCCCTCGACTCCATAGGGCGACTCGCCACCCGCTATCCGCAGTGCCTCGTCGGCGCAGGCACGGTGCTCAGGCTGGAGGACATTGCGCGCGTGGCCGGCGCGGGCGGCAAGCTGATCGTGACGCCGCACGGCAACCCCCGCCTCATTGCGGAAGCCAAACGCCAGGGCCTTGTTTGCGTGCCTGGGGTGGCCACGCCCACCGAAGCGTTCGCGGCGCTCGACGCCGGTGCGGACGGGCTCAAGATGTTCCCCGCCGAGCAGCTGACGCCCGCCGTGCTCAAGGCGTGGCGCGCCGTGTTGCCGAAAGCCACACTGGTGTTTCCGGTGGGCGGCATGCGTCCTGACAATCTGATGGGATGGTGGCAGGCGGGAGCGAACGGCTTCGGCACCGGATCGAACCTGTATCAGCCGGGAGCCGCGCCGGATGAGGTTCGCGCCATCGCGGTGGCGTTCGCGGAAACCATCCGCTCGCTGCCACAGCGCTGATCCGCACAATCAATGATGTCGCCGTGGTGACGCCCCATCGCCCGACCGAATTCATGGACGCCGCTGATCGCACGGTCGATATCGTCGCGCTCGGCGAAGCGATGATCGAGCTCAATGCCGCGCGCAGTGCGACGGGTGATACGTACCTCCGCGGGTATGGAGGGGATACGTCCAACATGGCGATTGCCGCGGCACGCCTCGGGCGCTCGCTCCCGAAGCCTTTGCGCGTGGCCTATGCGACTCGGGTGGGTGACGATACCTTCGGTCGTTTGCTGCTGGACCTTTGGCGTCGTGAACACGTCGATACCGCGCAGGTTGCGATGGATCCGAGCGCACCGACCGGCATGTACTTCGTCACGCATGGGGCGCAGGGACACGAGTTTTCCTACATGCGCGCGGGATCTGCAGCCTCGAGGATGACCCCCGCAAGCGTGTCGCGCGAGCAGATCGAAGGAGCGCGCCTTCTGCACGTGTCGGGAATCAGCGCCGCGATCAGCCCCTCTGCGTGCGACGCAGTCCTGGGAGCCATCGCCATCGCGCGCGATGCGCGGACGCTTGTCTCCTTCGATCCCAACCTGCGACTCAAGCTGTGGCCGCTGGCGCGGGCGCGTGCGGTCACGCGTGAAGCCATGCGCTCGTGCAACGTCTTCCTGCCAAGTCTCGACGAGGCCCGAACCTTGAGCGGCAGAGAAAACCCGGACGAGATCCTCGACTGGGCGCACGACCATGGCCCCTCCATCGTGGCACTCAAGTGCGGCACTGATGGCGTGTGGATATCCGATGCCAGGGAGCGAGTTCAGGTACCCGCCCACAAGGTCGCGGCGATCGATGCCACGGGCGCAGGCGATTGCTTCGATGGCGCGTTCTGCGTTCGCATCCTCGCGCACGACGATGCGTTCAGCGCCGGGCGCTACGCCAATGCGGCAGCAGCACTTGCGACCCTGGGCTTTGGCGCGGTTGCGCCGCTACCCGACGACGCTGCGGTGCGCGCGCTGCTCGAGCGCGCCTGATGCATCCACCGACCTTTCACCCGGATCTCTTCGCAGGCCATGTTGCCCTGGTGGTGGGAGGCACGAGCGGGATCGGTGCCGCCATCGCGCATGCATTCCTGGCCTGTGGCGCGAAGGTGACCGTGACGGGCGCCACGCACGAGGAGGTCGCTCAAGCGCGCGCAACCGATCGTCCGGACCGCGCCGTCGAGGTGCTCGACATCCGTGACGAGCGCGCGATCAGCGCACTGTGCGGGCAGCTCACGCGCCTCGATGCGCTCGTGAATTGCGCCGGTGTCATTCGCCGCGGCACTGAGCATGATCCGGGCGTGTTCGCCGAGGTCCTCGACATCAACCTCACCGGAACGATGAGGGTCTGCTCCGCGGCCCGCGGGTTGCTCAAGGTACGCGGCGGCAGCATTGTGAATACTGCATCCATGCTGTCCTTTTTCGGCGGCGGTGCAGTGCCGGGTTACAGCGCGAGCAAGGGCGGCGTGGCGCAGCTCACGAAATCGCTTGCCATCGCCTATGCCGACGACAACATCCGCGTCAATGCGATCGCGCCGGGCTGGATCGCGACATCGCTCACGAAGCCGTTGCAGGACGACGTTGCACGCAGCGCGGCCATTCTCGCCCGTACGCCGCTGCAACGATGGGGCGAGCCACGGGATGTGGCCGGTGCGGCCCTGTTCCTGTGCTCGCCTGCGGCGGCCTTCATTACGGGTGTCATACTGCCGGTCGATGGTGGTTACCTCGCAAGCTGAGCCGACGAACATGCAACGCCTCCGCCAGGCGAGGCGGCGTTGCCTGCCGCGCCTTCTCGCCCGCACCACATCACCAGCGACGACCTGATGCACATTCAGCCGGAGCTCGCCCTCGCCGCAGTGCCCGATGACGAGCGGGTGTGGGTGCCGCAGTCGCCGGGCGTCTGGTTTCGTCCGCTTCTCCTCAACACCGTGAGTGGCGGCTGGTGCAACCTGCTGCGCGTGCGCCGCGCAGGGATCCTGTCGCGGCACCGTCACCCGATGCTGGTCGTGGGCTATGTGCTCAAGGGGCGCTGGCGTTATCTCGAGCACGACTGGATTGCCGAAGAGGGAAGCTTCGTCTACGAGCCCCCGGGCGAGGTGCACACGCTCGTCGTTCCCGACGATTGTGCGGAGATGATCACCTTCTTCAACATCAGTGGCGCGATGATCTACCTGGACGCCGATGACGCCGTGACTGCATACGAGGACGTCTGGACGAAGATCGACATGTGCCGCGCGCACTACGAGAGCGTAGGGCTTGGTGCCGGCTTTGTCGACATGTTCATCCGCTGACGGCGGCACATGTCCGCGATCGCGAGGTGAACATGGTGGCGGGCTGGGGATTCGTTGCCGTGGGCGTGGGCGCCGCAGTCGGTGCGTGGTGCCGGTGGGGCCTCGCGATCGCGCTCAATCATCGCGCACCGCAGTTTCCCCTGGGTACGCTGATCGCCAACCTCGCAGGCGGCTATCTCGTGGGCATTGCGATCGCGTTCTTCGCGACGCGCGACGAGCTCGCGCCCGAGGCGAGGCTCTTCGTCATCACCGGCTTTCTCGGCGGGCTCACCACGTTCTCGACGTTCTCCGGTGAAGTGACACAGCTCCTGTTGCGGGGACAATATGCCGCTGCGGCGGGCCTCGCTCTCGCGCATCTCGCCGGATCGCTTCTGCTCACGTTTCTCGGAATAGCCTCGTTTCGCGCACTCGTCTGATACAGGAGACCACCATGCCCCATGCAGTTCGAATTCACGAAGTCGGCGGACCCGAGGTGCTGCGTTACGAAGAGGTGAGCGTGGGGGAACCCGGGCCGGGCGAAGCGCGCGTGCGACACACCGCGGTCGGGGTCAACTACATCGACACGTATCACCGCAGCGGCCTCTACAAGCTTCCGCTGCCGAGCCCGATCGGGCAGGAGGGTGCGGGCATCGTGCTGGCGGTGGGTCAGAACGTCGACTGGGTGAAACCTGGTGATCGCGTCGCCTACAGCGGCGGACCCATTGGCGCTTACAGCACGGAGCGGATATTGCCCGCCGACCGGCTGGTGAAAATTCCCGATGGCGTGAGCGACAACGTCGCCGCAACGCTGATGCTCAAGGGCCTCACGGTGCAGTACCTCCTGCGGCAGACGTATCGCGTGAAGGCAGGAGAGACCATCCTGTTTCACGCGGCAGCCGGTGGGGTGGGGCTCATTGCCTGCCAGTGGGCGCGCGCACTGGGCGTCACGATGATCGGCACCGTCGGTTCCGACGACAAGGCTGCTCTGGCTCGCGAGCATGGCTGCACGCATACCATCGTTTACACCCGCGAGAATTTCGTCGAGCGGGTGAAGGAGATCACCGGCGGAAAAGGTGTTCCCGTCGTGTATGACTCGATCGGACGTGACACCTTCCCGGCCTCGCTCGACTGTCTGCAGCCGCGGGGCCTCTTCGTGAGCTTCGGCAGTGCATCGGGCCCGATTGCCGCGTTCGACATCGGGTTGCTCGCGCCGAAGGGATCGTTGTACGTGACGCGACCGACACTCTTCACGTACGCCGCGAAACGCGCCGATCTCGCCGCAATGGCGGACGAAATGTTCGGCCTCGTGCGTGAAGGCAAGGTGCGCAGCGAGCCGCGCCAGATGTTCCCGCTGGCGGACGCCGCGCAGGCGCATCGGGCACTGGAGTCGCGGGGCACCACAGGGGCCACGATCCTGATCCCTTGAGTCGATGCCTCGGGACCGCGAATCGCCTCATGTGCGATCAGCGGGTCAGCGCCCCTGAGCGAGCTTGCGCGCTGCCTGGTTGATGAGGTCGCGCGCGGCATCGGGCAGGGCCGAGGCGGCGAGGCCGACCGGTCCTTCGCCGCGACCCACGAGGGCGTCCGCGGCTGCCCCGTGCAATACCACCGCGTAACGCAGCGCGTCGCGTGGCGAGAGGTGCTGCGACAGCAGGGCACCGACGAATCCCGAGAGCACGTCGCCCGAGCCTGCCGTCGACAATCCTGAATTGCCGCTCGTGTTGATATCCCATGTGCCGCCAGGGGTCGCCAGCACACTGC
>JALYXY010000225.1 GCA_030946875.1 Pseudomonadota bacterium | reverse complement strand
GTTGGTGCCTGATGGCCTTGCGAGCGGAGAGGTCCATGCTGCGCGATGGCGCAGCGCGACGGCGCGAGTGTGGGACAGCGATCTTGCGTACAGCTTCCGGCACTCGCCGCTCGCTGTCGCAAGTGCTGTCGCGACGGCGCTGATTCTCTGCTGCGCGGCCTTTGCGCCCTGGATCGCACCGCATGATCCGTACGACCTCGCGACGGTCAGCGTGCTCGACGCACGCAATCCGCCGGCGTGGATCACCGGCGGCAGCTGGTCGTATCCTCTGGGCACCGACAATCTCGGCCGCGACATGCTTTCGGCAATGCTGTACGGCTCTCGACTATCGCTCGCCGTGGGGTTCTGCTCGATGCTGTTTGCCGCGGTCCTGGGCATTGCGCTCGGTCTTGTCGCCGGCTATTTCGGAGGCATCGTGGACGCGGTGCTGATGCGCATTGCCGAAGTGCAATTGAGCTTTCCCGCCATTCTCGTCGCGCTCCTGATCGACGGTGTCGCACGCGGCGTGGTTCGGCCCGACATGCAGGACCGCGTAGCGCCGTACGTGCTGATCCTTTCCATCGGACTCTCGTACTGGGTGCATTTCGCTCGCACGGTGCGGGGCTCGACGCTGGTGGAAAGGAACAAGGACTACGTGCTCGCCGCTCGCGTGATCGGTCGGGCGCCGCTTGCGATCATGCTGCGACACGTGCTGCCCAACGTGCTCGGGCCCGTGCTCGTGATTGCGACGATCACGCTCGCGGTCGCGATCATCACCGAGGCAACGCTTTCGTTTCTCGGGGTCGGCGTGCCACCCACGATGCCATCGCTCGGCACGCTGATCCGGGTGGGAAACGAGTTCCTTTTTTCGGGCGAATGGTGGATCACCATCTTTCCCGGGCTCCTCCTCGTCGTCCTCGTCCTCGCGGTCAACATCCTGGGCGACTGGCTGCGTGACGCGCTCAACCCGAAGCTCCGCTGATGAGCCTCGAGCCTCCTGCTCCGCTGTTGCGGGTCGAGCATCTGCGGGTGGAGATTCCCACCCGTCGCGGCATTCTCACCGCCATCGACGATATGTCGTTCGACATTGCCTCGGGCGAAGTGCTGGGCGTCGTCGGCGAATCCGGTGCTGGAAAATCGATCACCGGAGCCGCCGTGATCGGTCTCCTCGAGCCGCCCGGTCGCATCGCCGGCGGGCGCATCCTGTTCGAAGGCGAGCGTATCGACGACTTGCCACCGGACAGGATGAGGCAGGTGCGCGGTCGCCGCATCGGGACCATCTTTCAGGATCCCCTCACGAGCCTCAACCCGCTCTACACGATCGGCCACCAGCTGGTGGAGACGATTCGCACACATGCCTCGATGTCGGCCGCTGCCGCGCGCGCACGGGCTCTCGACCTGCTGCGCGAAGTCGGCATCCCCTCGCCCGAGCAGCGCATCACGCATTACCCGCACCAGTTCTCGGGAGGGATGCGCCAGCGCGTTGTGATTGCGCTTGCGCTGTGCGCCAATCCGCGCCTCGTGATCGCCGACGAGCCAACGACGGCGCTCGACGTGTCAATCCAGGCCCAGATCATCGCGCTCATCAAGCGTTTGTGTCGCGAGCACGGCACCGCTGTCATGTTGATCACTCACGACATGGGCGTCATTGCCGAGACCGCCGACCGCGTCGCCGTGATGTACGCGGGGCGCCTGGTGGAGGTTGGCGCGTTGCGAGAGGTCGTGCAGCAGCCTCGGCACCCTTATACCGCGGGGCTCATGGCATCAATTCCGACGATCCGAAGCAAGGCTACACGCCTGAAGCAGATCGACGGCAGCATGCCGCGTCTCGCTCACATCCCGCCGGGGTGTCCTTTCAATCCGCGCTGCGAGTACGTGTTCGACCGGTGCCATGCGGAGCGACCGGAGCTCCTGCCGGCGAATGGATCGATGGCAGCATGCTGGCGCTATTCGACGACGCCGATCTCCCTCATCAGCAGCGCGGCGACGAGCGCATGACACAGGCCGCGGTTGCTGCACCGCTGGTTCGGGTGCGCGGTCTCGCCCGGTACTTCGACGCCTCGGCTCCATGGCTCGAGCGAGTACTCGCGCGCGAGCCGCGACGCACCCTGCGCGCGGTCGACGGCGTCGATTTCGACATTGCACGGGGACAGACGCTGAGCCTCGTCGGGGAGTCAGGCTGCGGGAAATCGACCGTCGCCCGTCTGGTCATCGGCCTCTACCGCCCGACGCGCGGGAGCATCGAGTTCGACGGGCACGACATTGCCGACGGCGGCGGCTCGGCCCGCGCACGGCTCTTGCGCCGGCGCATGCAGATCATCTTCCAGGATCCTTACGCGAGCCTCAATCCGCGCTGGCGTGTGTTCGACATCGTCGCCGAGCCTATCCGGGTCAATCAACTGATCATCGGGTCACGCGCCATCCGCGAACGGGCTCACGAGCTTCTCGCGCAGGTCGGGCTCTCGCACCTCGACGGCGCCAAGTACCCGCACGAATTCTCCGGCGGGCAGCGCCAGCGCATATCGATTGCGCGAGCCCTCGCGAGCACGCCGGAGTTCCTGATCTGTGACGAGCCCACGTCGGCGCTCGACGTATCGGTTCAGGCGCAGATCCTGAACCTCATGAAGGATCTGCAGGACCGTCTCGGGCTGACGTATCTCTTCATCTCTCATAACCTCGCCGTGGTGCGCCACATGTCTGACCGCGTCGGCGTCATGTATCTCGGCCGTCTCGCCGAAATGGCCGACGGCGAGACGCTGTTCGCACGACCCCGCCATCCCTATACGCGACTCCTGCTCGAAACGATTCCCGACCTCGGCCTGACCGGCCGCGAGCGCGTGCCGGTTCGAGGCGAGGTACCGAACCCGATCGATCCACCGACCGGGTGCGCGTTCAATCCGCGCTGTCCGCACGCCAATGACCGCTGCCGTGTGGAGCGTCCGCAGCTCGCGCAGCATGAGGCGTCCCTCGTTGCCTGCCATGCGGTGGAAGAAGGCCGGATCGACTGACGACGGTCAGTGGCTGCGCACGGCAGGTCTAAGATACGCAGGTCATCTGTCACGAGAGGCGCAATGATGCGCGAGCACTATCGCACTCACCTGCGCGAGCTTCTGTCGCAAATCCGCGCGGACGGTTTCTACAAGACCGAGCGGGTGATCGCGAGCCCGCAGGCTCCTGCGATCAGCCTTGCCGACGGAACGCGGGTGCTCAATTTCTGCGCCAACGATTACCTCGGCCTTGCCGACGACCCGCGCATCGTCGCGGCGGCCAAGGAAGGGCTCGAACGGTTCGGATACGGCACGGCTTCGGTGCGCTTCATCTGCGGCACGCAAGATGTGCACAAGCTGCTCGAGGCCACGTTGTCGAAGTTTCTGGGTGCGGACGATTGCGTTCTGTACTCGAGTTGCTTCGATGCCAATGGCGGGCTCTTCGAAACCCTGCTGACGGAAGACGACGCGGTGATCAGCGATGAGCTCAATCACGCAAGCATCGTCGACGGCATCCGGCTGTGCAAGGCGCGGCGTTACCGCTACCGCAACAACGACATGGCGGATCTCGCGGCCAAACTCGAGGAAGCGAGCGATGCGGGAGCGCGCTTCAAGCTGATCGCGACCGATGGCGTCTTCTCGATGGATGGCATCGTGGCCAATCTGGCTGCCATCTGCGATCTGGCCGATCGATACGATGCGCTCACCCTGGTCGACGATTCACATGGCGTAGGGTTCGTGGGCGAGCACGGCGGCGGAACGCCTGAGCTGTGCGGAGTCGCCGGGCGCGTCGATATCCTCACGGGTACGCTCGGCAAGGCGATGGGCGGCGCGTCCGGCGGCTATACCGCAGCGCGCAGGGAAGTCGCCGAGCTCCTGCGCCAGCGCTCGCGACCGTATCTCTTCTCGAACTCCCTTGCCCCCTGTATCGCCGCAGCCTCCCTCACCGTGCTCGACCTCCTGGCCAGCGACGAGGGTGTGAGGTTGCGGCGTCAGGTGCGCGCCAATGCCGAGCAGTTTCGCCGTGAGATGGCCGGTTTGGGGTTCGATCTCGTGCCCGGCCAGCATCCGATCGTGCCGGTCGTGCTCGGCGACGCGGCCATGGCCACGCGCATGGCCGATGCGCTGCTCGCAGAAGGCATTTACGTCATCGGATTCTCGTATCCGGTGGTGCCGAAGGGCCGCGCGCGCATCCGCACGCAGATGAGCGCCGCGCACACCGCCGCCGACATCGAGCGCGCCACGGCCGCCTTCGCCAAAGTCGGCCGCTCGTTGGGCGCGATTCGCTGAAACTCCATCGGACGACACCATGAAAGCACTTGCGAAGCTCGAGCCCGGACCCGGCCTCACGCTCACCCGCGTCAAGAAACCGGAGGTGGGCCACAACGACGTGATGATCCGCATCCGCAAGACCGCCATCTGCGGGACTGACATTCACATCTGGAACTGGGACGAATGGGCGCAAAAAACTATTCCCATACCGATGCATGTCGGGCACGAATACGTCGGTGAGATCGTGCAGATGGGGGCCGAAGTCCGTGGCTTTGCGCTCGGTGACCGGGTGTCGGGTGAGGGTCACATCACGTGCGGCTTCTGTCGCAACTGTCGCGCCGGGCGACGACACCTGTGCCGCAACACCGTGGGTGTCGGCGTCAATCGCGAAGGCGCCTTCGCCGAGTTTCTGGTCATCCCCGCGTTCAACGCGTTCAAGATCCCCGACGACATTGCGGACGACATCGCTGCCATCTTCGATCCATTCGGTAACGCGACGCACACCGCACTGGCGTTCAATCTCGTCGGAGAAGACGTGTTGATCACGGGTGCAGGTCCCATCGGCGTCATGGCCGCGGCGATTGCCCGCCACGTGGGTGCTCGCCATGTTGTGATCACGGACGTGAACGACTATCGGCTGAGTCTCGCCTCGACCATGGGCGCAACCCGCGCGGTGAACATCGGCCGAGAAAGCCTGCGCGATGTCATGGCGAGCCTGCACATGACAGAAGGGTTCGACGTCGGCATGGAGATGTCAGGAGCACCGCAGGCATTCACCCAGATGCTCGAGCACATGAACCACGGCGGCAAGGTGGCGCTGCTTGGCATTCCACCGCCGAACATGGCGATCGACTGGAATCATGTGATCTTCAAGGGCCTGGAGATCCGCGGCATCTATGGGCGGGAAATGTTCGAGACCTGGTACAAGATGGTGGCCATGCTGCAGAGCGGTCTCGATCTCTCGCCCATGATTACCCACCACTTTGCCGTCGAACAGTTCGAGCAGGGGTTCGCGACGATGCTTTCGGGCAAGAGCGGCAAGGTCATCCTCGACTGGGCCGCCTAGTGCGAAGTCATGCCGGACTGGGCGCATCCTCCGGAATCGTCGTGTCGCTCGAGTGCGATTCGGCGAATGCTGCCCGGTTCTTTCCGGTTGCCTTGGCCCGGTACATCGCCCCATCGGCGATCTTCATCAAGGATTCCGCGTCGCCCGCATCGGTTGGATAATTGCTGATGCCGATGCTGGCGGTGACGCTCGGGCACGGGCCTGCCAGATCGAAGGGCTTGGCCACCATGGCGAGCAACCGCTGCGCAATCGACAGGATGACTTCGCGGCTGTCGATGCCTTCGATCAGCACGATGAACTCGTCGCCACCGATGCGTGCTGCCGATGCATGGCCTCGCGCCACGGCATCCGTCGCGCGCAACGTTTCACGCAGGCGGAGCGCGAACGATACGAGCAGATGGTCACCTGCGTCATGACCATACCGGTCGTTGATCTCCTTGAAGCCGTCGAGATCGAGATACAGCAAGGCGAGCCCGGTCGAGCGCTCGCGCGCCGTCTTGATGGCTTCATCCAGCAACTGCTGGAAGAAATGCCGGTTGGGCAACCCGGTGAGCGGATCGAAGTGCGCGAGCGCACGCACACGGTCCTGGGCGGCGACGCGGGCCACGAACTGGCCGATCTGCAGCCCCACCGACTGTGTGATGGCGAGCAGCGCGTCGTCGGCCGTGCGACGGCGGCGGCTGTAGAACTCGAGCACGCCGCAGGGCTCTTCGCCAACCCTGATCGGAAACGCGAACGCGCTGCACAAGCCCGCGGCCGCGGCGATCGGCGCACGCATGAATCCGGGCTCGGACGTGACGTTGGCGATCCACGTCCCTTCGGCGGTCGCCCACGCGCGGCGGATGAGCCCGCGTGATTCAGGGGCAAACGACTGCTCACCTGACAAGCGCAGGAACGTCTTGACCGCTTCGCTCTCGATGCCCCACGTCTCGGCGCAATGGAGGGCACCGGTTTCGGAGTCCCACTGCCAGCGTGCGCCGCAATCCCAGCCCATGGTCCCGCAAACGGCTTCGATGATGCGAGGCATGGCTTCCTCGAGGGACTCGACTTCCGCCAGGATCGAGGTCACCGAATGTTGCATCTGCTGTCGTTGCTCGAGCTGTTTCCGCTCGGTCACGTCGCGCCGGACGCCGACGAGTCCGCCCGCGGCCGTGCGACGCTCCAGGATCTGCAGCCAGCGACCGTCTCCCAGCTGAAGCTCTCGCGGAGCATTGGGCGGGTTTTGATGCTGTCGCACGCGATGCGCGATCCAGCCCTCGACGTCATCCTTGTACGGGTGCTCGATCACCTCGCCCTTGTCCACCGATGCGCGCACCAATTCCTCGAAGGTCAATCCGGCAATGTCCGAGAACTGGTCGAAGCGCGTGAATGCCCGGGCGTAGCTACTGTTGCACAGCACGAGGCGATCGTCGGCGTCAAATATTGCGAGCGCGTCGGGAAGGCTTTCGATAGCGTCCACCAGCGTGGCCTCGGTGGCTGCGAGATCCCGGTGCGCGATGGTGAGCGCGCGCTCATGTTCCTTTTGCGACGTAATGTCGAGCAGCGTGCCGCGCACGACGACCGGTGCCCCTTGCGCGTCGAACACCGGCACGCCGACTGCATGCACCCAGCGGGTTGAACCATCGGCTGCCACGATGCGGAACTGAGTGTCGAAGCCCTCAGGCTTGGCGAGCGCCGTCTGAACGACCTGAAGGTAGTGATCGCGGTCTTCCTCGTGAACAAGCTGCAGAATTGCTCGGCCCGTGGGCGGCGGTGCACCGGGCTCGAGGCCGAACATCCGATACATTTCCGGCGACCACCCCTTGCGGCCGGTGACATAGTCCACGACCCAGCTACCGACGTGCGCGATGCGTTGCGCTTCCTCGAGGTCGAACGCGCTTGCGTGCAGCGCGTCCAGCGTGCGCTGCTGCTCCTCGTTGATGGCCACGAGCTCACCGCGCAAGCCCGCGATGGCCGTGGCCATGACGGCGAACCACGGCAGGGTGGCCGCGACGGTGAGCCATGAAAGGACCGCAACCCGCACGTCGAGCGTCTCCGGCCTCAACACATACAAACACGCCATGACGACGCCGAACGCGAGCTGCACGAAGACGGCGTACTGAACCATGGCCCTCCTGCTGAGGCGGAACACTCCGAACAGGAAAACCATCACCAGCAGGATCATGAAGGCGCCGCGTCCCGCCTCCGCGGCAAACATCGCCATGCACACGACCACGGTGGCCGTTGTCATCTGTGCGACGGTGAGGCTCGGATCCGAAAACCGCAGATTGAGGTTCGAGCGGAACAGCCAGTTGAACGTGCCGATCGCGCCAAGCAACAGGGCGGCGATGGTGAGGAACCAGGACGTACTGAGAATGCCGAGCAGCCACGACGCAAGAAAAACGAGGAGCGCCAGGAGCGAGGAGGCTGCCGCCGCGCGGTGTCGTTGCATCCGCAACGCCTGGCGTGCCGCCAGCGTTCGCTGCGTGGAGCTGCCTAGGGATTCGCCCCGATCGGCCGCCACGATATGGGGCCACGCAGCGGAAAACGGTCGCTCGATATCGACGGGGCGCTGCACCGGCAGAGGTTGCCCTAACGCGGCCATTGTGACGCGCCCCGGTCACCGCGAACGCGCGAAGCGAGGTATCGCCGGCGGTGATTTTGTTCTGGTTCAGGCATTTGTCGTTGCTGAAGGATAGGACGTCCGTAATGTGCAAACGACGTGCCACGCGTCTCAGCCATGCCTTGGGCATTGGACGTTCCGCCCGCAAGGACGCGGCGCCGCCCCGCGACTGCGCTGTGCGGTGCAAGTCAGGACAGGGGCAGCTTTAAGCGCGCGGCGATCTGCCATCCGCTCCGGCAGAGGTCGTATCCACGACCGTGTGCCGCTCGAGCTCCGCATTGATGTGGGCTCCCAGCAGAATCGTGAGCACGGTCAGATAGCACCAGAAGAGAAAGAGCACGACCGACGTGAGCGATCCGAGCAACGGCTTCAGCACCTGGTAGTGCGCGACCCAGTACGACAGCACGAGCGATCCGGCAAGCCATAGCACGGCGCTCGCGGTCGCCCCCCAGGTGACCCACCGCCACTGCGGTGTCTTGCGGCAGGGACCGTGGCGGTAGATCGCCGACAGGGTCAACATGAGGGCCACGCTGAGAAGCGGCCAACGCAGGGTGCCGAGCAGGCCACTACCTGCGGCGAGCCGGGCCTCCCGATCACCGAATCCGATGATGAGGGTCAGCGCGAACAGAATGAACGCGCCACCGAGGGTGCACAGCCCGAGCGCCACCGCCTGACGTTGCCAGAAGCTTCGCTGCTCATCCTCGCGGTACACACCATTGAGGGCCGATATGAGCGCCCGCACGCCGCGCATGCCACTCCAGGCAGAGAACACGAGCGACGTGAAAATCGTGGTGATCGAAAAGGCTCGCGACTGCCGCGCGATGGCATTGAGTTGCGATATCAGGACAACGTTGAAACTCTCTGGAAGCTCGAGGCTCATTTCGGAAAGCAGCCAGAGCACGGGCATGTTGCCCACGAGCAGCGCCGACAGCATGACGAGCACCACGAGAGCCGGGAAGAATGCCCATACCGCGTAGAACGAGATCGCCGCCGCGGCCATCGACATTTCCTGCCCGATCATCGCGCGGGTGGTCTTTGCGAGCACATCGCGCCAACGGCCGGAGGACATCTCCGACGGGCTTGCTGCACCGCTTGCGGTGGGCGTGGTCAGGTTGCGCATGAGGATCACCGAGGCTGGTGGCTACCGCGGATCAGTCAGCATATCGCACCATGTACATTGGAGGCCCTGCAAACGGTGCGTGAATGTTCATGAACGACCAGGTGCTGATCGTGGGTGCGGGCCCCACCGGGCTCGTGCTCGCGCTGTGGCTCACGCGGCTCGGCGTGCGGGTTCGCATCATCGATCGCGCGGACCGGCCCGGCACGACTTCGCGCGCGCTCGCGGTGCAGGCACGCACGCTCGAGCTGTACAGGCAGCTCGATCTCGCCAGTGTCGTAGTCGAGCGAGGCCACGAGGTTCCCGCCGTCAATCTGTGGGTGAAACGAAAGCGCGCCGCCCGAATGCCGTTCGAGAGGATCGGTGCCGGCCTCACGCCATATCCCTTCCTCCACATCTTCCCTCAGGACGAGCACGAGCAGCTCCTCACCGAGCGTCTGCGTGGTCTGGGCGTCGAAGTGATGCGTGCGACGGAGCTCATTGCATTCAGGGAAGAGGGTGACTCGATCTCGGCGGACCTGCGCGCCGCCGATGGGAAAGAGACGCCATGCCGGGCGGACTACATCGTCGGCTGCGATGGCGCACACTCCGTCGTGCGCAAGACGATCGCCGCAGGTTTTCCCGGTGGCACTTATCGTCAGGTCTTCTATGTAGCGGATGTCGAAGCCACCGGCCCCGCGATGGATGGCGAGTTGCATATCGATCTCGATGAAGCTGATTTTCTCGCCGTCTTTCCTCTTGCCGGGACGAACCGCGCGCGATTGATCGGTACGGTGCGCGACGAGCGCGCCGCACGCGCCGACACTCTCCAGTTCGGCGATGTCAGCACACGCGCGATCGAGCATCTCAAGCTCGGGATGCGTCACGTGAACTGGTTCTCCACCTACCACGTGCATCATCGCGTTGCCGAACACTTTCGCCGCGGTCGCGCCCTGCTGGCCGGCGACGCGGCCCACATTCATAGTCCTGCGGGCGGCCAGGGAATGAACACCGGGATCGGCGATGCCATCAACCTCGCATGGAAGCTGGCCGCAGTGGTGCACGGTCAAGCCAGGGACGCTCTCCTCGACAGTTACCCCCTTGAACGCATGGCTTTCGCACGAAAGCTCGTAGCGACGACCGACCGTGTGTTCAGCTTGGCCACCGCCGAGGGGGGCCTCGCCGCGTTCATTCGCACGCGAGTCGTACCCCTGCTCGCGCCGCAAGCGCTGTCAATTGCGTGGGTACAGGAGAAACTCTTCCGAACCGTATCGCAGATCGCGGTCAACTACCGCGGCTCGACGCTGAGCGCCGGGTCGGCCGGCGGGGTGCACGGCGGCGACCGGCTGCCATGGGGCGGCGGCGAAAGCGACAACTTCGTGCCGCTGCATTCCATGGCGTGGCAGGTGCACGTTTACGGCGCTGCGAGCGCGCAACTCAGCGCATGGTGCGCCGGGCATCAGGTGCCTCTGCACGTGTTTGCCTGGAAGGACCGACACGGTGTTGCCGGGTTTGCGCGCGATGCGCTGTATCTCGTTCGGCCCGACACCTACGTCGCGCTGGCTGACCCGACCGCCGCACCGGATGTGATCGAGAGCTACTGCGCATCGCGCAGCATCAGCCTCGCAGCGCCCGCGGCAGGGCCAAGCTAAATAAATGTCTCGGCGGTCCTCGCCGCATTCGAACTCGTCAAGCAGCCCGTGTCGCCTGGAATGTTTTGCCTCAGGCGCCGGGCTCCTTGGCATTCGGGTAGAACAGCTGGTCGCCATTGATCCTGTAGTCGGCGATGGCCTGCTGCCCGGTCGGCGACACAAGCCAGTCGATGAAGGTCTGTGCAAGCTCCTTCTTCACGTTCGGATGCCGCTCCGGATTGACGAGGATCGCCCCATATTGATTGACGAGCCGCTTGTCGCCCTGCACCAGCACGGCAAGATGGCTCCGATTGCGGAACGCCAGCCATGTTGCGCGATCGGCGAGCAGATACGCATCCATCGACGATGCGGTGTTGAGCGCGGGTCCCATGCCCTGTCCCGTATCCCGATACCAGCTACCCGTGCGGGTGCCGATGTCGACACCGGCAGCTTTCCACAGATCGAGCTCCGCGATATGGGTCCCACTGCGGTCGCCACGGGACACAAACGGCGACGCGCTCGCGCTTATCCTACGCAACGCCTCGAGCACGTCTCGCGTTCCGCCGATGCGGGCAGGATCGCTCGTCGGCCCGATCAGCACGAAGTCGTTGTACATGACCGGGTACCGCTTCACACCCTCGCCGTCGCGCACAAACGCTTCCTCGGCGCGTTTTGCATGCACGAGCACGGCATCCGCATCGCCACGCCGCGCCACGTCCAGCGCCTGTCCCGTTCCGAGCGCGACCACGCGTACGTGAATGCCTGTCTGTTTCTCGAAGATCGGAAGCAGGTACTGGAAGAGACCCGATTGCTCGGTAGACGTCGTTGACGCCAACGTGATAAAGCGCTGCTCTGCGGACGCAGATATTCCTGCCAGCACAAGGAGGAAGACGGCGAACGAGCGTCTGGCGATCCCGGCAACGCCCATCAGTTCCGATAGAGATGCCCGGAGGAGGGAAGACTCATGGTGTGGCACTCGCGTAACGGTGGGAAATGAAAATGTCGGCTCAATAACTCAGGGCCTGAACTTTGAGTGCGTCGGCCGTGGACCAGCCTACGCATCACCACGGAACCGACCTTGAAGGAGCAGGCGATCGTACTCGGTTTTTATGCCAGCATAGCATTCGCAGGCGCCAAGCTCGAGTGCGGAGCGATTGACAATCGTGATCACCCCGCGACGATAGTGAATGAGGTTTTGCCGCTGCAGGTTTCCGGCCGCCTCAGTGACACCCTCGCGCCGCACGCCCATGATGCTGGCGAGCACCTCGTGGCTCAGCGATATGGGGCGCGGCGCAACCCGATCATCGATGAGCAAAAGCCACCGGGTGAGGCGTTGCTCGATCGAGTGAATTCGCTCGCAAACCGCCGTGAAGGAGATCTGGGTGAGCACCGCGTGGGCCGAGCGCAGCATGAGGCGCTGAAAGGCTCCGCCGTGGCTCAGAAATCCCTCGGCCTCGCCCCGTGCGACGCGTAGAGCGCGTCCTCCTACGATGACCGTCACTTCGTGGACGCTGATATCGCTAGCGAGCAGCACATCCGATCCTGCCACGCTTTCTGGACCCACCAGGGCAACAGCCGCGGTCCTCTGCCTGGAATCCGTGTGCCCCAGCGCAACGACGCTGTCCACGGGAAAGTAGAGGGCCTGACTGACTTGACCGTATGAAGCGAGACGAGCGGCCGGAGCCAAGGTAACTTCCTCAACGCTCCCGAGCACTCGCTCCAGCGTCGACTCGTCTAGCGTGGCAAGAAGCTTGCTGGTACGACCATGTTGGAAAGAAGCCATTGCACTCTCCGCTGTTCTTCGGGCGGCGTTCGATGCCCCGCGGGAGGATGAACCACGGTCCCCCTACGTATAATTATCATGCACATTGTTTCTCGACTGCCTGTAATGCATTCCGTGCGCTGCCGTACACACCGTTAGTAGCCGACCGATCTGCATGCAGGGGATCACTGTACGGAACCAGTGTGAGCGCTGCGTGGACGGGTATGGCATGTTAACTGCGTCAATCGTCTCGCGCGAGCCGCGGATGTACAAGCGATCCGTTGCAACAGCGCGCACTCATTCAACGCATTGGAGAAAACATGTCGGCTGCCCTACCCGCATCACGGGGTTCACGTAAGCTTCTGTTCCTGGCCATGGCGGCCATGGCAAGCCTCCCGGTCGCACCGCTGGCGCAGGCCTCCAGCCACCGCGAAGCTCCATTCATCGCCACGCAGCCACAGCTCGATGGCACCGATCTGTACATGTTCCGCAGCTACCAGTCCGGGCGAGACCAGTACGTGACTCTGGTCGCCAATTATTTTCCGTTCCAGGACCCGCCGGGCGCCCCCATTTTCTTTCCGCTGGATCCGAATGCGATCTACGAGATCCACGTGGTCAACGACGGCGGTGCTGTCGAGAACCTGACATTCCAGTTCCGGTTCCAAAATACCCTCGATGACAACGCGTTTACGGTTGGGGACAAGCAGACCTCCATTCCGCTGATCCAAAATGGCAGCGTGGACGTGAACACGCCCAACTCTCCCGGCCTCAACCGGCACGAGAAATACACGATCGGCATCATTCGCGGAGCGAGCCGCGGCGCGACCGCGCAGCCCATTACCAACCTGACGCAGGGCGGGACGAGCTTCGACAAGCCGGTGGACAACATCGGCCAGAAGACCATCAGCAACTATATCGCGTATGCCAACAAGCACATATACGATACGTCCATTCCCGGTTGCAGCGCTCCGGGGCGCGTGTTCGTAGGCCAGCGCAAGGATCCGTTCGTCGTCAACATCGGCGAGATCGGCGACCTCGTCAATATCAAGTATCCGGCGACCGAGCTCAACCCGTTGGCCGAGTTCGCCAGTGCAGACAATCTCGCGAAGAAGAACGTCACGTCGATCATCATGGAAGTGCCCATCGCCTGCCTGACCGAAGGCAAGGGCACCATCATCGGCGCATGGACCACATCGGCCGCTCCCGCCACACGCACGCTCACCCCCACGCCCGGGCCGGGACTCGCCACGACCTCGTCGCAGACCGGTACGTTCGTGCAAGTGTCGCGTCTCGGAATGCCGCTGGTCAATGAGGTGGTGATCGGCCTCAAGGACAAGGATCGGTTCAACGGCAGCGAGCCCAAGGACGATGCGCAGTTCGCCAACTACGTGACCAATCCGAGCTTGCCGGCGCTGCTCGAGAAGCTGTTCGGTTCGGCCGGTGTCAAGGCCCCGACCAATTTCCCGCGAACGGATCTGGTGGCTGCATTTCTGACTGGTATCCCAGGCCTGAACAAACCGACGACCGGCGGCGCTACGGCTGAAATGATGCGGCTGAATACCGCAATCGCCCCTGTCCCGATGGGATCGCAAAACCGCCTCGGCGTTCTGGGCGGAGACAATGCGGGTTTCCCGAATGGGCGACGGCCTGGCGACGACGTGGTTGACATCGAGTTGCGCGTGGCGATGGGCGTACTGTGCACCATCCCGACCGTGAACACCGCGGTCGGCTGCAAACCGTCGGACGCTCCTGCGGGCACCCTGCACTACACCGACGGCGCATACATTTCGGATATGTTCTTCGCGAACGAGTTTCCGTATCTGCGTGCGCCGCTCAAGGGCTCGCCCAACGATGATGACGCCTTGAAGCTGAAGGTGACGCGGTAACATGCCGCGTATCGTGTAGCATCGCGGCACCCGCCGCATTGCAGCACCCAGCCCCGATGCTCTCCTTTTACGAGAGGAGCATCGGGGCTTATGCATGTGAAGTCCTATTTCATCACCTTGACGGCCATACTCTTTTCAGGCAGCCGCTCGACGATCGCGTCGTGCGCGCTCGTCATTTCGATCCTGCTCCTCGGTCTCCCTACCGGCACGCAGGCGCGCCCGTACGTCCCGACCACCGATGACGCGGTGCTCGAGCGCCTTCCCGAAAAGACCGATCCCGCGATCGCCGATCTGAAGCGCCTGCGCAGGGCGCTTTCCATGCAGCCCAACAACGTTGGCCTGGCAGTCCGTTTCGCGCGGCAGTCGATCGAAGCGTCGCGTGCCACCGGCGATCCCCGGTTCCTCGGTCATGCGCAAGCCGCGCTCGCGCCGTGGTGGGCAGCCAACGATGCGCCACCCGAGGTCGTGGTCCTGCGCGCCACCATCAGGCAGAGCCTGCACGACTTCGATAGCGCATTGCGCGACCTCGACCGCGTCCTCACCGTTGGCCCTCGCAACGGGCAGGCGCGTCTCACGCGCGCGTCGGTGCTCACCGTCGTCGGGCGTTACGACGAGGCCGCCCGCGATTGCGCCGCACTCGCCGGGCTGACGCTGGAGATCGTGGTCGTCACATGCCAGGCCCAGGCCGCAAGCGTCAACGGCGACGCGGATAAGGCCTACGCCGACCTCATGCAGGCGCTCGAGCGCGCCCGCACGTTGTCTCCGGATCTCACGGCGTGGGTCCAAACCCTCGCCGCAGAGATTGCGGCACGTCGCGGGCTCTACCCGCAGGCGGAAAACCATTATCGCCTCGCCCTCGCAGCCGACCCCAAGGACGCGTACTTGCGCGGGAGCTATGCCGACTTCCTGATGGATCGAGGGCGTCCGCGAGAGGCGGCTGCGCTGGCAGGGAGCGACCTGCGCAACGATGCGTTGCTCCTGCGCGTGGCGCTCGCCGAGACGCAGATTTCCGATCCTACGAAAGAGGAGCAACGTCTTGCCGCGCAGCACGGCGAGGATCTCGCCGCACGCTTCGCCGCTTCACGCGCCCGCGGAGATGTCGTGCATCGACGCGAAGAAGCCCGCTACGCGCTGCACCTCGAACACAACCCGCCTCGCGCGCTGGCCCTCGCCCGCGCCAACTGGAAGGTGCAACGCGAGCCTGCGGACCTGCGCATCCTGGCCGAGGCGGCACGTGCCACCGGGGACGCCGCGGCGCTCGAAACAGTGCAGGCATGGCGGCGTGAGCACCGGTTCCAGGACGCGGCGCTCGTGAGCGCACTCGGCGGCTCGTGATGTCCTGGCTTCGCGCATGGCCTGTCCTGCTGGCGTTGCTCGTGCCGAGCGCCTACGCGCACAAGCCGAGCGATGCCTACCTCACATTGCATCGTGAGGGTCAGGTGATCAGCGGTCAGTGGGACATCGCCCTGCGCGATCTCGACGCCGCCATTGGACTCGACGTCAATGGAGACGGCGAGATTTCATGGGGCGAAGTGCGATCGAAGCAGACCGAGATCGATGCCTACGCACTGTCGCGGATCGCGGTGCGCTCGGCGGGTGAGCCGTGCACCATGCAGATCCGCGACCACCTCATCGACGATCACACCGATGGCACGTATGCAGTGCTCATGCTTGCCGGACGATGTCCCGCTGCGGCACCCACGCTTCAGGTTGATTACACGCTGCTCTTCGACATCGACCCTCAGCACCGCGGGCTCCTCAACTTTGTCGAGGATGGGCAGAGTCGAAGCTTCGTCTTCCCGGCCGACCGCACGCGCCAGAGCGTAGGTGGTGATACAAGCAGCGTCTACGCGCAGTTCAGCGCGTACGTGCGCGAAGGAACGTGGCACATCTGGCTCGGCTACGATCACATCCTGTTCCTGCTGTCGCTCTTGCTGCCCGCGGTGTTGGTGCGGGAGGGATCGCGCTGGCTGCCGGCACGCTCATTCAAAAGTGCGCTGATCGACGTGGCGAAAGTCGTCACTGCATTCACGGTGGCGCACTCGATCACGCTCTCGCTCGCGGTGCTCGGCATCGTGTCGCTTCCTTCACGATGGGTCGAGTCGGCGATCGCGTTGTCAGTCGTACTCGCGGCGCTCAACAACCTGCGCCCGGTCGTCGGCCACTCGCGCTGGGTCGCGGCATTCGCTTTCGGTCTCCTGCACGGCTTCGGCTTTGCCGGAGCGTTGCAGGACCTCGGATTGCCGACGGGCTCGCTCGCGGTGTCACTGTTCGGGTTCAACGTCGGGGTCGAGCTCGGTCAGCTCGCGCTGGTGGCAGTGTTCCTTCCGATCGCCTACGCCACGCGGAGCACCCGCGCGTACCGGCAGGTGGCTTTCCTGGGCGGATCCGCCGCCGTGGCGGTGATCGCAACCGTGTGGTTTGCGGAGCGTGCCTTCGACGTGCCGCTGTTCGCTGCGTTGTCCCGGTGACAACGCGCAATGCATGCAAGCATGCGCACGCGGTCGTGAGCGGCGCTAGATCTCGACCCGCGCACCCAGCTCGATGACCCGGTTCGGCGGCAGTCTGAAGAACTCCGCTGCACTGCCCGAGTTGCGCGCCATGGTGGCAAACAGCCGCTCCCGCCACAGAGCCATGCCGCCGCCGCGGGTGGGAACGATGATGTCGCGACTCAGGAAATAGGATGTCCTGAGCGTTTCGAAACTGAGCCCGTGCACGCTGCAAGCCTCGAGCTCCTCGGGCAGGTTGCGCTCGTCCTTGAAGCCGTAATCAACGGTGATCCGAAAGCAGTTGTTGTCGAGCGGCTGCACCGATGTGCGCTCCTCTTCGGGCACCCGTGGAATCGTCTTGCTTCGCACGGTCAGGAACACGACGCGTTCGTGCAGCACCTGATTGTGGGCGAGGTTGTGGAGCAGCGCGTGCGGCACGCCGTTCGGGTCGGAGGTGAGAAACACGGCGGTGCCACCGACGCGCACAGGCGGATGCACCGACAGCGCCTGCAGAAAGCCTTCGAGCGGGGTCGACGCGGCCTGGAGGTGCTCGAACAAGATCTCGCGTCCGCGGTTCCATGTCGTCATCACGGTGAAGATCACCAGGCCGATGGCAAGCGGGAACCATCCTCCCTGCAGGATCTTCAGGATGTTGGCCGAGAAGAAGGTTGCGTCCACCATGAAGAAGAATCCGGTGGCCACCACACAAAGCAACCACGGGTATCGCCAGGCGTAACGAATGACGAAGAACGTGAGGAAGGTCTCGATCATCATGGTGGCGGTCACCGCCACCCCATAGGCTGAGGCGAGGCGCTCCGACGAGCCGAACCCCAGCACCGCCATGATCACCGCGGCGAGCAGCATCCAGTTGAGATACGGGATGTAGATCTGGCCGATCGCCTTTTCGGAAGTGTGCTCGATCTGCATGCGCGGGAGGAAGCCGAGCTGAATTGCCTGCTTGGTCATCGAGAACACGCCCGAGATCACCGCTTGGGAGGCGATCACCGTGGCGGCGGTTGCCAATCCGACGGCGGGGTAAAGGGCCCACGACGGGAACAGAAAGTAGAAAGGATTGCCGAGTGCCTCGGGCTGCGCGAGGAGCAACGCGCCCTGCCCCAGATAATTGAGCGTCAGCGCCGGAAAGACGAGGGCATACCAGGCGATGCGGATGGGCTTTGCGCCGAAGTGCCCCATGTCCGCATAGAGCGCCTCTCCTCCCGTCACCGCGAGCACCACCGCACCCAGCGCGACGAATGCCAGCCAGCCGTGGTGCAGACAGAACGCGATCCCCCGCAGCGGGTTGAGTGCATGCAGGATCTGCGGCGCTGCATGGATGTTCAGAAGACCGGTGACGGCAAGGGTCGCAAACCAGGCCAGCATTACCGGCCCGAAGAGCGCACCGATGCCCCCGGTCCCGCGCCGTTGCAGCATGAACAGGGCGATGAGCACGACCAGCGTGATCGGCAGGACATAGGGCTTGAGGAGCGGCGTAGCCACCTCGAGGCCTTCAACCGCGCTCAACACCGAGATCGCCGGCGTGATCACGCCATCGCCGTAGAAGAGCGCAGCACCGAACGCTCCCACCAGGAACAATGCCCTTCGCAGGTGCGACTGACCTGTCACGGACGAGGTCGCGAGGGCAAGCAACGCCATGATGCCGCCCTCACCGTGATTGTCGGCACGCAGGATCAGCGTGACGTACTTCAAGGAAACGACGACGACCAGCGCCCAAAAGATGAGCGAAACGATACCTATCAGATTGCCCTCGGTCAGAGGCAGACCATTGCCCGGGCTGAACACCGTCTTCATCACATACAGCGGGCTCGTACCGATATCGCCGAAGACGATCCCCAGCGCGGCCAACCATAAGGTGTAGAGAGGGTGGCGATCGGCCGGGGGGGTTCCCACTGCAGTGGTGGCAGTCATTGCATTCGTATTGTATCGCCCGACCGCCACGCTACCGGGTGAGGCCGTGCACGGCCGTGTGCTGTGTTCTGCGTTACCATCACGACCCGATTCGATGGAGGTGCAAAGCAGCGCAGGTCTTGCGGACTTCCACACGACCGTGGGCGGCAGAACCACGAACTTCGCGTCGCTTCCCGTAGCTGCAACGGTGGCTCTCGATGTCGCAGTTACGGTGGAGCTTGCCTGTTACGCAGGCAGCGGCCATGACGTCACGACCCAGCCCAGCATCCTGAGCGCGATCAAGGTCGCAACGCTCAACCTGCAGTAACCGGACCGCGCGTTCGCCAATGGCGGTCATCACAGGCAGCTGCCCGTGCGGCGATCATCTAGCGCGACCCGCACGAACCCCTTCGAGCTGTGCGCACAGTGCCGCGGCGCCGTCTGACGCCGCTCGTCCCCACGGTAGTGTTGAAGCCGTGGTGGCTCTGGAGCCGGAAGCGATCGTCACGAACGTGTGAGACGCGGCATCCCATGGCATCGGAAGCGCATGCGGCATGCAGATTGAGGAGCGCATATCCCGCAAGGCGGGAGGCTTCGGTGTTGGCGGCAGTGTCGAAGCGCGCGCGGCTCGCGATCATCTCACCACCGACGCGCAAGGGCGCGCCTTCCTGAAACCTGCAGCAGATGGGCGTCGAAGCCTCCGGAATATCCTCCAAAGATCGACCGGTGCGCAACCGCGAAGCACTTTACCGGGTCGCGAAGCGGCCGGCGTCAAAAGAAAACCCGCACGCGAAGAGGAGGGACGCGTGCGGGTGAGCGGACCCTGGGGGATTACCGCGAAATCATTGCTCGGAGAGACACCCCGATCGTAAGCGCCGGTTCATGCCTGTGATTGCGAAAACAGGGGGAATTTTTCCGGCCTATTCATCGTTGATCGCTGATCGCTCATCCCGCCCCGGGTGCATGCGCTCGCCCCGTGCGCTCGACCTCAATCCGCCCATCGCACTGCTCCTCACGCGAAGAGATGCTTTATCGAGCCGTGTACTATTGAGGCCAGGCGCCACGGGTCGGTGGAGGGCCTGAAAGGAACATCACCGCAGTGACTCCCGAAGGAGCTCCAAACATGGTGCAAGCCATTCCGCACGGCTATCCGGGTGTGACACCCTATCTCATCGTGCGCGGCGCGGCACGCGCGCTCGACTTCTACAAACAGGCCTTCGGCGCGACCGAAATCATGCGCCTGCCTGCACCCGGCGGTAAGGTCGGCCATGCCGAGATCAGGATCGCCAATGGAGTGGTCATGCTGGCCGACGAGTCGCCTGAGATGGGCCACAAGGGCCCTGAAGCGCTGGGAGGGTCACCGATCAATCTGATGTTCTACGTCGCTGACGTGGACGCACAGTTTGCCCAGGCGGTAGCCGCGGGCGCCAAGATCAAGAGGCCATTGACGGACCAGTTTTATGGTGACCGCAGCGGGACGATCATTGACCCGTTCGGTCACGTGTGGACCCTGGCCACGCACGTCGAGGACGTCGAGCCGGAGGAACTCGAGCGCCGAATGAAGGCAATGGCGCCGCCAGCTTAGTCCGCTTTCGGGCAGCCCCGTGCTGCCACGATTGTCACGCCAGGCTCTGCACGAGGCACGCTGTCACGGCGGCGCGTCGCCGGATTGCGCCTTGCGCCTTATGACCTCAGCGCGAATTTCGGCGTATTGCTTTCGGGTCTCGGCCGCGATCATTGCGGGTCCGATGCCTGGCGGTACCCAGCGCTTGGGGATGTATTCGCCATGGTTGCGAATCACGGTCTTCCCCGCACCGGAAACCACCTGGGTCGTCATCTCGTAGAACTTGAAATCACCGCTGATGAGAGTCGACCTGATCTCGCGTTCCGGGATGAGCTCGATGGCCCGGACAGTCTCGAAGGCAAAACGCAAAGGCCCCTTGCGCGCTTCACCCGCCTGTTGCACCTGCAGCCGGTTGCCTGCGCGATTCAGCACCGCGCTGACTTTGAGATTGGAGATGAACGCAGCCATGTGCTCGTAGTCGGTGAGCACGGCCCATGCTTGCGCCTGCGTCGCCTCCACCGGCGCCTGCACATCGACCACGATCACCTCGCCTCTGCGCACCACATCGACCGTGATGTCGTCGTCCGTCGCTGCCAGTGCGGCAAGGGGCACAGCGCACGCGAGCAGAAGACCGCACAAGCGTCCTGCGCTTAGCCACTCACTCGAGGTCCATCGCAAAGCAGAGACGGCCATGGATACCTGAATGCCCGATGAAAAGGTCAGCGCGTCCACTGCAGGCGCCGGCAGGAGATGACCGGGGCGGTGCAGCCAAGTTCCCGTTTCATCGAATCCACATGCGCGACAGCAGCCTGTCCTTGAGGTACAGCTGATGGTACAAAGCCGCGAGCACGTGCACGCCGACCACGGCCAGCAGAAGGATCGCCAGGGACGAGTGCAGCTCCCCGATTGAGCGAGAAGTGCGGACGTCGTGCAGTACCCAGCCCGGAAAACCGAAGGCCCCGAAAAAGAGCGGCTTCCACGCACGGCCCGACGAGTTCAACCAGCCCGTCAGGGGCACCAGCAGCAGCAGCACATAGAGCACGAGATGCGTATAACGGTAAGCCAGCACCTCCAGAGCGGGCCCTGCCGCGGGTGCCGCTGGCGGCCTGTGGGTGAGACGCCACACCAGACGAGCCGCCGCGAGCGCCAGCGTGCAAAGGCCTATGGACAAGTGCCACTCGATGAGGCCAACGGGCGCAGTGCCCCGATGCACCTCAGGCATCAACCAACCGAGCGCATACTGGCCGACCAGCAGAACGACGATCGCCCAGTGCAGCGTGATCGCGGTGCCACCATATCGGTGCTGGTCATCCATAGCTGTCTCTGACAACGAATCGCGTCAAAGCTCCAGGCCCAGGAAAACAACTCCACGGACAGGATTGAACACATACGGCGTGACAGGTTGAAAATTCATCGCGGAATAGAGCTCGATGGCCGACGACATGCTGGGGAGCGTGTCCAGGCATATTCGCCGGTAGCCCGCCTCGCGCGCCTCATTGCAGATGCGCTCCGCGAGAGCCCGCCCCAACCCTCTGCCGCGCATGGAAGGGTCCACATAAAGGCGCTTCATCTCACACACCGGTCCGTCGACCGGCCGCAATGCGACACATCCGATGGCTCGCGTCCCGTGCCACGCCAGCAGCAAGCGACCGTCCGGTGGTGCGTAGCGTCCCGGCAGCTCGGCGAGCTCGGCTTCGAAGTTCTGGAAGCAGAGGTCGATCCCGAGGGCGTCGGCGTACTCGCGAAAGAGCCGGCGAACGTGGGCCAGGTGTTCCGGGAGTTCTGCGGCCTCGATCTCGATCATGGAAGCTTTGGGGTGGGCCTCACAGAAATGCCATCATTGCAAGCGAACCTCCAGGCGGCCGCTCGTGCCGCATGACGCAGGTGCCGGCGCCACGTCGATCATGTGCAGGATGGTCATTCGACTGGGCGATCACCGTGGACAGCGCCCATCACGCAACTGGCAACGTGGGGTAGCCCTTCAATATACTTCCCGCGCACGCGCCGCGGCTGAGACAGTTTGAACGCGCTGACTCGCCTGACTCGCCCTCAGCGCCTCGGCATCAAGGGTGATCGTGAGACCAACAGGAGCTTCGAGAAGTGCAATCATTTTTTACGCGAGCCCCACATCGCCGGGAAGAACATCGCCGTGCGCTGTGACCGGCATGGCTCAGCCGTGATGATCCGCACTGTCACTTGGCTGTCGATCGTTGCCGTGGCGGTGACCGCCATGGCGGCCGCCGCGGCGCCGCTGAACGTCGGCTCCAAGCGCTTCACCGAGTCGTACATCCTCGGTGAGATCCTCAAGCAAAAGGCAGAGACCGCCGGCGAAACGTCCGTGGCCCATCTGCAGGGATTGGGCAATACGGCGATCGTGTTGAGTGCGCTCACGTCCGGCAACATCGATCTCTACCCCGAGTACACGGGCACCATCGCCAAGGAGATTCTGAAGCTCGACAACGTGCCGAGCATGTCCGAGCTCAACCAAAGGCTCGCACCGCTCGGGCTCGCGGTGGCCGTACCGCTAGGCTTCAACAATACGTATGCGCTGGCCGTACGCAGCGATGACGCCCGTGCAAAGGGCCTCGCGCGCATCTCCGATCTCAAGGCACATCCAGAACTTCGGCTGGGGCTTTCACAGGAGTTCATCGGCCGTGCTGACGGGTGGGCCGGTTTGCAGCGCGCGTACGAGCTGCCCTTCTCCACACCGCGCGGCCTCGACCACGGCCTCGCATACGACGCAATCGGGCAGCGCCAGGTCGACGTCATCGACATCTACTCGACAGACGCTAAGATCGACAAATACGGTCTCACTGTCCTCCTCGACGATCGTCACTACTTTCCGCTTTACGAGGCCGTGCTGTTGCATCGCGCAGAGCTTCCGCAACGGTTGCCCGCAACGTGGAGTGCGCTTCGCCAGCTCGAAGGTCGTATCGACGAAGGCCTGATGCGTCGGATGAACGCGGCCGCCGAGCTCGACGGAAAGGAGTTCACCGGCATCGCCGCGACGTTCCTCGCCGAGGCCCGTGGCACGACCACCGCGGCATCGGCGCCTGTAGAACCCCGGCGTGCAGGAATCTCGGATTTCTGGCACAAGCTCACTGCGCCCGATTTCGGGCGACTCACGCTCGAGCATCTCGGGCTCGTGTTTGCGTCTCTCCTTGCCAGCATCGTCGCTGGGATTCCATTGGGGATCCTCGCGGCGAAGCGTCGCGGCGCCGAAGGCATCGTCCTCACCACCACCGGCATCGTGCAGACGATTCCCGCGCTGGCGTTGCTGGCCATGCTGATTCCCCTGACGGGGCGCATCGGTGTCGTGCCGGCCTTTATCGCGCTCGCGCTGTACGCCTTGCTGCCGATCGTGCGCAACACCCATGCAGCGATGACGCAGATCTCGCGCGGCATGCGCGAAGCGGCCTTGTCGCTCGGCATGCAGGAGCGCACCATCTTGCGCGACATAGAATTGCCGCTCGCCGCCCGAACCATACTGGCAGGAATCAAGACGTCGGCGGTCATCAACGTGGGTACCGCCACCATCGCAGCCTTCATTGGGGCCGGCGGATACGGCGAGCGGATCGTGACCGGTCTTGCGCTGAATGATCACGCGATGCTGCTCGCAGGCGCGCTGCCTGCTGCGGGGCTCGCCTTGCTGCTGGAGGCTGCGTTCCGTTACAGCGAGCGCTGGGTCATCCCTGCGGGCCTGCGGATCTGAGCTCGCCCGGCGCGACCGGTACCTGACGCATCCCGCGCGGCGGATCCCGGTTGACCGGCAGCGTCGTCGGTGTTCCGTCGAAAGCCAGCCACTGCTGGCGTTCCCAGTCATACAGCTTGCACCGGCTCATCGTGTCCAGAAGCCACGCCAGCCCGCAGTGACTCACGATGGCAGCAGATCCCAGGCGAGCATCGAGATAGCGCTGCGCCTCATGGGCGTGGTAGCACGGTATTTTCGGATGCAGGTGGTGTACGGGGTGTGAAAACGTATCGTGATAGAACCAGCCGACCAGACGCGGCACGACGAGATGCACTGACAACAACTCGGATCGTCCTTCTGAATTGCGATCCACGTGCCCCCGAAACCACGGCACCCGCGGGTCGGTGTGCTGCACGTAAAGCGCAAAACCATCCTGAATTTCGAACACGAAGAAGGGCAGCACCAGTCCGAGCACGATCGCACTCGAGGACGTCAGGTGGACTGCATACAGCGGTGCTGCGGCCAGCACCAGCACGGCTGCACTCGCATAGGCGGCGAGCCACGCCGTGTTCAGCCAGGCCCCCGCGCGCAGTCGTGAAGGGATATACGCCGGTGGGTATATCTTGGTCGACCAATGACGCTGCAGCAGGTAATAAACACCCCAGTTCAACAGGTTTGGCGACCGATAAAAGCGTTCCAGCCATTGCCGCGGTTTCGGCAGCGAATCGAACTCGCGCTTGCTGAAGGGCTTGTAAGCATCCGGCTTGCTGTCGTTCGGAAACGGATGGTGCAACGCATGATGCTCGTACACCCAAAGCTTGTAGTTGTAGAAGAATGGAGTGAACAGCAGAAGCGCGAGAATGCGGTTGAGCCGCTTACCCTTGACTATGTTTTCGTGAGCGGCGTTATGTGCAAGCGAGAACATGCGCGCCAACACCATGCCTGCAAAAAGGGCTGCGCCAACCTTGGCCCACATGGGCGCCAGGAACAGCACGCCCGCCATCGCGCCGACGTAGAGTCCGACATCGATGGCGAACAAGGCCAGCCCACGCGCGGTACTCGGGTTTGCGTAGACATGGACCTCGCGAATCAACTCGCCGCGCGAAGGAATGGGTGTTGCCATGTGGGGAGTTGCGCTCGGCCTTTCGTGTGATGACGTAAGGGTCGGTCGATGTTAGCACTGACCATGTGTTTCACGTACCCTGTGCCAGGCGCTTCCCTGCGCGCTTCAGAGAGCTCATGCCGCGGCACCCTTCACCGGATTCGGGCAAGCAGGTTGCCCGGGAATCGGTCACTTTCAGCGCAGACGACAACGTTCGCCTCACGGGCTCCTGGTTCCAGCGCGTCAGTGCAGGTTTCAGTCCCTCCGCCGTCACCGTGATGCTGTGCGGCGCCGGGGTACCCGCAAGATTTTATTCCGGGCTCGCGCAATACCTCGCTGAACAGGGCGCCGCCGTTCTGACCTTCGACTACCGAGGGATCGGCGAGTCCCGCCATGGCAGCCTTCGTAGCGTGCGAAGCGGCATGGACGCTTGGGCCCACCAGGATGTGACGGCGGCACTCAGGGCGGCGCGCAAGCGACACCCCGATCTGCCGATGTCAGCGGTCGCGCACAGCGTGGGAACCTTGCTGATCGGCGCCTCGCCCGAGGCTCGGGAGCTGAGCCGCGTTGTTTTCCTGGGCGCGCACACCGGCTATTGGGGCGACTACCAGGGGCGGTGGCGTGTTCCCCTATTTCTCATGTGGCATGTTGCGATGCCGTTGGTCACCCGAGTCGTGGGCTACTTTCCCGGGCGAGCACTGCATCTAGGCGAGGATCTTCCGCGGCAGGTGGCCATGGACTGGGCTGCACGACGGCAGCCGCAGCTCATCCGGACCGCCACCGACGAGCGCCGCTTCGGACCTACGCTTCATCTTTACGCGGGCTTCGTGGTGCCCACGTTGTCTCTGTCCGCGAGCGACGACGCCTTCGCGCCACCGCGCGCAGCGCAACGTCTTTTGGCGATGTACCCTAATCTCCATGCGGTCGCCGAGACAGTCACGCCTGCTGCGGCGGGCTGTCGCCGGTTGGGCCACTTCGGTTTCTTCAGATCGGCAGCACGCGAGCATCTATGGCCGCGCATCGCGGCGTGGCTTGGGGTCGACGCGACTGGGGGTGCCGTACCACGATAGGGACGTGGAGGATCTCGACGAGTACGCCGCGCTCCCGTTGCGTCGCGGGGCGTAGCGGAGTTCGCCGCGCCCTCCTTCGCGAGTGCGATCAGCTCGCGAAAGTTCGTTCGCGAACGAGTACTCCACCCGGCACGACGGCGCGAGCTCATCTGCGATACGCGATGCGAAGAGAGACCAAACACCTGAAGTGGCGAGCGCATCAACGCGCCTCGGGCACGCGTCTAGTTTTCATGAACTCCTCCAGCGACTCGCCACGCATTTCGGCGTATACCTCGAGATTGGACATCCGCACGACACGCGCGAACTTCTCGAGCACGAAGAAGTTCACGCCATAGCGTACCAGCCCCAGCCAATCCCGACGCAGGACGAGGTCGCGCTCCTCCTCCGTCAACCCAGCACGCTCGAAGGCCTCCTCAGCATCCTGGAGAAAAAGCGCCCGATGTTCAGCTCTTGTCATGTGCCAGAAAAACCGATTCAGACGCAGCGCCCGGATGCTCATGCGCAGGTCGAATGGGTAGGTGCCGGGGATCGCGGCGATGCCTTCAAGCTGCGGGTTCACACGACTTCCTTCGCGTCCAGATCCTCGAACAGCACGACGGTCATCGCTGTCGTGGTCGCCAGGTAGTAGTTCTGGTGCAGCTTGCGGATGTTGTCGCTCAGCGCACCGCGCATGGCAAGCCACATGATCACCTCGGCACCCTCGGCGCCGCCAAGTCGAACGTAATCGACGTGCTTCAGCGCCGTCAGTTGCGCCGGATCATGCTCGAGCAGGTCCAGGAAGCGCATGTCCCACTCGGTATTGTTGAACCCCGTGCGCTCGCCATGGATCTGATGCGATAGCCCGCCGGTGCCGACGATCACGACCCGCAGATCCTGCGGAAACGATTCCACTGCCCGGCGCACCGCCTGACCCAGCTTGTAGCAGCGCAGCGCAGTCGGCAGCGGATACTGCAGCACGTTGATCTCGATCGGCACCACGGCGGCCGGCCACTCGGGCTCGGGTCGCATGAGCAGCGGTAGCGGCGAATGCAGGCCGTGATCGAGCGGCCGCTCCTGAAAAATCGTCATGTCGAATTCGTCATTGACAAGCGACTCGGCAAGGTGAATGGCGAGATCCGAGTGGCCCCGGATCGCAGGCAGCGCCCGTTGTCCAGCGCCTTCGTCGGCGAGCTCAAAGGTTGGGCTGATGCCGAGTGCGAACGTGGGGTAGAAATCGAAAAAGATGCTGTTCGCGTGATCGTTGTAGAAGAACACCAGCACGTCCGGCTTCTGCTCGGCGAGCCAGCGCGCCACCGGCGTGTAGCCTTCGAAGAGTGGCGCCCACGCGGGCTCGTTCTGCCGCCCCTTGTCGTAGGTCACTGCAATCGTGGGAACGTGCGACGATCCGATGCCGCCGATGATGGTTGCCATGGTCGCTTCCTCTCAGCTTGCCTCGAGCCAAACCAGCAAGGCCGCCGTAACGGCCTCAGGCTGCTCCATGGTGGTCATATGACCGGAATGCTCGACAACGACCAGGCGGGACGTGGGAAGCAATGCGTGCATCTGCTCGTGCCTTGCAAGACGGCTCCACGCGTCCTCGCGGCCGCACAGCAACAGGGTCGGAATACGTAGTGTGGCAAACGTGCTGCGCGCGTCGGGACGCCCCAAGAGAGCCTCGATCTGCACTTCGAACACAGCAGTGGTCTTGCGTTCTATCATGTCCAGTATCGTGTCGAACAATGGCGTGTCCAAACGATCGGGATGGACCATGCGCCGCGCCCATTGACGCCCCATGACACGCATCCCCTGATCCTGCGCGAGGCGCAGCAGGGCGTTACGTTGCGCACGTTCGGTCGCCCCCGCGTCACCGGCTGCGACAGGGTCGATCCCCGTGTCGAGCAGTGCAATGCGCTCCACGCGCTCGGGCGCGAGCCGCACCATCTCGAGCGCAACACGGCCGCCCATCGAGTGCCCAGCGAGAGCGAATCGCTGCGGAACCGCCGATAGTGCGCGCTCCGCCATGTCCCGGATCGACGCTGCGGCACCGTAATCGGCAACCGTGCAGTGCGTCGAGTGCCCAAGGGCTTCGCGTTGCGCACTCCATCCTGCTCCGTCGCAGAGCAAGCCGGGCAATAACACCAGTGAGCGGGAATAGGTTTCCATCGCGGATGCACCGCTCACGTTGGCGTGGCCACAACATCCAGCAGGGCGCGTCCCTCCGCAAGGATATCGTCGACGCGGTGATAGTCCATCACCAGATACGCTACGTGCGCAAAACGCGCGCTTTCCGCTTCGCGTCGAATCCGCTGGCGGTAGGCGCCGAGGTCAGTCAACGCGTCTTCCATCACGGCACGGTCGTGCGGCGTGACCTCGTCCGGATGCCGTTCCATCCAGCGGTGCAACAGCGCCATGCGTGCACACTGATAAAAGCCCTCGACGTAGGCATCGAACACTCCCATCTGCAGCAGCAACGATTCCTGCAGAAGCGTCGGCAATGCACCGTGGCCTGCCTTCACCTGCGTGGTGAGCGCAGCCAGTCGGCGCTGCGCGTCCTGCTTTTCTGCCAGGAGCTCAGCGACTCGCGAGCGATCGAGCTCGAGCGCATCACGCCGCGAGGGGTCCCAGTCGGACAGGCAATGCTTCTCCTCCATCGTCCACCACGCGCGCCGGATGCTGCGCGGCAAGAAGCTCGAATCGGCAAACAGAAAGCCGTCGATATAGAGCGCGCGCCGGATGATGGGCCATGTCTGGAGCATCACATCGGCAAGCCATTGTGCATCGCCATCGGCTGACTTGTCCGCGAGCCATGCGGCACACACCCGCACGGCCGTGAGCTCATCGCCGCGAGCCCACGCGGCCGCCGCGATGAGATTGAGCGCATTCATCGTTTCGAGTGCCCACCAGTCGTTCACGCGTTCCCATTCCACGCGCAGTAGCACGCCCGTCGCACCCTTGCTCGCAGCGTGCGCAAGGCGCTGCCGAATGTCGTCATAGAGAAAGCACGGCACGACGCCCATCCCGTAGAACTGACCGTAGACCTCGTACTCGACCCACATCTCGCGATCCAGCTTGTCGAACGCAGGATTGTCAGGGAACGTCGGATAGAAGTCGTGCGGCGTGTTCTTGACCGAGGCGACGATGTCCTTCGGCAGTCGATCGATCGCGCGCAACAGGACTTCGTGATCGGCTGGCTTGTATGCGAATTCGCGCACGACGAGGCGCTTGCCGCGTGCCCTCATAAGGACTGTCAGCGGCACCGGCGGAGCATGCATGTCCGAACAGCGTCATTCGATCACGACTTGCGAACCCAGGTTTGAATGCGCGGTGGAGCAAGTTGCCCATGGCCATAGTTTCAAGGGGCCAGCGAGGCAATGTTTAACTCGGCACCCAGCTGACGCTATTTACCGGCGCGTAGTTTCTGGCAATTGCTGTCCAGGAGGTCGTGATTGGTGGCGCAGTGGTCCAAATTGATGGAGAAGCCCCTGCGTTCCACCAGGTAATCCATGCGCCAGTAGATCGTGTCCGTCTTGCCATTCGACAGTGCGGCCGTGGCCTGGCACCAGCGCGACGACGTCGCATACGTGGTGTTGTTGGCATACTGGTTGACACTCGCCGGTGGCGGGCCGAGGCGAATCTGCTTCACGTCCGACAACTCCTTGATCGTGAGCTTTTGCTGCTGCTCCTCGAGCGCCTGGTACTGCCGCTTCACGCTACTCAGGGAGGTCTTGTCGTTGCATTCTGCGGGCTCGTTCGCGGCGGCGACCGCGTGGAAGGTGATGCTGAGGCCATTGCTCGCGACCAGGATCGCGATGGCCTTCCGGATGGTCGATTTCACGACTGTTTTTCCTTGGCAGGTGCGCGGAAGATTCATCAGCAGCGAATCTGCACGCTTGAAATCGTAGCACGCTGCCGCTGCGGTTCGGGAGCGATGCGAGGGTTATAGCGACTTGGGACAGGAACTGCCTACATGCTGGATCCAAGTGTATCGCGCGACACGGGCCGTGATCCTGGACAATCACCACAGTCGTGCTGCGCGTACACGCACGACGTGACTCGCACAGGAAATCGAAATGCGTTGCCCCAGCACCCGGTCAGCGCGCCGGGCACGGTACTTCGACCCAGGTGCGGAGTGCCGCCGTCGGAGAAATGCGGTTGGCAGCTTCGCAAGCCCGAGAACCCATTTTGATGGGCCAACAGTTCCCGTTGCATCCCAGACACATTGCGGCTATGTCGCTCAAAGCATCGGTAGGGGTCGCTTTGGCCAACCGATCAGACCAGCTGAATGGCGCCGGCTCACGGATTGCACTTCGATCCGGCTGTGGCCCATCCGACGCGGCACAATCACGTAGATGGTATCCGGTGCCACATACAACTCTCAAGCAATTCGATGCACCGATGCACCCAATGAAGTGCGCGTGTTCCCGTTGGGTCGATTCGAAATCGTTCAGTTAGCCGGTGTACGGCTTGGACGCGCGACGTAGCAGCCGGGCTGGTGCAATGCCGCCCATACGGGTGCCGTGCTCTCCGGCCACGGCGTCGTGGCAAGTTCAACTGCAGCAGCCCGCAACTGCGCGGCCGATCGCAGGCAAACGGCGCAATTGTGACTTTCGCTTACAAACGACTATCCCAGCCCCTACAGACAAAGACCTTTGCATGCCCAATGGTGTCACTGTACGGCTGTGCACATGCATTGCCTATTTTGTTCTTTCCGCCTAGGAGGCACCATGAAACGTACTGCAATCGCCCTATTCGCCGGACTCGCCATTGGCGTGGCCACCGCGCAGACGCCCAGTGGTCCCGCGACCACGTCGGCTGGCGGCGCCGATAGCACGAATTCGAAGACAGCGCCGGGCTTCCAGTCGTGGATGTCCGACTACCAGCGCACAAACAAGGGCTACATCTCGCGCGAGGCGTATATGAATGAAATGGGACGGCGCTGGGACGGTATGGATCGGAATCGTCAAGGGCTGACCATGGATCAGATCAACTCGATGTACGGCAATTCGCAGCCAACCCCGGGCAGGACCCATGCGCAGACGAACGCCACCAATCCCAGCGGCACTGAGCCGAAGGGACAAAACAGCGGAAAGTAATGTCACTGTGTAAGTGACGTCCAGTACGGAGCATCGTAAGGCGCCCCGAACGGTTCGCATGATGCGATGTCGCTGCATCCCGTGAGGTCTGCAGCGGCGTCCACGTTGTGGGCGGCACCCGCCGTGAAGAACCGCGTGCCGTCATTTGCATGCGCAGACAAAGCTTGAGCGCGCGAGGTGCCGCGCCTCTGGCTCAGGTGACTGATTGGGCGGAAATGCAACCCGCCCTCCTCAGTCTTCCGCCTCGGTGTTCCGATGGGCGTCTACAGCCCCTTCACACCCCTGGAGGGTCGATCTCCCGCGCGAAGTGACGATGCTGCGCGATCGCTTGTATGAACCCGGTCAGGGCGTCTTGGGCGTCGTCAGCCTCCGGGTAGAGCAACAATCCGGGATCGCGGGTACCGTCCGGCAGCCTGCCGGGCACGCCGGCGTTTTCGATCAAGTCGGTGCCGGCTCCCAGCGCGAGGATGGGCTTGCAGTGACGGTACTGATCCTTGATGAACTCGAGCGCTGGCCCCACGTTGCCGAGCGTCTCCGCCGCCGCACGGCCTGCCGGCACCACCAGCGCATCGAAGAGCACCGACGGCATCGTCTCGAGGCTTCCCTCGATTTCGATAGACCCACCGTCCGCGCACTGCACCTCGCCGAGACGGACTCCGACGTAGCGAGGCACTGCGCCGGCTTGCGCGAGGCCCGCGTGAATGTTTTTCGCGCTCTCGCCCATCATGCCGTCGGCGACCAGAATGGCCACACGTCTGGTGCGAATGCCTTGCTCGCCAGGACGCGCGAATAGGGACAACGCCGGTGAGGTCGCGACTTCGGGCGTGCGCGGATTTTCAAGCGCCTTAGGCAGTGGCGCGGGCAGGGCCATGCCCAGATCCCTGGCCAGCCGTGATGCCAATCCCTCATCGACGTTGCGCAGGCCGGCGACTATACGCTCGCGTACGGCGGGAACTTGCACCTTGGTGAGCTCGAATCGAAACGCGTTCGCGATATGCGTTTTCTCGACGACGCTTTGACTGTTCCAGAACAAGGTGGCCTGGCTGTAATGATCGGCAAACTTCTCGGGCTTGCCGCGCAGCTTGTCATCGCGGATGGGCTCCGGGAAAGATCTGAAACCTGTTAAGCCGGCCTGAAACGGACAGCCGCCCGCGAGCGAATTCGGCTCGTAGGCGACGCGCCCACGCGGAATCGCCTGTCGCTGCATGCCGTCGCGCTGGTTGTTGTGCACTTCGGCGAGCGAGGCATTGATCGGGATCTGGTTGAAATTCGGCCCTCCGAGCCGGGTGAGCTGCGTGTCGTGGTAGGAGAAATTGCGTCCCTGCAACAATGGATCGTTGCTGAAGTCGATGCCCGGCACCACATGCTGGGTGCAGAAAGCGACCTGCTCGGTCTCTGCAAAAAAGTTGTCCGGGTTGCGGACCAGCACCATTTTGCCAACGGGGCGCAACGGCGCAAGCTCCTCCGGAACGATCTTGGTGGGATCGAGAACATCGAAGCTGAAGCCTTCGGCCTCTTCCTCGGTGAACACCTGCAACGCGAGCTCCCATTCCGGGTACGCGCCAGCCTCGATTGCCTCCCACAGATCGCGGCGATGAAAGTCGGGATCCGCACCGTTGATCTTGACGGCTTCGTCCCATACCACCGAATGCGTACCGAGCACCGGGTTCCAGTGGAACTTGACGAACACCGACGCGCCCTGCGCATTCACGAGTCGGAATGTATGCACGCCGAAGCCTTGCATCATGCGATAGCTGCGGGGAATCGCCCGGTCCGACATCACCCACATCAGCATGTGCGTGATCTCGGGCATCAGGCCGGCGAAGTCCCAGAAGGTGTCGTGGGCGCTCGCCGCTTGCGGCATGGCGTTGTGCGGCTCGGGTTTGACCGCATGCACGAGGTCGGGAAACTTCATCGCATCCTGGATGAAGAAGACCGGTATGTTGTTGCCGACCAAATCCCAATTGCCTTGATCGGTATAGAACTTGACTGCGAAGCCGCGCACGTCGCGTGCCAGGTCCGCCGAACCGCGTTCGCCCACCACGGTTGAAAAACGCACGAAAACCGGCGTGCGCTTGCCCCTTTCGGCGAAAGGCGCGGCCATCGTCAGGTCGGTGAGTGCTTCGTAGCACTCGAAATAGCCGTGCGCCGCCGAGCCCCGCGCATGCACCACCCGCTCGGGAATGCGCTCGTGATCGAAGTGGGTGATCTTGTCGCGCAGGACGAAATCTTCGAGCAAGGTGGGCCCGCGCAGGCCGGCCTTGAGCGAGCTTTGGTTGTCGCTGATCGGGACACCCAGGCTGGTCGTGAGCGCTTGTCCGCCCGAATCGACTCTCACGCGATCGAGCGGTCCGTTGCCAGGATTTTCCCCGGAAGGCGGCGTACCGCTACCAACCTTGGGCGAGGCGTGCACCTCGGTCAGCGTGCTGCCGGTGAGGCTTGCGTCGGACGGTTCCACCGTCGCTCCACGCTCCGGGGCGCGCGATGCGTCGCCGTACTCCGACGCCTTGTTCGCGTTGAAGGGCATCGCTGCCGCCAGCGTTTGCGTGCCCTTCATCTTCGCCACAAGCGCATCACCCGCGCCGGACGCATCATCGTGCGCGGGACCGCCCGCAGTCGAGCGGGCGCTGGTGGTCGTGGCCGACCGTTTGTTCGACGGGCTGTTGTTCGATTGGTTGTTGCTCGACTTCGAGTCTGGCGGTGCAGATGTGCTACGGGGTTTGCGTGTTGCCATGAGAAAGAAGCTCCTTGTGGAGTGACCGATAGGATGACGATGGCGGTGCTATCGAGCGGCGGTGGGTTTGGTGGCGCCGACTGGTCGCGCTGCGCGCACACTTGCCTGCGCTCGCGCGGCACCGATCGCCGTCTTCACTTTAAGTTGTTCCTCGGGCGGTGGCAGCACCGCGTCGAGGCCGAGCGACTCGATCCAAAGCTCCCGGCACCAGCCTTTGCTGTGGTAGAGGTGAGAGTCCTCTTCGCCTTCGATCTCTTCATACGCGTTCAAAAGCGCATCCGCCTCTTTGCCGGACCAGTGCTTGGCGCACTGGCCGATGAGTTCCCAGTCCGCGTGATCTTTTGTTTCGGCCAGGACCACGCATTCACACGCGACCAGTTGTGCGGCGGCTGGGTCACCGCCAGCCAACGCCATCTCCATGGCTTGCACGAGTGCAGCCCCGAGGTGGCGCACCACCTGGCAACCCGTGGTGTCCGTCTCCGGATCGACTCCCACGGTTTTGCAAAGAGTTTCCAACACTTCGACGTGATGGCGCGTCTCTTCCAGATACTTCTGCCATTCATCGCGCAGATTTTCGTGCACGGCACACTTGAGTGCCGTCTCGTAAACCTTCACGCCTCCCATCTCGTGCTCCAGCGATTGCAGCAATAATTCAGAGAGTTGCCCGTTTTTCACATTGACTCCGTTTTCAAATTGGATCGAACCCTGGCCCACCACGCGCCTTGTGCGGTGGTACGGGAGTGACGCGCCTTAGGAATCGGCACGTCGGGCAGCCACGAAGGTGCTGCGCCCTGGAGGTGGAACCGACACCACCGCCGCGGATGAGAGAAGATCAACGCCAAAGCGCTGAAACCTGCGACCAACGCCCCGCTGGGGAGCGTGCTCCCTACATTTTCGCACACAGGTATGTCACCCCTCGCGCGCGTCGCGGTTGGGCACACCGATTGCAGTTTTCGCCGCCCACCGTACGTTCCTCATAGACCGCTCATCCGCGATCTGCGCTCAGCTTCCTCGAACCGTGCGTCGTCGATCTCCTGCATCAGGCTCTCGAGATCCACGGCCTTATCGATTCGCTCGACGCGGCCGGTAAGCGGCGTACCCGGTTGCAGCGTACCCGCCTCATACAACGCCCAGATCTCCTTGCCATATTCGGTCGGCAGCAGCTCGGGGATATAACGACCGAAGTAGTTGCGCAAGTTGACGACGTCACGCTCGAGAATACTCGGCGCATGATTGTTGCCAGCGGCATCGACCGCCTGCGGCAAATCGATGATCACTGGCCCGTCGGCAGCAATCAGGATATTGAATTCGCTCAAATCGCCGTGCACGACACCCGCGCAGAGCATACGCACCACTTCGCGGATCAGCCGTTCGTGGTAGAGGCGCGCCTCATCAGCCGTTAGCAGGACATCGTTGAGGCGCGGCGCAGCCTCACCGTGTTCGTCGGCGACGAGCTCCATCAACAGCACGCCCTCGTGGAACATGTAGGGCTTGGGCACGCGAACGCCGGCAGCAGCCAAACGGTAGAGCGCGTCGACTTCGGCGCTCTGCCACGCCTGTTCCTGAGCCTTGCGACCGAAGCGGGTGCCCTTCGCCATCGCGCGCGCCTGACGTGTATTTTTCGTCTTGCGGTTCTCGGTGTAGTCGACCGCCTGCCGAAAGCTGCGCTTCTCGGGCTCCTTGTAGACCTTGGCGCAACGTGTCTCGTCGCCACAGCGCACGACGAACACCATCGCCTCCTTGCCGCTCATGAGTTGCCGCACCACGCCGTCGATCAGCCCCTCTTCGAGCAATGGCTGCAGCCTCTTTGGTATTTTCATTCTGACGAGTGTATCTGTTTGGTCACGGGCTGCCGGCGCACCTCGTGCACGGGAACGGCCGCTGCCGGATGAGACGGCGCCTTATGTCCAGCCGCGCGTGGATCGCGACCGGCGGCGAGCCATCGCCAAGGTGGTCGTGCCGCTGATCCGTCCCAAGGTATACGTGCCGGATCATTGGGACGGACTCTTCGAT
>JALYXY010000202.1 GCA_030946875.1 Pseudomonadota bacterium | reverse complement strand
GCGACAGGCGGCGGGGCTCGGCCGGGACATCATCGACGACCACCGGGTCCATTCGTTTCCTTTGCCGGGCAACAGCACCGGTTATCTGGGGCGTCGCACGACCCGCCGCGATGCACAAGCGTCAATGAACGCGCGAGGGGTCGTTGCGGTTGGCGGCGCTTCGCCACGGAAGGCGAGCGCAAAAATTGTCGCACAAGTCGAGTGCGATGCAGCCAGGCGACCCGTACGGCACTAGGTCCCCTGCAGAGTTCCTGGAGGCGGCTCCGGTGGTGTTCCGGATATCAGAACAGAGTCATTCGCCGGCGCTGGCGGTGTCGAGGCTTCGAAGTTCATCACGGGTCAGCTCCATGCGCGCGCCGGCGATCAGGGCTTGGAGCTGCGACAGCGTCGTCGCGCTGGCGATCGGCGCGGTCACGGCGGGCTGCGCAATCAGCCAGCCCAGCGCGACGCTGGCCGGTGCCGCGCCGCGTGCACGTGCGACGCTTTCGAGTGCGTCGAGGATGCGAATGCCGCGCGGCGTGAGGTACTTGGCATTGCTGCGCGCCCGGGCGCCGCGTGCAACGTCGTCCTGCGAGCGGTATTTACCAGTGAGAAAGCCGCTTGCGAGCGAGTAGTAGTTGATGACCCCTAGGCTCTCGCGCTCGCACAACGGGGCGAGCTCCGACTCGAAAGGCTCGCGGTCGTACAGGTTGTACAGCGGCTGAAGAGTTTCGTAGCGGGGTAATCCGCGACTCGCACTGATTGCGAGCGAAGCGCTGATGCGTGCTGCGCTGAAATTGGAGGCGCCGATCGCGCGTACCTTGCCCTGCGCCACGAGACGGGCGAAGGTCTCGAGCGTTTCCTCGATGGGAGTCGCTTCGTCGTCGAAATGGGCCTGGTACAGATCGACATAATCGGTGTTGAGGCGACGCAGGGAGTCCTCGATGGAGCGCTCGATGTGCTGCCGTGAAAGTCCTTTGCCTGCGGGCCCCATGTCGCTGCCGACTTTGGTCGCAATCAGCAGGCGCTCGCGATCCTGGCGCCTGGCGAGCCACTTGCCGAGAATCGTCTCGGATTCGCCACCCTCGTGACCCGGGACCCAGCGCGAATACGAATTGGCGGTATCGATGAGCGTGAAGCCAGCGTCTGCGAACGCATCGAGCAGCGATAACGACGTGGGCTCGTCGGCTGTCCAGCCGAAGACGTTGCCGCCGAACGCGAGCGGCGGTGTGGCAAGTCCCGATCGACCGAGTTGTCTCCACTGCATGCTGGCTCCTTGAGATGCACCGATCATACCGGCGCGGGGACCGGCTCCTGATGTGCGCCGGCCTCGCGGATGGGCAGGCGGGATCTGAGCACGGTCTTGACGAGCAGTCGCGCGACATCGACATCGAATTCCGGGCGCGGGGGTGCCTCGACAAGCTGATGAAGCTCGCTCTCATCGCGCGCCGTCCCCAGCCAGCACCAGTCCTGGAGCACGTGCGCATCGACGCGGGTACCGAATTGCGCGCGTTCGTACATCACCGCCGCCCCTCGATACGGCCACTGAGGAATGCGATAGGGCTCGAGCGCCGACGTGAGCCGCGCCGCATGCTCCTCGGCCTTCTCAGCGCCCACGCAAGAGCCGGCGCAGCGTCGCAACTGACGCGCGAAGCACGCACCGTCGCGTCGCTCGAGGCCGAGTGTGGTGAGACACAACGCGTGCGCCCTGGCCGCGGCGTGCAGCGCTTGCCGTGCCTGGCGTGACGAGCTGAACGGACCGTAACGACCGCTGAGCGAAGCTGGCTCGATCGCGTCGGCGCGTATGTAGCGGGGCACGGCGCCCGTTTCGCGCAGATCCAGCACGCCGGCTTCGGACTTGCGGCGCAGAGCACGGTTATGTGCCGGCATCAGATGCTTGACGAGTCTCGACTCCCGCAGCAGCGCACCGATTTCACCGGCAGTCTCCTCGTACTCGATGCGCTTCACCTCTGCCGAAAGTCGCAGATCGGTGGACGAGCGATGATCGGACGAAAAGTGCGCGCTGACACGGCGCCGCAAGTCGCGACTCTTGCCGATGTAGAGCGGCAGCGCATTGTCGCCATAGAAGAGGTACACCCCCGGTGCCTCCGGGACGTGCTCGAGCGCGTCAGACGCAACATGGGGCGGCAGGCTTGGGGTGCGCAGCACACGCCGCACGCAGTCATCGATCAGCGTGTGGTCGCGGCACCCGTAGATCGTTTGCACGAATTCCCAGAGCAGCCGTGCGTCGGCGCACGCCCGGTGTCGCTCGGGACAGGCAAGACCATGCCGCGCGATGAGGGCGTCCAGACCGTGACCGTGCGCGTCCGGGAACAGACGTCGTGAAAGCTTGACACTGCACAGGACGCGCGCCGTGAACTGTTCGCCGAACCGCGCAAACGCGTGCTTCAGGAATGCATAGTCGAAACGAGCGTTGTGCGCAACGATCAGCGCGCCTGCCACCAGGGCGCGAACCCTCGGCGCCACGCGCTCGAAGCTCGGCGCATCGCGGACCATGGCATTGGTGATGCCGGTCAGCGCCTGAATCTCCGCCGGGATGGGCATGCCCGGATCCACGAGTGTGCTCCACGTGCTGACGCAGGGCTCATCACCCTGGCGATCCTCGACACGCACGATGGCAATCTCCGTGATCGCATCACGGCGTGCATCCATGCCGGTCGTTTCGACGTCGACGAATGCCAGGACAGGAGCGAAGAGGCGCATGCAGGAGAGCTCCAAAGACGAGGGGGGTGGGCGCTTGACCCGAGAACGCGCGTTCGCTATTGTACGGCCATGTCGAACGATCGTTCTTATCTCGAATCGCTGCAGGACTACTACGCGCGCCACCGCGCTCTGCCGTCCTATTCGTCGATCGGGCAGCTTCTCGGTTTGCGCTCGAAGTCCTCGGTGGCGGCGCTCGTCGCACGGCTCAAGCTCGCCGGCTATCTCGACGCCACGCCTGATCGGCGCCTCGCGCCCACGCGGCGCTTCTTTGGGCGGGTCCTCGCCGAGGCCCCGGTTCAGGCAGGGATGCCACATGCGGTCGAAGATGCACCGGGCGATGCGCTCACCATCGACGATTACCTGATCGAGCGACCCTCGCAGACGGTGCTCATCCGCGTGCGCGGCGACTCGATGTTGGACGCAGGCATTCTCGAGGGTGACCTCGTGGTGGTAGAGAAGAGCGCTTCGGCCAAGACCGGCGACATCGTCGTTGCGATCGTCGACGGTCAGTTCACCCTGAAGCGGCTCGACATCGAGCGCGGGCGCTTCATCCTCTGTCCCGAGAACAAGGCCTATCCGGTGATCCGTCCCGAAGGCACGCTCGAGATATTCGGCGTGATGGTAGGTCTCGTTCGCAAGCTCTAGCGCAGCGCGCTGCCTCGTGGATCAGGCGTCGCGCGCAACCTCGACCAGGCAATCGTAAAAGGTCGCCGCCCGACCGAGATCGCTCAACCCCTGGCTCGTCACGGCGTTTGCATTGGCGCCATCGGGGGCGAGCTTGCGCCACCAGATCGAGGGGCACACCACCACGCCGGTGCGCGCGCGGTCGCCCACGCGTGCCGTTGCGGTGAAGGCACCGCGGTCGTTGAACACGCGCACTCGATCACCCGATGCAATGGCGCGCGCGAGTGCGTCTTCGAAATGGATGTCGAGCCACGGCTCGCGTTCCTCGTCGACGAAGCTCGGGAGATTGGCGAATGACGAGTTGAGGAAGTTGCGCGCGGGCGGTGACAGGAATGCCAGTGGATATCGCGTAGCGAGGCCGAGATTGCTGGCCCTCGACTCGCGCGGGGGCACGAAGTCCGGCAAAGGATCCTGCCCTTCGCGTTCCAGGCGCGACGAATGAAACTCGCACTTGCCTGAAGGCGTCGGGAAATTCCCGTGTGCGAACGGCGCGTAGTTCAGAGGAACGTCGAGGCGTTGCCACCCTTTCGCGCGCAGGGCGGGCCAGTCGAGAGCGGCTCCGAGCGGATGGTCTTTCCTGAAGGCACTCGCTGCGATGGTGTCGTCGGAATCGAAGAGGCACGGCTCATCGAAGCCCATGCGCTCCGCCAGCAGCCGAAACACCTCCGTGTTCGGCTTGGCTTCGCCGAGCGGCGCGATCGCGGCGTTGTTCGCCTGCACGTACAGGTGACCGTACGACGTGTGCACGTCCGTCTGCTCGAGCTGTGTGGTCGCGGGCAGCAGGATGTCGGCGTAATCCGCAGTGTCCGTCTTGAAGATCTCGTGCACGACGCAGAAGAGGTCCTCGCGTGCAAACCCCGCAGCGACTTTGTCCGACTCGGGGGCGACCGCCAGCGGATTGGAGTTGTAGACGTAGATAGCACGAATCGGCGGGTCACGTGCTTCGAGCAACGCATCGCCGATCGCGCTCATGTTGATCGTGCGTGGCTTGCCGCGAATGAGGTCCGGACGCTCCAGTGCGGCCGAGTCGACCGGATAGGTACCCGAGGACGAAAGCAGGGCGCCACCCGCGGCATCACGCCATGCCCCGGTCAGCGCGGGAAGGCAGGCGATGGCGCGCACCGCATTGCCGCCTCCGGCATGACGCTGCAGGCCGTAGTTCACACGAATCGCGGCGGGCCGCGTGCTGCCATAAAGGCGTGCGAGCTCGACGATGGTTCGCGCATCGAGTCCGCACACGGCGGCGACCCGTTCGGGCGAGTACATGCTCGCGCGCGCGGCGAGCGCGTCGAAGCCGACCGTGTAGCGTTCGACGTAATCGCGATCGATGAGATCTTCGGCGATGAGCACGTGCATGAGACCGAGGGCGAGTGCGCCATCGGTACCCGGCAGCGGCGCGATGTGCTGATGACACTTTTCAGCCGTCGCTGTGCGGTAGGGATCGATGGCGATCAGTGTCGCCCCCCGACGCTTCGCCTCCTGTGCGCGCGTCCAGAAGTGCAGCGTGGAGGTCACCGGATTGCTGCCCCAGATGATGATCAACCGGCTGTCCACGAACCGTTCGAGGTCCATACCCATCGACGCGCCGATCGTCGCCGCCCATCCGGCCTTGCCCGCGGACGAGCAGATCGTTCGGTCGAGGAGCGATGCCCCGAGGTAATGAAAGAACCGGCGGTCGAGCGAGCTCGATTGCAGAAGTCCCATCGTGCCGCAGTAGCTGTACGGCAGGATTGCCTGCGGACCTTCGGGCGAAGCCGCGATGGCGGTAAACCTGGATGCGATGGTATCGAGGGCTTCGTCCCAGGTGATCCGCTCGAACCGACCTTCGCCTTTGCGCCCGACGCGACGCATCGGATGCAGGAGTCGCTGATCCGAGTAGGTGCGCTCGAGATACCGCGCCACCTTCGTGCAGAGCACCCCTTGCGTCGGAGCATGGGCAGGATCGCCGCGAATCGAGATCGCGCGCTCGTTCTCGACGGTCACGAGCATGGCGCACGTGTCGGGACAATCGTGAGGGCACGCGGCGTGGACGATGCGTGTGCCTTGTGCGGTCTGCGAGGAATCGAGCGGCATGCGTTTTACTCGGAGGTGTTGCTCGAGGCGGAGCACCTCGAGTGCTTGCGCATTGTACTCGCGACGCCGCGCAAATCGGCCCTTGCGGGCGGCACGCACGCAGGCTGTGGCATGCTGCGTTTGTGAGCGAGGAAACCAGACCTTCGATCCCGCAGGTGTCTCTGCCGGACGGCACGCTCGTGCCGGCCCTGGGACTCGGGACGTGGCGCATGGGTGAGCGTGCAGCCCGGGCAGCATGTGAAATGTCGGCCTTGAAGCTTGGCGTCGAGCTCGGCATGAGCCTCATCGACACGGCCGAGATGTACGGCGAAGGCGGTGCCGAAGAAGTGGTCGGGCGAGCCATCGAGGGATGCCGCGACCGCATCTTTCTTGTAAGCAAGGTGTATCCGCACAACGCATCGCGAAGCAAGGCAATCGCGGCGTGCGAGCGGAGCCTCCAACGGCTGCGCACCGACCACCTCGATCTTTACCTCCTGCACTGGCGCGGAAACGTACGGCTGGATGAGACAGTTGCGGCGTTCGAGACACTCAAGCGCGATGGCAAGATCCTGCGCTGGGGCGTCTCGAACTTCGACACGAGCGACATGGATGATCTCGTCGCGCTGGAGGGTGGCACCTCGTGCGCGGTGAATCAGGTGCTCTATCACCTCGGCGAACGCGGCATCGAGCACTCGCTCCTGCCGTCGTTGCGCCGGCACTCGATCCCGGTGATGGCGTACTCGCCCCTCGGGCAGCGCGCGCTATTGTCGAGTCGGCAATTGGTTGAAATCGCCAATCGGCTCGCCGTCGCGCCTGCAACGCTGGCACTCGCCTGGCTCATTCGGCAGAAAGACGTGATCGCCATTCCCCAATCCACCGATCCCGAGCACATCCAGCAGAATCTTGCGGCGGCGACGCTTGAACTGGACAAGGTGACGCTCGCAGCGCTCGACGCGGCGTTTCCACCCCCAGCGCGATCGACGCCGCTCGCCATGATCTGACGCCGCTCGACGCGCGGCCTTCTCCGCACGACCCCAAGGCGTCCAAGGGCGCATCGGCGTCAGCACCTTCGTTCTCTCTCGTGAAACAACGCATTGAGCCGCGATCGGATTCGCTCGCGCAGCGTTTGGCACGCTTGCTGCTTTTCACCTAGCAGACGCGGCGAGACCGCGTGACGCGGGAGAGCTCGATGACTTACACGCACTACGACTACCTGGATCTCGCGCCCGGCGCGAGTCCTGCGCGCATCGAGGCTGCGTATCAGGCGGTGCTCGAGCGCTTCGGATGTCATGCCGGACAGGATTTTTCGGGCATGGTGCGCCTCATCCACGCCGCCTACGAGACTCTGTCGAACCCGCGCGCCAGAACCGCGTACGACGCGAAGCTCGCGCAGGAAGCCGCGATTGCCGATGCCGAGCTCAAGGCCGCCCTCGATCGCGAAGCTTTACGTCCGCCGCGCCGCGTGCAGGATGCGCCCTCGATGCTCTCGGGCATCGCCGACGCGCTCGCCGCTTGATCCGGCCGTCTGCGATCGCCCCGTAACCACCGTACACAGCGATGCGATCAGCGACCATATTTCTATCCCGACCGGCGGCAGCGCGCCGTGGGCGCGTCTCGAGCGTTGCAGGCGCGCGCCCGGCACGGCGACGTCTGGCGGGCAAACCCCGCAGAGTGACCACCGACGCCTTGGCCCGGCATCGCAGTCTCGTGAGTCCGGGCCGCCCGGTGCTGGGGCAGCGTCCGATCGTGCCGGACCTGCGACGCGCCGACGTTCCCGTGACGCATTGAACCGGGTGCCTGCAATGAGGCGCCGCTCTGCATTCGGTTGTTCGAATTTCTTGCGCGGCGCGCACGTGTCGCTATGGGGGGTGTGGCCGTGAGTCAGTGTCTGAGCTGCGTGTTCTACGACCGCAAGAGCGCACGCGCAGCCGACGGCCGCGGGCTGCAATGGGGACTCTGTCGACGCGAAGCGCCTCACCTCAACACCAGCAATGCGAAATCTCATACCGTCGAGGGCGTCTGGCCGACCGTGCGCGACGATGACTGGTGCGGCGAGTGGCAGGCCCAGCGCCATCTCGACGCAACCACTTCGGCGGCCATCCTCGTGCAATCCGGTGCGCGACCGGCGAGCAGCGCAGCCTCGCGCGCCCAGGCGGCACTCAATCAAGGCCCGCGCACGCTGCCGATGCACGGAGGTGCCGCAGCCATTGCGGCAGGGTACAAACCCACCGGCCACAAACCCGCCAAATAAGCCACTTCACGTGTGACAGTCCACACGACCGAGGGCGGGCGCGGGACGAAAGACAGCGGATCGGTTAAACTGGGCGGTTGATCGCTCATGGCCGAAAGGCGTCGTTCGTGCGTGTTTTTCGCGGCCTTCCTGCAGTGGCGGACACTCCGGTTGCACTCACCATCGGCAATTTCGACGGGGTGCATCGTGGACATCAGGCGATGCTCGGGCGTTTGTGCGAGGCGGCGGACGATCTGGGCCTCGCCTCGTCGGTGCTGACCTTCGAGCCCCATCCACGCGAGTTCTTCAGCCCCGGCTCCGCGCCGCCGCGCCTGTGCTCCCTTCGCGCCAAGCTCGAGGCGTTTTCAGCGCACGGGGTGGCACGCACGTACGTTGCACGCTTCGACCGTGCGCTCGCGGGTCTTGCGCCCGATGCATTCGTCGAAAGCGTGCTCGTACGAAGCCTCGGCGCACGCTGGGTGCTTGTGGGGGAGGACTTCAGGTTCGGCAAGGCACGCGCTGGCGACGTACCGGCCCTGCGCACGGCGGCATCGACGTTCAGTGTCGAAGCGATGCGTACCGTGGCCGTGGATGGACAACGCATCTCGTCTTCGGCGGTGCGCGCGGCGCTTGCAGCAGGCGATCTCGCGCGTGCGGCTGCGTTGCTGGGCCGGCCGTATCGGTTGTCCGGGCACGTCGCGCATGGCGCGAAGCTCGGACGCAGCCTGGGCTACCCGACCGCGAACATCGTGCTGAAAGGTGCGGTGCCGCTCTCGGGCATATTTGCGGTGCGCGTGCACGGGCTGGGCGACGTGCCGCGAGACGGCGCGGCGAGCCTCGGGCTGCGCCCCACGGTCGAGGACCGAAGCATTCCGTTGCTGGAAGTGTTCATCCTCGACTTCGACGAGGCAATCTATGGCCGGCGGATTCACGTCGATTTCATGCACAAGCTCCGCGACGAAGCACGCTTTGACAACCTGGACGCGCTGCGACGTCAGATCGACACGGACGTCGCGAACGCGCGCGCCTTTTTCTCGCATGGCGCCTGACCTCCGATGCGAATCCTGCTGAACACGAATCATCATGTCTGAACCGCGCAGGACCGATTACAAATCCACGCTCAACCTCCCGGACACGCCGTTCCCGATGCGCGGCGATCTGGCGAAGCGGGAACCCGGCTGGGTCCGGGATTGGGAAGAGCGCAAGGTGTACGAGGCGATCCGCGCGGCGTGCGCGGGCCGGCCGCGGTTCGTGCTGCACGATGGGCCGCCCTACGCCAATGCCGACATCCACCTGGGACACGCGGTCAACAAGATCCTCAAGGACGCGGTCATCAAGAGCAAGACGCTCGCGGGCTTCGACGCTCCTTACGTGCCGGGGTGGGACTGCCACGGCATGCCCATCGAGGTGCAGATCGAGAAGACCCACGGCAAGCACATTGCGGTCGAGGAAACCCAGCGGCTCGCCCGCGCATACGCTGCTAAGCAGATCGAAATTCAGAAGGCTGGATTCAAGCGTCTTGGCGTGCTGGGGGAGTGGGATCATCCGTATCGCACGATGGATCCACGCAACGAAGCCGACGAGATTCGCGCCCTGGGCCGCATCCTCGATCGCGGCTACATCTACCGCGGCCTGAAGCCCGTCAACTGGTGCTTCGACTGCGGCAGCGCACTCGCCGAGGCCGAGGTAGAGTACGAGGACCGCGAGGACATCGCGGTCGATGTCGCGTTCGCGCTCGACGAGCTCGATCGCGAAAAGCTCGCCCGGGCCTTCGGGCTGCAGGTGTTGCCGGCGGCATCGGTCGCGGCGGTCATCTGGACCACGACACCGTGGACGCTTCCTGCGAACCAGGCGTTGAACATCCACCCCGATTTCGACTATGCGCTCGTCGCGACGCCGCGCGGCCTGCTGCTCCTCGCGAGCGAGCTCGTCGACGCATCGCTCGGGCGCTTTCATCTGACCGGCAACGTCATCGCCACCGCAAAAGGCGCGGCGCTCGAGCGCATCCGTTTCCGGCACCCGTTCTACGATCGGGCGTCGCCGATCTATCTGGGCGATTACGTCACGCTCGAGCAGGGTACCGGCATCGTGCACAGCTCTCCCGCGTATGGGGTGGAGGACTTTCAGTCGTGCCGGCGCTACGGTTTGCGCGATGACGAGATCCTGAACCCGGTGCAAGGCGACGGCCGCTATGCCGAGTCGTTGCCGCTCTTTGGTGGCGAGAAGATCTGGGCCGCCAATCCGCACATCGTCGACAAGCTCGAAGCGGTCGGCGCGCTCCTGCACCGACAGAAGTTCGTGCACAGCTACATGCATTGCTGGCGCCACAAGACGCCGGTGATCTATCGCGCAACGACGCAGTGGTTTGCAGGGATGGACGAGGTCGAAGGCTGGCGCGGACGCCGCCCTGCGCAAACGTTGCGCAGCCTTGCACTCGCGGGCATCGAAGCCACACGCTTCTATCCGGCCTGGGGCAAGGGCCGCCTCGCCGCGATGATCGCCAACCGTCCTGATTGGACGCTTTCGCGGCAGCGGCAGTGGGGTGTGCCCATGCCCTTCTTCGTTGACAGGGAAACAGGCGCGCTGCACCCGCGCACGCTCGAGATCCTGGAAGAGGTCGCGAAGCGCGTGGAGGTCGGTGGCATCGAAGCCTGGCAGACGCTGGACCCTGCAACGGTGATCGGTGAGGACGTCAGCCGTTACGACAAGATTCGCGACACGCTGGACGTGTGGTTCGACTCAGGATCGACTCACCAGACCGTGATGGGCGGGCCGACGGGCCGCGAGACCGGTGCAGGCTCGCATCCTCGGCAGACTGCGTTTCCGGCCGATCTCTACCTCGAAGGCTCGGACCAGCATCGCGGCTGGTTCCATTCGTCGCTTCTCGTTTCCTGCATGCTCAATGGCGTCCCGCCGTACAAGGCGCTGCTGACGCACGGCTTCGCGCTCGACGGCGAAGGTCGCAAGATGTCGAAGTCCAAGGGTAACGTGATCGCGCCGCAGAAGATCGGCGACACGCTGGGCATCGAGATCCTCCGTCTATGGGTGGCCTCATCGGACTACTCGAGCGATCTGCTCATCTCCGACGAGATACTGAAGCGGGTGGTCGATAGCTATCGTCGCATCCGCAACACCCTGCGTTTCCTGCTTGCGAACACCGCCGACTTCGATCCCCGGCACGATGCGATTCCCGTGGATGAGCTCGTCGAGGTGGACCGCTACGCGATTGCTGCAGCGCGGCGGCTCTCCGAGGCGGTGCGCGGCGATTACGAGCGCCTGGAGTTTCATCTGCTGGTGCAGCGACTGCAGACGTACTGCTCCGAGGATCTCGGGGGTTTTTATCTCGACGTGCTGAAGGACCGGCTGTACACCGCCGGCAGCAACAGTCACCCGCGCCGCTCGGCGCAGACCGCACTTTGCGTGATCGCGGAACTCCTGCTCAAGCTGATGGCGCCGGTTCTATCGTTCACGGCCGAAGAGGCGTGGAGGCTTTTGCACCCGAACGACCCTTCGATCTTCTGTCACACGTGGACGGACGTCGTCCCCCACGTGAACGATGAGGAAGCGCTTCTCGCCAGGTGGGCACGCATTCTCGCGGTGCGCTCACTCGTGCTGAAGGAGCTCGAGACGGTTCGCGCGAGCGGCGGCATTGGCTCGTCGCTGCAGGCGGAGGTGGTGGTCACTGCGCCGGAGGACGAATACGACGCACTTGCGAGCCTCGGCGATGACTTGCGTTTCGTGCTCATCACCTCGGCCGCGCGCGTGGTGCGCGGCAGCGAGCTTGCCGTTCGCGTGACACCCAGTGCGGCGATCAAATGCGAGCGCTGCTGGCATTATCGGCAGGATGTCGGCGATGATCCGGAGCATCCGGCGATCTGTGGTCGCTGTCATCAGAACCTCTTCGGCGCCGGCGAAGTGCGGGCTTCCGCGTGATGGGCATCGGCGCGAACGCACTCACCCCCTCCGCGGTCAAATCACGGCCGCAGCCCCGGTGGTATGGCTGGCTGGCGGTCAGCCTTGCCGTCATCGTCGCCGATCACCTTTCCAAGATGGCGGTGCTCGCGGCGTTTCGCCCGGCCGAATACAAGGCGATGACCTCGTTCTTCACACTTGCCCTGAGCTTCAACACGGGTGCGGCGTTCAGCTTTCTGGCGGGCGAGAGCGGCTGGCAGCGGTGGCTCTTCGCCGCGATTGCGTGTGTCGCAACACTCGTCATCGTGGGGTTGCTGCGGCGGGGTGGAGATCGTTGGTACTGTCTCGGACTTGCATTGATTCTCGGGGGTGCGCTCGGCAACCTGTGGGATCGCCTGGCCATAGGAGCCGTCGTGGATTTCCTGCTGTTCCACTATCGCGGATGGTTCTTCCCGGCGTTCAATGTGGCCGATAGCGCGATCACCGTGGGCGCCGGTCTCCTGATCCTGGACGGATTCCGTCACCGGCAGGACGCATCGCCCGCAGCCGTTGCACAACCGACCCGCGCGCAGGGCTCCGGGGGCGAAGCGTGATGGAGATCCTCCTCGCGAAACCCCGCGGATTTTGCGCGGGCGTCGATCGTGCCATCGCGATCGTAGAAGAAGCGCTGGCACAGTTCGGAGCCCCCATCTACGTGCGGCACGAGGTCGTGCACAACCGCTTCGTGGTCGAGGATCTGAAAGCCAAAGGCGCCGTGTTCGTCGAGGAGCTCGATGAAGTCCCGAGTGGCGGCACCGTCGTGTTCTCTGCGCACGGGGTTGCGAAAGCCGTTCGCGCGGACGCGCAAGGGCGGGGCTTGCGCGTGTTCGACGCGACGTGTCCGCTGGTGACCAAGGTCCATACCGAAGTCACCAAGATGCACGGGCAGGGGCGCGAGATCGTCATGATCGGACACGCCGGCCACCCTGAGGTCGAGGGCACCATGGGCCAGGTGCAGGGGCGCGTCCACCTCGTGCAGACCGTCGCTGATGTCGAGCGCATCGAGGTCGGCGCGCCAGACAATCTTGCTTATGTCACGCAGACGACGCTATCCGTTGATGATGCAGCCGAGATCGTCGATGCGCTGAAGCGTCGGTTCCCCGGGATCGTCGGCCCCAAGAGGGATGACATCTGCTATGCAACGCAGAACCGTCAGGACGCCGTCAAGGTGCTTGCGCGCGAGGTCGACGTCGTCATCGTCGTCGGCAGCCCCAACAGCTCCAACTCCAACCGCTTGCGTGAGGTCGCCGCCAACCGGGGCACGACCGCCTTCATGGTGGATCGAGCGAGTGAGCTCGACCCCCAGTGGTTCAGCGGGGCTGGTCGCGTCGGCGTCACGGCTGGCGCGTCCGCGCCCGAGGTGCTGGTGCGTGAAGTGATCGATCGGCTGCGCGAGCTCGGCGCAAGTCAAGTGGTGGAGCTCGAGGGTGCCACGGAGCACGTGGCGTTTCCGTTGCCTCGCGCGCTTGCTGCCGGAATGGCGAAGCCTACGGAGCCGCAGTAGGCAGCTGTTTGCCGCGCGCGCGGGCTTGCGCGCGATCGATCATGAAGAGCGCCACGAAGGCCAACACGGCGAGCAACGCCGCGCTTGCTGCGATCCATTGCGATCGCCCATGCTCCGAGGCCGCACGCACCACACCTTCGACGAAGTAGGCCATCAGCGCGAGGGCTGCGATGTTGCGCGCGCGTGCGCTGCCGCGCAGCAGACCCGGCAACAGCAGAGCGAGTGGCACGGCCTTGAGCGCCAGCCATGATCCGCCGGGCCGGACGGGTGCAAGCCACAGTTCCCACAGGAGCTGCAATGCCGCGAGAGCGGCCACTGCCGCATTGGCCACCCGCGCGAGCCGATGCTCGGAAAGGGCGATGGCCGCGCTCCGCTATCCGACCGCGATGAACTCGTAGATCTCGAAGCCGGCACCTTGCTCGATGAGCTTGGTCAGAACGACGAACATCGTCTTGCCCACGCTCTCGACGGTGATCGCCTGCTCGGCGCGAAAGACATTGAGCGGCACCACGATCTGCGGCGCATCCTGCTGTCGTGCCGAAGGCGGGAGCACCAGCGCCGCGACCCTCGCGTCGTTGCCGAGTCCTTCGGGCGCAGCGAGCGCATATTGCGGAGCGTCGGACAGGAGTTCGCAGCCGAACTCGAGTGCATGCGCTTCGAGCGTATTGCGGAACCAGCGCACGATCGCCACGTGCAGCGCGTCGCGGCCTTCGATGCCGATCGCCACGAGCTCACCGATGCGCATGGAGGTACCGCGCACCTCGTTCTGGCGCAGCGCGTAGCCCGCAGGGGTGTGGTTGATCACCTCGCATTGCCAGGTGGTTGGCGAAGCGGTGGCTGTGCCCGCCGCACGATCCGCCGCAGCCCGCGCATAACGTACGACTTCGCCGAGGCCCGCACACGAGCTCACTGGAGCGTGCGACGGAATGCGGTTGAATTGACGGGCCGGGGGAATCGCCCACTGCTTCAGTAGCCGACGCAGGAGCGCGCCGTACGCGCGACGCGAGGCGTTGTCGCGCGCAATGCCTACCGGCACGTCGGCACCGGCGTCGAGCGCACGCAATTGCTCCTGGATTTCGAACGCGAGATCATAGGTCAGGAGATACATCTTGCGGCCGTCGATTGCGCCGCCCTTGTTCGCGGAAAATGGCGGGAAATCGTGGCCGACAGGAATGATCGCGACCGCCTTGGCCATGCGATGCACCGGCTGCACGTCCGTGAGCTTCGCGAAATGCGCGTGCGTCTGCAGGTAGCGAAGCACGGTCGCGAGCTGCCCCGCAGTCAGCCCGTACGGATTGGCAAGGGCGAGGAGCAGGACCTGCAGGTAGCTGCGCTCCGGCGTAGCCTGAACGCCATCGGTCACATTGGCGTCGAGGTGCAGCGTGCGGTCGCGTGCAAAGGCGTAGATGCGGTGCGCATCGAGCCAGGTTTTCGCGGGCACCGGCAGATACGCCACGTAGCTGTCGATGATGATGCGTGCAATGCTGTCGAGCGCGCGTTGCAATACCAGCAGGAGCTGCTTCGAGCCGCCGATCGCCATGCGCCGATCGGCTTCGGTCGCAAGAAGGTGCTTGTAGGCGACCGCGAGCTCCTGTGAGAGGCCGAGAACGGAACGCGCGCAGGCGAGCGCCTCGCCGGTGAGGGGATGCGATGCGTGCGCGAATCGCCGCTCGAGCAGTGGCCAGAGCTCCTGAGCCGTCGACCAGTAACGCTCCGCCACGTCGAGGCGCCTGCTGTCGTTCATCGCCATGCGATTCGTGCTCGCAAGCGTGTGCGCCATGGCGCGCGCGGCATCGACGGGGTCGCGCCGGGCGAGCGAGCTCAGCCATTCCGTCACCTTCGCGGGACGGGTCTCCGGTGGATCAGCCGGATGGGCTTGCAGCTCGGGAAGAGTCAAGGTCAACGACATGGCGCCGCTTCGATGGGTTCGTATGAAATTCTAAGGGATGCAATAGCCGTACCTACGTTATCGGCCGGCGCGAGCTCGGGCCGCAGCCGTGCCATGGACGCAAAACAACACTTCAGCGACCCAGGAATGCCGCGACGGGATCGATCTGGTCGACGCTCATGAGTGCAGGGGCGTGGCCGACCTTCGCGAACTGCACGAGTTCGGCTTTGGGACCGCGGGTGGTCATGGCCTGTGCAGTGGCCTCGCTCAAGAGATCGGATTCGCTGCCGCGCAGCAGGAGCGTCGGGCACGTGATGGCGTCCCACACGCTCCACAGGTGCGCCGGCGCGGGCGACGCGCGAAACGGCAAGGCGAGCCGTGGGTCGTAGCGAAACCCCCAGCGTCCGTCGGCACGCTCGGCCACCGACGAGCGCGTGAGATGCTCCCATTGCGCGTCCGTCAGATCGCCAAAGGGCGCCGACACCGAGCGCACATGCTCCAGGATCTCGGCATAGGTTTCGAATGTGGGGTCCGCGCCGACGTACTGGCTCATCCGCGCGAGTGCGGCCGCTTCGAGTACGGGACCCACGTCGTTCAGCACGAGGCGCGCCACGGGCGAGTTCGGCTGCGCGGCCATTACCATCCCCAGCAGTCCGCCCATGGAGGTGCCCATCCAATCCACGCGATCGGCTCCCGTGCGCGCCAGGAGGGCGGTGAGCGTGGTCAGATAAGTGGGGAAGCCGTACTCCATCGGTTCGCGCAGCCATTCGGACTCGCCGCGGCCCGGCATGTCCACGGCGATGACGCGGTGCGTCGACATGAGCCGGCGCGCGAGGTCGTCGAAGTCGCGTCCATTGCGCGTGAGGCCATGAACGCAGACGACGACCCGCGGATTTGCGGCATCGCCCCACTCGTAATAGGCCACGCGGTGAAAGCCGTGGGGGGTCAGTCCGAGAAAGAAGCGAGGTTTCATCACGAGGCGCGCGAGGCAGGGAGAATAATGGAAGACATCGTACCGTGCGCGACATCGCCCTGCGGAGGTGGGTTGCCCCGCGCAGGCGTTCGAATCTCAGCGGAACGTGGTGAGTCCGCGATGGAGGATGTGCTCGAAGCCCGGCGCCAGCATCGGGAGTTCCAGGAACAGCATCAGCAAGCCCACCGAGAGTGTCACCGCGAAGCCCACCGCGAGCAGGTTGAGTTGCGGCGAGGTCCGCGCCAGCATGCCGAGCGTCAGATTGGTCAGGAGCATGGCCCCGATGATCGGCAATGCGATCTGCAGGCCGAAGGCGAAAAGGTCCGCGCCGCTGCGCACGAGTCGCACTGCATCGAGGCCGCGTACCGCATCGAGGCGGAGCGGGAAGGCATTGAATGAATCGACCAACGCCGCGATCAGCAGGAGGTGTCCGTTGATCGCGAGGAACACCAGCATGAGTGTGATCGACAGGAAGCTGCCCACGAGCGGCGCCTGCTCGGAGTTCTGCGGGTCGATGAAGGCAGCGAACGACAGGCCCATCTGCAATCCGATGAGATCGCCGGCGAGGGTCACAGCCGCAAATGCGATCTGCATTGCGAGTCCGATGGCAAGCCCGATCAGGACCTGCTCGATCATGAGCAGAACGCCCGGCGCACCAAACGGGGAGACCGCGGCGACTGCAGGCAGGGCAGGGGCGACGATCGCCGTGACGAGCACCGCGAGCGCGATGCGCACCATGGGCGGCACGGATGAATGCCCGAGCACCGGCGCGCTCGACGCGAGTGCCACGATGCGGAAGAAGGGATAGAAGAAGGCCGCCAGCACGGCATCGAGGTCGACAGCTCCGATCGTGAACATGGATCGGTTCCCCGCCGCTCACCCGATGATCTGCGGAATGCTCATGAAAAGCCGTCGCACGTAGTCGACGAGCTGCGTGATCATCCACGGGCCCGCAATCAACAGCACGGCGAAGATGGCGAGCAGCTTCGGGATGAACGACAGCGTCATCTCGTTGATCTGGGTCGCTGCCTGGAAAATGCTGACCACGAGCCCCACGACAAGTGCCGTCAGCAACAGCGGCGCGGAGACCAGCACGGTGACGAAGAGCGCCTGCTGCGCGATGGTGAGAACGGACTGGGTGTTCATCCGAAGCTTGCCACGAGAGATCCGATCAGGAGATTCCAGCCGTCGACGAGCACGAACAGCATGAGCTTGAATGGCAGCGATATGAGAACCGGCGACAGCATCATCATGCCCATCGACATGAGGACGCTCGCGACGACCATGTCGATGATCAGAAACGGCAGGAAAACCATGAAGCCGATCTGGAACGCCGTCTTGAGCTCGCTGGTCACGAATGCCGGAACGAGCACGCGCAGCGGAATGTCCTCCTTGGCTGCAGGAGGCTCCAAGCGGGCGAGCTTGAAGAAGAGCGCGAGATCCGGCTCGCGCGTCTGCCGCATCATGAAGCGCTTCAACGGAGTCTGTGCGCGATCGAGTGCCTGGTCGAAGTTGATCTTCTGCTCGGAATACGGCACGTACGCGTCGGCGTAGATGCGATCGGCCACCGGCCCCATCACGAAGAGCGTGAGAAAGAGCGACAGGCCGATGATCACCTGATTCGGGGGCGAGGCCTGCGTTCCCAGCGCGTGCCGCAGCAGCGACAGCACGATGACGATGCGCGTGAACGCAGTCATGAGGAGCAGCACGGCCGGCAGGAACGCAAGCGCGGTGAGCAGGAGCAGCGTCTGCACCGGCAGCGAATAGCTCTGCCCGCCGCCTGCCGCAGGCTTGCTGTTGAATAGCGGAAGGTCTGACGCCTGCGCGTACGATTCGCGGCTCGCAACCAGGAGCGCGAGCGCCGCACACACCGCTGCAATCAGGAGGAGCCTGCGAATCCACGGATCGGGGGACCACGGGCCGGGTGCGCGCTCGGTGATCGTGCGCATCTTCAGCTCCGCTGGGCGCCACGAGCGCGGGCCAGAATGCCGGCGAATGCGTTGACCGCCGGTGCGCTCGGCGCGAGGACGCCCTTGGGCAGCGTCGCGAGCGAGCTGATGCTGCCTGGCGCCACGCCGATCACCAGCCACTGCTCGGCAATCTCCACCACCACGATGCGCTCGCGCTGACCGACGCCCTGACTCGCGATCAGCTTGAGCGCGCCGCTCTGGCCGCCGATGCTCGGTTGCAGGCGACGCATGAGCCAGGCCGCGCCCCAGATGAGCGCGAGCACGACGCCGAGTCCAAGCACCGCCTGCAGGAGCCCTCCGGTGATGCCGGTTTCCGCGGGCGCCGCTTCAGTTGCGCGCCCGGCCAATGGCCAAACGAGTGCGACGGCTGCAGCGATCAAGGTGGCGACGACGCGAATCATCGGTTCAGTTTGCGCATGCGCTCGGAAGGCGTGATGATGTCCGTGAGTCGAATGCCGAACTTGTCGTTGACGACGACCACCTCGCCCTGCGCGATGAGGCACCCGTTGACGAGAACGTCCATCGGCTCGCCCGCAAGTCCCTCGAGCTCGATCACCGAGCCTTGGGCGAGCTGCAGGATGTGACGGATCGGAATCTTGGTCCGCCCGAGCTCGACGGTGAGCTGCACGGGAATGTCCAGCACGAGCTGGATATCGTTCATCGGCGCGTCGGCGGGTGTGCCTGCCGAAAGCTTGTTGAAAAGATTCGTCGCAGGCGTCACCGTCTGCGCGGCAGCGGCACTTTGCGCGGCGAGGGCGGGCTCCCACTGGTCCGCCGTGTCATCCATGCCCGGAACGATTGGTTCGGCCATCTTGGCTCCTATGCAGTGTCTGATTCGGCTTGCAGCACGCGCTCGATGCGCAATGCATACTGACCATTGCGAATGCCGTACGAGCATTCGAGGATCGGCACGCCATCGACCTGCGCGGTGACGAGGGGCGGGATGTCGAGCGGCAGCACATCGCCGATCTGCATCGCGAGCAGCTCTTTCACGCGCAGCGTCGTCGTAGTGAGGTTTGCGACGAGGCGCACTTCAGCAGCCTGCACTTGCCGCGAGAGCATGTGCATCCAGCGCCGGTCCGGCTCGGCCTGATCGCCCTGGAGCGGGCTGTAGATGATGTCGCGCAGCGGCTCGAAGGATGCGTAGGGAATCACGAACTCGATCGAGCTGCCGCCGCTTCCGAAATCGACGCTGAAGCTGCACACCACCACGATCTCGGTGGGATTCGCGATGTTGGCGAACTGCGTGTGCATTTCGGAGCGCACGTACTCGAGCGAGAGCGGATAGACATTGGCCCACGCGTTCTTGTATTCCTCGAAGATCACCTGAAGCAGGCGCTGGATGATGCGCATCTCTGTCTGCGTGAAATCGCGCCCCTCCACTCGCGTGCGAAAGCGCCCATCTCCGCCGAACATGGTGTCGACGACCTGAAACACGAGGTTCGGCTCGATCACCACGAGCGCGTTGCCTCGCAGAGGCTTCACCTGCGCGATGTTGAGATTGGTGGGCACCGCCAGGTTGCGGATGAACTCGCCGTACTTCAGCACCCGCACCGGAGCCACCGAGATCTCCGGGCTGCGGCGCATGAAGTTGAAGAGGCCCACCCGCAGCAGCCGCGCGAAGCGGTCATTGATCATCTCGAGGGCCGGCATGCGCCCGCGAACGATGCGCTCCTGCGTCGCGAGGTTGTACGACCTCACGGCCGGCCCGACCGCCTCGGCAGCGCTTTCGTCGCCGCCCGGTGTGGCGCCCTTGAGGAGCGCGTCGACTTCGTCCTGGGTGAGAAACTCGTTGCTCATGCCGCCGCTACTGGATGACGAAGGAGCCGAGGAGGGCGCTGCTCACGCCTTTTTCCGGTGTGGATCCCGGCAGCGATTCGCGTGCCGCGAGGACGAGCTCGTCGACGAGCTTCCGCTTGCCGTCAGCGCTCGTGAGATCGCTCGGATGCTTGGCCGACAGCAGCAACAAGAGGCGGTTGCGCACGATCGGCATGTGCAGCTTCATGTTGTCGGCAACCTTGTCGTCGTCGACCTGATACACGATGCCCACCTGCAGATAGTGGTCTCCGGATTCTTCCGCCAGGTTGACCGTGAAGGGCTCGAGCGTGACGAAAAGCGGCTTGCCTGCAGGCTTGGCTTCAGCTGGAGAGGCAGCGTTCGCGGGAGCATGCAGGAAGTGCCATGCGGCTCCGCCGGCGGCCATCAGGATGAGCACCGCGATGCCGATGAGCATCGGGAGCTTGGAACCCTTTTTCTTGATCGGCGTGGGGTCGGCAGAAGCCGGGGTGGGTGCGGGCGCAGCAGTGATCTTGGCCACGGTTTCGGCTCATCAGTTGGGACGCATCGATTATGGAAGGCAGCACCGGGGCCACAACTCTTGAACAGCAGGAGGAAAGCCCCGCAAATCGAGCGTGCGCTGCCAGGAAGTTTCACGCGCAGTGCGACGCTCGCGCAAACGACGCTTCAGGCGAAGAGATCGACCAGTCCCAGCCGGGCGCGCACGACTTGCTCGGGAGCGCTCACCGGAACCATCCTGTCCTCACGGCGGCTGCCGTCAAACGCACGCTGGCTGTTCGGGTCGCCCGGTTGCCGCTGGTCCTGCACGCTCGCTTCACCGAGGGTGATGCCCTGCTGCGCCAGCGTGTCGCGCAACTGCGGCAATGCAAGCTCGAGGCCATCACGCGTTGCAGGCTGCACGGCCTGAATCAGCAGATTGGCCTGACCTCCGTCCATGCGAATCTCGACAGTGATCGGACCGAGGTCCGCGGGGTGGAGGCGAATTTCGGCCCGATCCTGGCGAAGCATGACGAGCTGGGTGAGTTGCTGCGCTACATCGTCCCGCCACGCGGGCGTGAATGCGGGCGTTGCAATCGTGATCTGGATCGACGACTGAACAGGATTCGCCGGCGTTGCAAAGCGCATGTCGACCGCTGACGGCGCGGCAGATGCGGGGTCCGTCGTACGAGGGAGCTTGGGTTCCGGCGACGCTTGCATGACCCGCGCCGCCATTTCGGCCGCGATTCCGAAGGTTGCACTCGTCTTGACCGAGGTCTCCGGCATTTGGAGCGCAGGCGTGTCGGTGCTATCGCGCAGGGCCGTCGCGCGCTCGAGCTCCGCGTCAACGCGTCCAGGCGCCGCACGGCTGGGCACATCCTGCAACAGCGCGCCATCACGTGCTGGTGCTGTGTCCGTGGCCGGCCGGGCTATGAACGCGGCCGAGGCGGTCAATGACTTCGCCAGGTCCGACAGCGTGTCGGCTGCATCTTCGCGTCCCGGTCGGATCGCCGCCAGCGACTCGGTAGGGACAGGACTTCTCGCGAGCGGTTGCGCGATCACGGGCAATCCGGGCATCACTGGCGCTCCGGTCAGCAGCGCAACGAGGTCCTCATCGGTGATCGCCGCGGGAGCGTTGGCGTTGGCGTCGGCGCCGGAAGCGCCTGGCGACCCGGACGCGGCAGCGAGCCCAGGCTTGAGATTCGTCGCTCCGGTCGCGCTGGCGAGGCTCTGCGCAAAGCTCGGCGCGTCTTGCCCTGGATCATCGGGCCTGGATGCGCTCGGCGCATCGGGCCTCGCTTGGGGCGGCGTCTGCGGCAGCAGGTTCACGGGCATGGGAGTCTCGGTTGGGAAACGCGGCGAGCCGGTCAATTGGCGCCGCTCAGAAAACGCGGCAGCGGCCGCGTGGCGTATTCATCCTGCTGCTTCTGCTCGTCGCGGCGTTCGCGCACCGCCGTGGCCGCACGGTGGCGATCGACGAGCACGGCGAACGATTCGACACTTCGTTGCGCGACACGCAGCGCGAGTTGCGCGTCGTCCACGCGGTCCTGCGCGAGCTTTGCAACCGCGCGTTGCTGCTCCACTGCACGCTCGAGTTGCTGCATGAAACGGCGGAAGTTCTGCAGCCGTTCGGCCGCGATACCGCCGGCTCCGGCGTCGCTCATCCGCCCGTTGTAGTCGCGCTGGTAGGCGAGCAGCATCTCGAGCTTCTCTTGCGCCGCGCGCGCGCCGGCATTGGTCTCGCCGAGGCGTTGCGCACAGGCATCGCGCCTTTCGCGCGCCAGGCCGCAAAGCCGTTGCCAATCGGTGGTCGCCGAAGCCGGCATCAGCGCACCGCGTCGAACGCCGTGAGCAGCTGGTCGAGCTGAGCGCTGCCCGACGCAATCTCGACCCGCGCATTCATGTCCTGCTGCAGGAACGCCTCCATGCGCGGGTACAGTGCGATCGCCTGGTCGAGCAGCGGATCGGATCCGGGCACGTACGCGCCGACACTGATGAGGTCGCGGTTGCGCTGGTATCGCGCGTAGAGCTGCTTGAACCGGCGCACCTGGTCCATTCGTTGCGGCGTCACGAGGCTGTGCATCGCGCGGCTGATCGAGGCCTCGATGTCGATGGCGGGGTAGTGACCGCCCTCGGCAAGGCTCCGCGACAGCACGATGTGGCCGTCCAGAATGGCACGAGCGGCATCGGCGATGGGATCCTGCGGATCGTCGCCTTCGGTGAGCACCGTGTAGAAGGCCGTGATGGATCCGCCGCCGGGTCCGGCGTTTCCAGCGCGCTCCACGAGCTGCGGCAGGCGCGCGAATACGGACGGCGGATAGCCGCGCGTGGCCGGCGGCTCGCCGATCGCGAGCGCGATCTCCCGCTGCGCCATCGCGTAGCGCGTGAGCGAGTCCATGATGAGGAGCACATGTTGCCCCTGATCCCGGAAGTGCTCAGCGATTGCAGTGGCGTACGCGGCACCCTGCAGGCGCAGCAACGCAGGGGTATCCGCAGGGGCTGCGACAACGACCGAGCGCGCAAGGCCGGCGGGCCCCAGGATGGTTTCGATGAACTCCTTCACTTCACGGCCGCGCTCACCGATGAGGCCCACCACCGCGACGTCCGCGCTCGTGTAGCGCGCCATCATCCCGAGCAGCACGCTCTTGCCCACGCCACTGCCGGCAAAGAGGCCGAGACGCTGGCCACGACCGATCGTGAGCAGCGTATTGATGGCGCGCACGCCGACATCCAGGGGATGATCGATGCGCTCGCGCAGGATCGGGTTGACGGGCCTGCTTTGCAGCGAGCGCTGCTCGCCATGTGCGATGGGGCCCAGGCCGTCGAGCGGCCGACCCGCCCCGTCGACGACGCGTCCGAGCATCGTGTCGCCAACCGGAAGATGCTTCGCGTGATCCGACGCGCGCCGCAGCGGATGCCACGGCACGCCAAGGCGCGGTCGTGTGGGCGCGGGCTCGATTACCCGCACGATGGCGCCGGGTGAGACGCCCTGGATGTCCGAAAACGGCATGAGGAACAGCCGATCGCCTGCAAAGCCGACGACCTCGGCCTCGATCGATGCACCCTCGCGTTGCTCGATCTGGCACACCGTGCCGAGCGGCACCTTGAGCCCGACCGCTTCGAGCACGAGACCGGCCACGCGGGTGAGACGTCCATTGAGATGAACGAGGTGAGCATTGCTCGCCCGAGCTGCGGCCTCCCGGAGCGCGCTGGTGCAGGAGTGTCCGAGATCAGTCGCCGTCAATCCATTCTCCGGTGCGGCCGAGCGAACCCGCGACGCGCTTCCACCGACCCTGCACGGTAGCGTCCATGTCGCACTGCTCGGTTTCGATTCGACATCCACCCGCTGTGATGGCGGGATTGCCGACGAGGTGGCATCGTTCGCCGAACGGCTCCGCTCCCAGGTGATCCTGAACCAGCGCCCGATCGGCCGGATTGACCACGATGTTGATGTACTGCGTGTTCTGAGGCAGTTGCCGCAACGCCGCGCTCACCACCGGCAGGAGGTATTCCCTTTTGACCGCGAGTGCTTTCCCGACCATCTGTTGCGCAAGCACGATGGCGAGGTCGAGCACCTCGTCCACCAGAAGCTGCTCGTGCTCGGACGCACAATGCGCAAGTGATCTCGCGAGACTCGCAAGTCGGGTCTGCTCGCTCGCGGCTTCGGCACGACCCTGCGCGTAGCCCGCGGCGCGTGCTTCTGCGAAGACGTGGGCGCGCTCGGTCGCAAGCGCTTCCGCTGCGAGCCTGTCCGACTCGACCTTGTTCGGGACGGCGCCGAGCGAAGAGAGCTCCCAGCGCTCCCACGCAGACAGCTGCTCGCGCGGGATGATTTCAGACGAAGGCATCTTCACTGTTCGTGCCGAGCACGATCTGGCCGTCGTCCGACATGCGCCGGACGATCTTCAGCATTTCCTTCTGCTCGGCTTCGACCTCGGACACGCGAACCGGTCCCTTGGCCTCGAGGTCGTCGCGCAGGAGCTCACCTGCGCGCTGCGACATGTTGGCGAAGATCTTGTCGCGCAGCTCCTGCGACGCACCCTTCAACGCGATGATCAGCGACTCGGACTGCACTTCGCGCAACAGCGCCTGGATGCCGCGATCGTCGAGGTCGAGGAGATTCTCGAAGACGAACATCTGGTCCTCGATGCGCTCGGCGAGCTCGGCATCGTATTCGCGCATGGCCGCCATCGTCGCGGTCTCGAGGGTGCTGCCCATGAAGTTCAGAATTTCCGCCGCCGTGCGCGCTCCGCCGAGCGGGGCCTTCTTCACGTTCTCGCTGCCGGAGAGGAGCTTGGCGAGCACGTCGTTGAGCTCGCGCATGGCGGTCGGCTGGATGCCGTCGAGCGTGGCGATCCGCAACAGCACGTCGTTGCGCGTGCGCTCGGGCAGGAGGGCCGCGACATCGGCCGCATGATCGCGCTCGAGATAGACGAGTACCGACGCGATGATCTGCGGATGCTCGTTCTTGATGAGCTCGGCCACCACGGACTTGTCCATCCAGCGCAGGCTCTCGATGCCATCGGAATCCTCGCCCTGCAGGATGCGATCGAGAAGGAACCCGGCCTTGTCGTCACCGAGTGCGCGGGTGAGGACGGACCGGATGTAGCCTCCCGAGTCGACACCGATGGTCGAATGCTGCTCTGCCTGGCTGTGAAAGTTGGCGAGCACCTCTTCCATCTTGTCGCGGCTCACCGACTTGAGCTTGGCCATGGTCTGGCCGATCTTCTGCACCTCTTTCGGATTGAGATGCTTGAACACCTCGGAGGCTTCGGCCTCGCCGAGCGAGAGAAGCAGGATCGCGCTTTTCGCAAGGCCCGCGTTATTCATCCTTGCTCACCCATGTCTTGACGACCGTTGCCACGATCTTGGGATCGTCGCGTGCCAGCTTGCGTGCCCGCTCCAGCGCGTCGTTCGGCGCAGGCGCGCTGCTGCTGCTCGGGCTCGAAGTCGGTGCGGGTGCTGAGGACGCCATGACTTCGACGCGCTGCGGAATCGACGCCTGGCGCCACATCGGCCGCACGACCCCGAAGAAGAGGAAACCGATCACGCCTGCGAACACGAGGTAGCGCAAACCGTCCTTGCCCATCTGCACGTTGTCGGGTTGCTTCCAGAGCGGGGTCTCGGGTATCACTTCCTTCGCCGGCTCGTTGAAGGGCGCGTTGACCACATTGAGCGAATCGCCCCGCTTTTCGCTGAAGCCCATGGCTTCGCGTACGAGCGAATTGATCTGCTCCATCTCTTCCTTGGAGAGGGCAGCCTGCGTGACCTTGCCGGCTTGCTCCTGCTTGCGGTAATTGACGACCACTGCAGCTGTCATGCGCCGAACCCCGCCCACGGGTGCCTTGGTGTGCTCGATCTTCTTGTCGACTTCGTAGGCAGTCGTTTCGTCCTTGCGGGCATTCACCGGCGCGGCTCCGGCCGACGCTGCAGGTGCGCCCGACTTGCCGTCGAGGTTGAGCGTGCCTCCCGCGGGCGGCTGATTGGAAAGTGCGCCCGGGATTCCCTGGGCCCCGCCGCCTGCCTGCGTCGTGGACTGGCTCGTCTGCTGCGTGCGCAGCGCCGCGACCTTCGGATCGACGTTCGGCCTGAACGTCTCCGCGACCGCTTCGGTGCGGCTGAAGTCGACATCGGCGGTGACCTGCACGCGTGCGTTGTTGCGGCCGAGAATCGGCTCCAGAATGTCCTGAATGCGCTGAATCGTTTGCTGCTCGAGCTGCTTCACGTAGGAGAGTTGCGACGGATCGAGACCGGTATCCGAGGCGTCGCGCCTCCGCGAGAGCAGTCCGCCGTTCTGGTCGATGATGCTCACGTGATCGAGCGAAAGCTCCGGCACGCTGCTGGCGACAAGATGCACGATGCCATTCACCTGGGCGCGGTCGAGCTCGCGGCCTGGATGCAGCGTCACCACGACCGAGGCTGTCGGCTGTTGCTGATCACGCAGGAACACCGAGGGCTTCGGGATGGCGAGATGCACCCGTGCCGCCGCCACGGCCGAGAGGGTCTGGATCGTGCGCGCGAGCTCGCCCTCGAGTCCGCGCTGGTAATTGATCTGCTCCTGAAATTGCGTCGCACCGAATTTCTGGTTGTCGACGAGCTCGAACCCTACGTTGCTGCCGCGCGGCAAGCCTTGGGACGCCAGGCGCAGGCGGATGTCGTGCACCTGCGCGCCCGGTACGAGGATGGCGCCGCCGCCTTCGGCCACCTTGTACGGAACATTGAGCTGCGAGAGCGCTGCCACCACTGCGCCGCCGTCGCGGTCGGAAAGATTGCTGTAGAGCACCCGATAGTCAGGGGTCGAGGACCAGAGCCACACGCCCACCCCCACCGCGACCGCAGCCGCGAGGCCTACCATGAGCACGAACATCTGGCGCATCGGAATGCGGCTCACGTGCTGCATCTGGTCGAATAATCCGACCGGAATCGCCGCACGCTCGGGTAGGGTTTGCACGTTGGTTGCCACAGGCTCGTCCGATCAGCCGCTCCATCGCGACGCTGCGATTATTGCGAGCCCGACAGGCGTCGCAACGTGCGAATAGCACGGGTTTTCCCGTCCACTTCGGCTTCTGAAGCGATGCCCGGGCAGGCTAATCTGCTGTCCGTGTGAATCCCAGCGGAAGCCTCGCCATGACGATCGATACGACCTCGATGGATACGCTCCTCGCCAAGCTCGATGCGGCGCGCACGGCGCTCACGCGTCTGCCCACCGGCCCGGGTGTCGCCGGCCCCGCGGGGGCTGCTGCACCGGCGGGCAAGGGGATCGATTTCGGGCAGCTCCTGAAGGAAACCGTCGCCAGGGTCGATGACACGCAGAACCAGGCCATGGGGCTCGCGGAGCGCTTTCAGCTCGGCGATTCCAAGGTCACGCTCGAGGACACCATGGTCGCGCTGTCCAAGGCCAACATCTCGTTTCAGGAGATGGTGCAGGTACGTAACCGGGTGATCGCGGCGTATCACGACATCATGAACATCCAGGTGTAGGTGCGAAGGCACTCGCCTGTTGCTCACTGCTCGCTGCGCACTGCTCACGGCTGGCGCGCGTCCGGCGCGGCGGGCTCCGGGATCGTCAGGCGGACTGGCTGCGCGCGATCTGCTCGCGCTCGATTCGATTGATGTAACGCTGGATGCGCGCTCGCCCTCCAGCGCTCAGATCGAGGAACTGAACCCCGACCAATCGCGCCGCGGGCCCGTGGGCGTGCGGAACATCGGCGAGCCTTACGATCTCGAACGTCGCCTCGATCGGACCGCTGTCGTCGATCACCAGCGTGCAGCCCTGAAGACGGGTACCTGGCTCGAGCCGCACGTCGTCGGGCACCTCACTGAGCGCTGCTCCGCCGCAACTCAGATCGAGCACCCGCGCCGCAACGCGTCCCTGGCCGTCGTTGCAAGGCGGTAGCTCGCAACGCACGCCGTGCCGCACGGGCACGCGCACGCGGTAGTGCTGGCGCCGTTGCAGCCGCGTCAGCTCCGCAGGGATGCGTACGCGAAACGCCGGCAGCTCTTCGAACATCGTGGCGTCGGCACCACCGGTCCAGAACTGAATCTTGATGTGGGCAAGCTGCGACACCATGAGGAGGCGCGTGGCCTGCATGAGACGCGCATTCGCCTTCTGCTCCGCCCCGAAATCCAGCACTATTTCCTCGAACTCCGGATTCACGGAGAGCACCATGGTGACGATGAAGTCGCGCCCATCGCCGAAGTACACCGTCATGAGCTCGCGCTGATCCTTGAGGCCGCGCAGCAGGGACACGATTTCGAGGCGCGAGCGCACGATGAAGTTCGGGTCATCGGCCTCGACGGGGCGATAGCCGGGCAGTTCTTCCAGCGCGCCCATGGATCAGTTTCGGCGGGGGAGATGCGGAGTGCGATGCTCGACCCGATAGATCCAGGCGAGAAGCTCTGCAACCGCCGTGTACAGCGCCGGCGGGATGTGCCGGTCGAGATCGACCTGCATGAGCAGCGCCGCAAGGTCCTGCGATTCGTGCACGAAGATTCCGGCCTCGCGTGCGCGGCGGATGATCTCCTCGGCCATGAGGCCGCGACCCTTGGCGATGATTTGAGGAGCCGCATCACCGTCGCTGTAGCGCAGCGCAACCGCCTCCTGACGCGAGGCTTCCCTAGTCATGCTGCACCAGACAGTGCGAGAGCGGCAGGTCGTGGTCCTGCAATGCAGCGTGCAGGTCCTGGCGCGCTTCGTCGAGACGGCCCTTGGCATGGCGCGACAGCACGTTGAGCCGGCATTCGACCCGCCCATTCGCCAGGGAGATGACCGCATTCACCGGGCCGAGCGACGGAAGCGACAGCTCGATGCGCACACTCCATGGTGCGGCCTCGTGCAGTTCGGGAACCTCGCGGGAGTGCTCGCGGGTGTGACCGGCCTCCTCGAACTGAAGCTTGGCATGTTGCCCGGGCCATAACTCTGCCGCGAGCACCACACGATGCGCCTCGTGAGCCTCGAGCTGCTGGCGCACCAGAAGCGGCGCGTCCGGGTGGGTCGCTGCAGGGCCTGCTGCATCGTGCGCGGGCGTCGAGGAAGGTGAAACGCTCCACGATGCCTGCGGCTCCTCGCGCAGGTTAGCCAGCGGAAACTCCTGCGCGGCCCAGCGCGCGACATGCGACTCGTAGAAGAGCCCGCTCTTCACGATCGCATGCTCGATGGCGTGTGCGAGCACCGCCGGCTCGTGCGGAGGCGAGGCGAGAAGGGGTGCAGCCGGTCGAATCGCCGGGCCCGACTCGGGAAGGTTGAGCGCCTCGAGCAGCAGTGCGCCCCCGGGCGAGAGCGCGATCTGTCCGGCGCGGCTCAGTGTGGGCGCGAGCTCGGGTGACACGGGGACCATACGCGTGGGTGCCGTCGTGACCAAAGTCGAATGGCTGCTGGGCTCGCGAGTGGGGAAAGCGTCGCGCGCTGAAAACGGATCGCGGCCTGTCGGCGCCCCACCTTCAGCACTGCTGGAGAGCGAGCGGTCGTCCGTCAGCGCTGCGACTGCGGGGATGCGCGGGATGCCGCCGGTGGGAAGCGGGGCCTGTGCAGACTGGCCGCGTCCGAGCACGCGAAGGACGATGGCGACGGTGTCGACGTTGATCATGACGGGGTTTGCCGAGCGGGAGCCCGATGCCTGCTCTACCGGCCGCGCTCGTACAGCGCGACGCGATCGCGGACCAGCAGCGTGTCGAAGCGATGCAACGAGGGCTGCTTCAGCTCGCGAATGCGTTTGTCATCGGCAACGATCTGGGCGAGGATTTCGACGCGCCGACGCCGACCTGCGGCATCGAGCGTATCCGGGGTGAGTCCCGTCGCTTGCACCGTGCGAATGAGCTCCTCGCAGCAGGCATGCGCGTGCTCGAGTGATCTCCAGTCCTGCCGCGTCGCCGCTTCGAGCATCAGGCGCGACACCTGCGCAATGGCTTCGTAGTAGCCGAGAAGCGTGCGCGAAGCGTCGACCGTGACCGTATCGCAGTCCATGGGCACCTCGTCACGCTGCAACAGGCGCAGGTGCGTTGGCCTGGACAGGCGCGGCGTCGATACTGGACCATGCACCGCGGAGCTCACGAAGAAGCCCCGCAACCTCGTCCAGACCGGCCGGATCGTTGCGCATGCTGGCGAGAAGCAGCCGACGGTTCATGTAGTCGTAGAGCTCGCGCAGCTGCAGCCCGATGGCCCCACCGCGTTCCACATCGAGGCTGCCCTTGAGGCCCGTCTCGATGATTCCGATGGCTCTGGACAGCGCCTCGCCCTTGGGTGCGATGCGCGACGCCACGAGATGCGCACGGGCCTCCGCGATCGCCTTCAGTGCACCGTCGTACAGCATGAGGATGAGCGAATGCGGAGAGCCCGTCGCGACACCGGTCTCCAATCCAACTTTTGCATAGGCCTGCGCGGCGCGTTGCTTGAACATGGCGGGAGCGTTGTTGTTTGCGGACCTTTGTCTTATCGGCCAGCGCGCAGCACGCTTGAGTGCGGTCGGCGATCATCCGGTGATCTTCGGCAGGCTTGCAAGCTGCTGCTGCAGCGACGCACTCTGCGCAGACAGACCGGAGAGCAGCGTGTCGAGCGCATTGAACTGCGCACGGTAGTTGGCCTCGACGAGTCCGAGATGCACGTTGAGCGCCTCGCGTCGCTTGTCGATGTCCTTGATCTCGTGCTGCAGACCACTCGTGCGTGCGGCGAGAGGGCCGTCCGTGTCGACGAGCTGCTTCAAAAGCGTGCTCATCCGGTACGCGAAGCCCGTCTCGTAGCTCACGGCTCCGCGTGCACCCGTGGCTCCGCCGGCAAGCTCGAGTTGCAGTCCTTCCACAGCCGTGCCCGTCGGCCCGAGCAGGATCTGACCCTGGCCGCTCAGCACAGTCCCGCCGAGCGTGGCACTCGCATCGACACCTGGAGTCGCCACGGGATTCGCGCCGAACACGTCGGCGACCGCACTGCCGCTCGCCGACACCGAGGACGTACTGCCGAAACGGTTGGAGGTGAGCGTGATCGCGCCCCCTGATGCCGTGGCCTTGACGCTCGCACTGAGCGTCACGAACTCGCTGGCGCCGTTGACTTTGGACTGTATTTCGGCTGCCAGGGCGTCGGCATCCGCGTAGGTGCCGGCAGCCAGTCTCACGGTGCTGCTGGTGCCATCGAGCACCACCTGCAGCAGGTCATTGACACCGGACGTGATGGCGAGCGAAGCAGGCGCCGCGCCGGTGAGAGCGCCGTGGCTCGCAACATTCGAGACGTCGAGCGCATATGTGCCGGGCGTCGTCCTGCCGGAGAACCCGATGACCTTCGTCAGCGGGTCGCTTGCCGATCCGACCGCTGCAAAAAGCTGCGTCACTGCGGACGCATTGCTGCCGAGGAGCGCATCGAGCTTGGTGGTCGAGAGCGCGAGCGTGCCGTCGGCCTGGAAGGTCACCCCCACTTGCGACAGTGTCGACAGCGTGCCCGAACCGAGACGCCCCCCCAGAAGCGTGCGCAACTGGTTCTGCACGGTTCTGACCGTACCGTCGCCGGTGAGCACGGAAGCTTCCTTTTTCGTGCTGTCGTATTTGGTCAGGCTCGTCAACGTGCTGTTGAGATCGTTGTAGGCCTTCACGAAGGCGGCCACTTTCGCGTCGACTTCACTCGTCTTCCCGACCACGCTGACCGTGGCAGGGTTCGCGTTCGTCTTCACGAGGTTGAGCGTGACGCCGTCGATCGCACCCCTGACGGTGTTGGACGAGCTTTTCACGTCGATGCCATCGATCGACAGGAGCGCGTCCTGCGCAAGGACCTTTTCGGTGAGGTTGCGCCCCGCGCCCGCTATCGCAGCCGGATCGAACGCAAGCTGCGAGAGGCCCATGGCATCGGTCGAATTGCCGTCGCTGTCAGACGCGATGATCCGAAGGCTGTTGACCGCTCCCGAATTGTTGGCCGTGAAAACCAGGCGGTTGCCTGCAGCACTGCCATCGTTGACGATGGTTGCAGTGACACCCACACCTGCTACGTTGACCGCATCGCGAATGCCTGCAAGCGAATTCTGCCCGGCCGCGATGGTGACCGTCTTCGAGCCCGCACTGCCCGGTGTGAACGCGGTGCCGTCGAAACTGCCAAGCTCGAACGTGAGCGTGCCGGTGCCCACCGGGTCGGTCGAATTCGTGAAGCCGCCGGACGCAAGCTTTTGCGCCTGCGCGAGCTGACTCACCACGACGCCGTAGCTTCCCAGCGCGGGCTTGCCGCTCACCGACGCAGTCACGGTCGCGCCGTCGCTGGTGGATGCATCCAGCGTATTGAAGTTGTCCGCGGTGGAGAGGCCCTGCAATGCTGACTGCAACGTCGACAGGCCGCTCTTCAGGCTGCCATAGGCGGTGATGCGCGCCTGATCGATGGCCTGCTGCTTGTCCATCTGCCGAAGCGGTTGCTGCTCGACCGCCATCAGCTTTTGCACGATGCCGTTGACGTCGAGCCCGGAACCGATACCCGGTGAAGAGAGTGCAGGCGTTATCGCCACGTGAGGTTACCCTTTCATGTTGCGGTACGTCACGCCCTGCCGCGGACGAGCATCGTCTGCATGCGCTCGAGGGCGCGGGCGATCTCCAGCATCTCGGGCGTCGGAATCTGACGCAACACCTTCTGATCCTGCATATCGATGAGCCGTATGACCGTTGTCCTGGAAGTGGTGTCGTACTCGAACTCCACCGCCTGCGAAAGCGAGCGCAGTGCTTCGTTGGCCTGGGTCACGGCGTGGTGTACGGATTCGGGCGGCGGCGACGCAGCCGTGGTTGCTGCACTGACGTTGACGTCGTGCACCTTGCCGGGTGACACGCCAACGCTTTCGCGCGCCGGAGGCGGCGCCGGCGCAAGACCGTCGATTGAAGCGATGAGCATGAGTCCTCCTCGATGCGCACCCGGGGCGGGATCGCCGCCCCGGGCTTCAAACGCCTAGCCGAGGCTTATCCGCGGAGCAGCGTCAACACGTTATTGGGCAGCGCGTTGGCCTGGGCCAGCATCGCGGTACCCGCCTGCTGCAGGATCTGCGAACGGGTGAGGTTCGCCGTCTCGGCCGCGAAGTCGGTGTCCTGGATCCGGCTGCGCGAGGCAGACAGGTTCTCGGCCGACACTTGCAGCGACGAGACCACCGACATGAAACGGTTCTGCAGGGCACCCAGCGTTGCACGCCCGGTGTTGACCTGCGCGAGCGCCGCGTCGATGGAGCTCAGCGCGGTTGTGGCGTTGGCTGCCGTCGTGACGTCGATGGCTCCGATTGCGGTGCCGGTCTGGGTCACCGTGTGTGCCGCGACGCCAAGACCCGTGGTGAGCGCGCCACCGAACGTGAGGCTCGCGATGCCGATCGGTGCCTGGTAGGCCACGCTGAACGTGCCGGTGTTGTTCGCGCCCACGCCGGCCAGCCCGACGTTCGCAAGACCGCCCGTGCCGGCGATGCTGACGTTGATGTTGCGTCCGTCAGCCGCAGAGAGCTTGAGACCGGCGCCGCTGTCGGATGCCATTACGCCCGTCGAAGCCGACTGCGCGTTGATGGCTGAAACCGCGGTGGCCGTATCGGTGCTGCCATTGCCGACCAAGGTCATGCTGATCGCGAGACCATTCACGGTTAGCGTCGTCGCACCTGCACCGCCGGACGTCGCGGCCGCGGAGCCGGTGACGCTGTTCGCGTTGACCGTTGCGGTGAGGCCGTTCACACCCGCCGAGTTGATGGCGTTGGTGATTGCCTTCGCATCGGTGGACAGTGTTCCGAAGCTGACGACCTGGGCCGAGCCCGTTGTCGGCGTGACGGTCACGTTGAAGGCTTGGGCGGCTGCGTTGTAGGTCACCGACTGGTTGTTGGACGTGAAGCCGTCGTAGGCGCCGAGCACGCTGGTGCGGGCGTTCACGATCGAGCTCACCGTGACCTGGTCGTTGGCGGTTGCGTTGGCGCCGACCTGGAACGTCTGCGTGGTGAAGCTGCCGTCGAGGAGCTTGACGCCGTTGAAGGCAGAGGCTTGCGACACGCGGTCGATTTCCTGGGCAAGCTGCTGCACTTCCTGGTTCAGCGCCGCGCGGTCGGACGATGAATTCGTCGCGTTGGACGCCTGCACCGCCAACTCGCGCATCCGCTGCAGGTTGTTGTTCACCTGCACGAGATCGCCTTCCGCCGTCTGCGACAGCGAGATGCCGTCGTTGGCGTTGCGCACCGCCTGGTTCAGGCCGCGGATCTGCGCGCTCATCCGTTCGGAGATCGCGAGGCCGGCAGCGTCGTCCTTGGCGCTGTTGATACGCAGGCCCGACGACAGGCGCTGCAGGGATACGGCGAGGCTGCCTTGCGACGAGTTGAGGCTGCGCTGCGCGTTGAGCGAGGCGATGTTGGTATTGATGATCTGAGGCATTTGTTTTCTCCTGTGTGAGGAATCCGGCGAGATCGCCGAGCGACTTTGGCTGCCTCGATCCGGGAGGCTCGATACCGCCGTCAGAGCCAATATCGGATCGCGCGGCGGCAAACTTGAGCCCGCGTTCCGAGATTCCTCATTCCAACGCCTGCCACACGTGACGGCTGCGCACGTTGTCGGGCACACATCCTGCTCATTCGTCCCCGCCGGCCGTCGAGAAGAACTATACGGTCGGAGCGGGGCAGTCGAACCGCCGAGCTGGTAGACGAAACAGGTCCATTTCGGACGTCCGCCGTCGAGTTGTCGGCTACGTCGGATCAGTTTCGGGCTCCCGGCGCAGGGTGCGGCGGCGGCTTCGTACACCACATTTTGTGCTTCTACTTCAGGGCGTTGGAAAATAACCCTAAAGTAGATGCGCGATTGCGTCGATATATGCCGTTGCGGGGTCATCCGCCGGTAACGAAAGAGGGGGAAGCTCTTGAAGACCGACCAAATGCTCGAGGACATCCGCGAAGCGAATCTCACCTATCTGATTCTCGCCCAGCGCCTGATCCGCGAAGACCGTTGCGAAGCCATGTTCCGGCTGGGCGTCAGTGAAGAGGTCGCGGATGTGCTCGCGAATCTCTCGACGGCGCAGGTGGTGAAGATCGCCGCATCCAACATGCTCATGTGCCGTTTCCGTTTCGATGACGAGATCGTCTGGAACCTGCTGCTCGGCACGGGGGGCGAGCGCGGCGTATCGCGCATCCACGCAGCCATCCTCATGGCGTCCCCGCTCAAAGAGGCGGCCTGAAATGCGAGGCAAGAGCGTCGTTGAGGACGTGCGCGAAGTCGCGCGCGCGACTTCGCTGATCGAGCTCGGCGCACGGCTGCAGGTGCTCGAGGCCGAAACATGCCTGTCGCGCGAGCGGCTGCTGCGCTTGTACAAGGAGCTCAAGGGCAAGTCACCGCCCAAGGGCATGCTGCCGTTCTCGACGGACTGGTTCGTGACGTGGATGCCGAACATCCACTCGTCGCTCTTCATGGCGATCTACCAGCACCTCATCAAGTCGGCCGACATCGACGATATCGATGCGATCATCAAGGGCTACAGGCTGTACGTGGAGCAGTGCACGACGCACGAGCTCGCCGTCGACCTTTCGATCACCCGCGCCTGGCGCCTCGTCAAATTCTTCAATGCGGGTATGCTGCGGCTGGCCAAGTGCACGTGCTGCCGCGGCCAGTTCGTGGTACGGGAGTTCGATCTCACCCGAAACTACGTCTGCGGGCTGTGCCACATGCCCTCACGCGCGGGCAAGACACGCGCGGCCGCAGCGGCCTGAGGCATTGCGCGAACTTCCGTCGAGCCAGGGCGCCCGGACGCCTGAACCGTAGGGCAATCGTCAGCGCGGGCAGCGTGCACGTCGACACGCAACACACTGTGGGCTTAAGCCGCAGCAAAACCGCCGCATAGTGACTTGCGCTTCACGGCACACTGCGCCGATTCTCGTACATTGCACGGCAGGTTCCCGCCGCGCGTGGTCAGGTCAGTGCACCGCGCAATGCCCCGTGAGCGGCGTTGCCGGCTATGGGCGTGGCCACAGCGGAACGCACGTTTCAGGGCCGCGGCTGCGGATCGGACGTTGGGCCTAATGGCGCTTGATCCCTTCTAAAGAAACCGCGCCCACTGCCGACATTCACCCCTGGGGGCACCGTAGCACGTGCCGAATCCAAGCGTGTTGCCTTCCCGGTCCGCGGAAGGAATGGAGCAGTGCCAGGCAATGCTAGCCATCCTCGGTTACGTGATCGTGTTCGGCGCAGTCTTCGGCGGGTTCGCGCTCGCGGGGGGACACCTTGGCGCCATGTATCAGCCGCTCGAGCTGCTCATCATCGGCGGCGGAGCATTCGGCGCCTTCGTGATGGGAAACTCTGCGAAATCGCTCAAGGCCACGCTCGGCTCGCTGCCGTCGTGCTTCAAGAGCTCCAAGTACACGAAGACCCTGTACATGGAGTTGATGGCACTCCTGTACGAGATCCTCCACACCACGCGCCGTGAAGGCCTCATGGCCATCGAGCGCGACGTCGAGGCCCCGAACGAAAGCGCACTCTTCAGCAAATACCCGCTGGTGTTGCGCGACCATCACCTGATGGAGTTCCTGACCGATTACCTGCGCCTCATGGTGAGCGGCAACATGAATGCGTTCGAGATCGAGAACCTCATGGACCATGAGATCGATACGCATCATCACGAGGCGGAGGTGCCGGGGCACACGATCCAGAAAGTGGCCGACGGTCTGCCGGCGTTCGGCATCGTGGCGGCCGTGATGGGCGTCGTGCATACCATGGAATCGGTGGGCTTGCCGCCCGCGGAGCTCGGCGTGATGATCGCCCACGCTCTCGTGGGAACGTTCCTTGGCATTCTGCTCGGCTACGGCGCGGTCGCACCCCTCGCCGCGCTCTTGCAGCAGCGGGCCGACGAATCATCCAAGGTCCTGCAGTGCATCAAGGTGACGCTGCTCGCGACGCTCAATGGGTATGCCCCGGCGATCGCAGTGGAGTTCGGGCGCAAGGTGCTGTACTCGGCTGAGCGGCCGACGTTCGCGGAGCTCGAAGGTCACGTGAAACAGGCCCGCGCCTGAGCGACCGACATGGCATCCGACCAGAAGCCACCGATCATCGTACGTCGCAGGAAGCGCGCGTCGGCGGTTCACCACGGAGGCGCGTGGAAAATCGCCTATGCGGACTTCGTCACCGCGATGATGGCCTTCTTCTTGCTCATGTGGCTCCTCGGGTCCACGGCCAAGGGTGACATGCAGGGCATATCGGAGTACTTCAAGACGCCACTCAAGGTCGCGATGGCCGGAGGCTCGGGCAGTGGCGACAGCTCGTCGGTCATCAAGGGCGGCGGCACCGACCTGTCGCGCAGCGTGGGTCAGCGCAAGCAGGGCGACCTGCCGACCGAAAAGCGCGTGGTCAACATCAAGGCGGCGGAGGCGGAGCGTCAGCGCGAGGAGATCGAGCAGTTCAAGCGCCTCAAGCAGCGCGTCGAAGCCGCGGTCGAGAAAAGCGCAATGCTCAAGAGCTTCAAGAACCAGCTGCGGGTGGACATGACCCAGGACGGGCTGCGGATCCAGATCGTCGACGAGCAGAACCGCCCGATGTTCGACAGCGGCAAGGCGGAGGTGAAGGATTACACGCGAATTATCCTGCGCGAGATCGGCGCACTGCTCAACAACGTGCCCAACCGTATCTCGCTTGCGGGGCACACCGACAGCGCGCCCTTCGCTGCGGGCGAGCGGGGCTACAGCAACTGGGAGCTTTCAGCTGACCGCGCCAATGCATCGCGTCGTGAGCTCATCGCGGGCGGCATTGCAGAGGACAAGCTCATCCGCGTCATCGGGCTCGGACCCTCGGTGCCGCTCAACCGTGACAATCCCGCGGATGCGGTGAATCGCCGCATCAGCATCGTGATCATGAACCACAAGGCGGAGCAGCGCATTCTCCAGGACGGTCACGGCGCCGCAGACAGTGTGACGCCCGAGGCGCTGGAGCCCCAGGCCGCAAACTCAGCGCCTGTCCGCGACGGCAAATGAACATCGCCGCAAACCTTAAGATGAGCCTTGCGCCGTTGAACGACCGACGCGCAATGTACGCCTCAACCATCGAGCCATTCAACGCGCGCGCCTCCCGGACACGCACCATCGGAGCAGAATCATGATCCTGAATCGCGACATGAGAATTCTCATCGTGGATGATTTCTCGACGATGCGCCGCATTGTGCGCAACCTGCTGAAGGAGATGGGCTACACCAACGCGGAGGAGGCCGAGGACGGCGTCGTCGCACTCGTGAAGCTTCGTGGCGCCAACTTCGATTTCGTGATCAGCGACGTCAACATGCCGAACATGAACGGATTCGCGCTCCTCAAGGAAATCCGGCGCGACCCGGCTCTGCAGGCGTTGCCGGTGCTGCTCGTGACTGCCGAAGCCAAGAAGGAGGACATCGTGACCGCGGCGCAGGCGGGGGCGAGCGGCTACATCGTGAAGCCCTTCACGAAACAGACACTCGAGGAGAAGCTCGCGAAGATCCTCGCCAAGATGCAGCCTGCCTGACGGAGAACAGAAATGGCCCCCGAAGATGTCTCTTTGGCCGCTGGTGCGGCCGTGCTCGAACCCGGCGCGCGTTCGTGCGCGCGGCCGCAGGAGAGCGGATCGGCAAGCGCCGTCCCGCGCGCGCCGTTGCAACCTGCCGACGTGATCCAGCATCTTGGCCGCCTCACGCGCTCGCTGCACGAGGCGCTTTCGGGACTCGGCTTCGACAAGAAAATCGAGGCGGTCGCGCAGGAGTTGCCCGACGCGCGCGAGCGGCTCGCCCACATCGCGAACCTTACGTGGCTAGCCGCCGAACGCGTGCTCTCCGCGGTAGAGGAAAGCCAGACGCTGCAGCAGGAAGTACAGCGCGAGGCGAGCTCGCTGCTCGAGCGCTGGCAGGCGAGCCTGGAATTCGGAGATCGCGGTGGCGCCTTCGATCTGGGCGAGGACACCTGCGCGTTCCTCGATCGCGCAATGGCCGTCAGCTCGACGCAAAGCGAACTCCTGCAGGACATCATGATGGCGCAGGATTTCCACGATCTCACCGGTCAGGTGATCAAGCGTGTGGGTACGCTCGCGCAGGATCTCGAGAAGAATCTGGTGCAACTCCTGATCGAGACGTCCCCGGACGGCCAGGCGACCCCACCTGAGGCTGCAAGCGCCGTTGCGCGCAAGCCTGAGAAGGTGCACAGCCAGGCCGAGGTCGACGCGCTCCTCGACTCGATGGGTTTCTGATTTTCCGCAGTATCGGCACTTGTAAACGTCACCCGCGCGTTCCCGATACGGCAATCGTCGAGACTACCTGAAGCGCCACCAAAGCAGCCCGAAGCCCACACTCAGCCTAGCTGGTGCGGGTTTCTCGCTTCTGAGGCCGGTGGTCCAAGCAGTTGGCCAACCCGAGCCCCTGAAAACCGCTGTTCCTCATCTGTGTTGGCGCCGACCGAATATTGACCAACCGGGGATGCGGACGAAAACTTGGACTACCTGTGGGGGTGGTTCATGTATTCATACGACGATCGGCTGCGAGCGGTACGGCTGTACATAGAGCTTGGAAAAGGGGTCGCGTTGACCATCCGGCAACTCGGCTACCCGACCAAGAACGCACTGAAGAGCTGGTATCGGGAGTATGAACGGCGTCTTGATCTGCCCGCTGCCTATGCGCGCGTCCAGCAGTGCGAGTCGAGCAACAGGCACCGCCGCCCCCACGCATTGAGGCGAGAGCTCGACCACGTCCTCGGTGAGTCTGCTCTTCAACCAATGCAAGGTAGAATCGAACAAGGGTGCTGTCTTCACATTCGGGGCAGCAGGCATTGCGAAGGTCGGGCCGCCTCGCAGTATAGGTCGTCCATGTCTGCCACACCCGACGCCATTCAGGTCGTCTCCGCTGTCGTCTTCGCAGTCGCACTGCTCCACACGTTCGCTGCAAAGCAGTTCGAGCGACTAGCCCATCGATTCCCTCGCCATGCTGGCCTCTTCCATCTCCTCGGCGAGGTCGAGGTCGTCTTCGGCTTCTGGGCCATCGTGCTCGTCGTCACGATGGCCGTGATGAGTGGCGGCGACTCCGCCCTCGCGTATGCGGAATCACGAAACTACACCGAGCCGCTATTCGTCTTCGTCGTGATGGTGGTCGCTGCCTCGCGTCCGGTGTTGCAGACGGTGGCAGCATTCATGAACGTCGCTGCCCGGCTCGCACCGCTGCCAACTCCGCTTGCATTAGCGTGGTTGGGACTCGGCGTCGTGCCACTGCTCGGCTCTCTCGTTACCGAACCCGCTGCAATGACAATCGCAGCACTGATGCTGGCCCCGATCATCTTTCGCCACGATGTTTCGGAGGGCATCAAGTACTTCGCTCTTGGCGTGCTGTTCGTCAATGTATCGATTGGCGGGACACTCACCTCATACGCTGCACCGCCCGTGCTCATGGTTGCATCGACGTGGGGATGGGACAGTGCATTCATGTTGTCGCACTTCGGTTGGAAGGCGGCGATTGCGGTGCTGCTGAACGCGTCGATTGGGACGTTCGCACTCCGGCGACACCTTGGCAGCGGTGCCGGTGCACCGCCGCCAGAATCGAAGATTCCTCTCCCCATTGTCCTCGCTCACATCGGCATGCTGGTTGGGGTGGTGCTGCTCGCCCACCATGCCGTGGCTTTCCTCGCTCTCTTCCTGCTGTTCCTCGGATTCACCCTAGCTTATGAGCGGCACCAGAATCCGCTGATCATCAGAGAGGCACTGTTAGTGGCGTTCTTCCTGGCGGGCTTGGTGGTACTTGGTGGGTTGCAAAGCTGGTGGTTGCAACCCATCGTGGCCAGCCTCCAACCGCTCGCTCTGTTCTTCGGTTCTCTCGGTCTCACAGCAATCACCGACAACGCTGCATTGACCTACCTCGGCGCACAGATCGAGGCCATGAGCGATGCAGCGAAATACATGCTCGTTGCAGGTGCCGTCGCTGGTGGCGGGCTGACCGTGATTGCGAACGCACCTAACCCGGCTGGTGTGGCACTGCTCAAACGTGGCTTCGAGGACGAGTCCGTCGGTGCAGGCGGCCTGCTGCTAGGTGCTCTGTTGCCGACGCTGATCACGGCGGCTGCCTTCCTGCTGCTCTGACGTTGGCCGCTGCCGCGTGTGTGCGGGTTCTGGCACAATCCGTGGCTCAATCAACTCTCGCCCGCCAATGGGCCGTTGTGCCTCGGGGGTCGGTGGTATTGGCTGGCAGCCGAAATGGGGGCACCTCCTCCGTGAAGTGCCACCTCCCGCGCGTGCCTCCCGCGCGTACCTGAATAGCGAGGCAAATCACCGCTTTCTCGCGCCATAGAAACAGGCGCTGCTGCCGAATAATGGCTCCGTTCAACCCGACGGCGCCATGGCAGAAGAAAGCGATCTCGAGCGAAGTTATCCGGCCACACCACGACGCCTCGAGCAGGCGCGTGAGCAGGGCCAGGTTGCGCGTTCACGCGAGCTCGCCGCGGCGGCGGTGGCGCTCGTCGCCGCCATCGGTCTGTGGGCGCTCGGTCCCGAGTTCATGCGTCACTGCCTCCTGCTCGTGCAGCAGGGCATGCGCTTCAATCGCGACGCGGCATTCGAGGCAGACGCGCTCGGTCGCGGCCTGACCGCCATGTCGAGCGATGTCATGACGGCGATCACGCCTCTTCTCCTCGTCATCCTGCTCGCAGCCGCGATCGGACCGCTCCTCCTGTCCGGCTGGAACTTCTCAACGAAGGCAGTGCTTCCCGACCTCGCCCGGCTCAACCCCGTGCGCGGGCTCGGCAACATGTTCGCTGCGCGCGGCCTGGCCGAGCTCGCCAAGGCGCTCCTCAAGACGGCGCTCATCGGCACCGCGGGTTGCTACGCCACGGTTCACATGTGGGATCAGGTGCAGAGTCTCGCGGTGCTCGACCTTGGCAGCGGCATCACCGCGGTGGGTCGCCTTGGAATGGACGCCATGGCGATCTTCGTGGCGATGCTCGTGCTCATCGCAGCGATCGACGTGCCGTATCAGGTATGGCGCCATCACAAGTCACTGCGCATGACGCGGGAGGAGGTCCGTCAGGAGTTGCGCGAGCAGGAAGGCGACCCCCAGCTCAAGGCACGCATTCGCAGCCTGCAACGCAACGCAGCACGCAAACGCATGATGGCGGCCGTGCCGAAGGCGAGCGTCATCGTCACCAACCCGACGCACTATGCGGTCGCGCTCGAATACACCGAGGGCATGCGCGCACCGCGGGTGGTGGCCAAGGGCACGGAGCTCATCGCCGAGAAGATCAAGGAAATCGGGCGTGCGCACAACGTGCCGCTGCTCGAAGCACCGCCCCTCGCCCGAGCGCTCCATCGCCACAGCGAGATCGGCGACGAGATCCCACAGGCGCTCTATGGCGTCGTGGCACAGGTGCTCGCCTATGTGTATCAGGTCGAGCGCTGGCGCGCCGTCGGTGGGCAGGCGCCCGTCGCGCCGGACGACCTTGCGGTGCCTCCGGATCTCGATCCGATCAATCGCAAACCAGCGGGCGATGACGGCGCGGGAGACCTGCAATGAACGCGCTCGCGCTGCGCGTCGGGCTGACGCCGGCTGCACTCGTAGGTCTCGCGGGGCCGCTCCTCATCGTGCTGATTCTCGGCATGATGGTGCTGCCACTGCCGCCGTTCCTGCTCGATCTCCTCTTCACGTTCAACATCGCGCTGGCAATGGTCGTGCTGCTGTCTGCGATGTACAGCGAGCGTCCGCTCGACTTCGCGGTCTTCCCCACGGTCATCCTGCTGACCACGCTCCTCCGGTTGTCGCTCAACGTGGCATCGACTCGCGTCGTGCTCCTGCATGGTCACGCGGGCACCGACGCCGCAGGCAAGGTCATTCAGGCGTTCGGCGAGTTTTTGATCGGCGGCAACTTCGCGGTCGGCCTGGTCGTCTTCGCGATTCTCGTGGTGATCAACTTCGTCGTGATCACCAAGGGCGCGGGCCGCATCGCCGAGGTGAGCGCGCGATTCACCCTCGATGCGATGCCTGGCAAGCAGATGGCGATCGACGCAGACCTCAACGCCGGGCTCATCGCCGAGGACGAAGCACGCCGGCGCCGTGCGGAAATCGCCGCCGAGGCGGATTTCTTCGGTGCCATGGACGGTGCATCGAAGTTCGTGCGCGGCGATGCCGTCGCCGGGATCCTGGTGCTGTTCATCAATATTCTCGGCGGTCTGGCGATCGGGATGCTCCAGCACGACCTGTCGTTCGCACAGGCGTCCAACAATTACGTGCTGCTCGCCATCGGCGACGGCCTCGTCGCGCAGATTCCGGCGCTGGTGATCTCGACCGCTGCGGGTCTTGTGGTGTCGCGCGTGGGCAAGGGCGAGGCCACGGGCAAGCAGCTCATGTCACAGCTCACCCGCAGACCTGAAGCGCTCGTCATTGCAGCGGTGTTGCTTGCGGTGCTGGGGCTCGTCCCAGGGATGCCCAACCTTGCCTTCCTGCTGCTCGCCGCCGGTATGGGCTTTACCGCGCGATGGCTCCTGCGCCAGGCGCGCGCCGCCGCGGCACCTCCGCCGCCTGTGGTGGCACCCGCGCCCGAATCCTCCGAGGTCAGCTGGGACGATCTCGTGCCCATCGACGTACTCGGGATCGAGGTTGGTTATCGCCTGATTCCGCTGGTGGACAAAGGACAGGATGGTGAGCTCCTGAAGCGCATCAAGGCCATTCGCCGCAAGTTTGCTCAGGACATCGGCTTCCTCCCTCCAGCCGTGCACATCCGCGACAACCTCGAGCTGCCGCCCAACGCGTATCGCATCACGCTCAAAGGCGTGGCGATCGCCGAAGGGGAATGCCGGAGCAGCATGTATCTCGCCATCGATCCCGGTAGCGCTGCAGGCACGTTGCAGGGGATCGCGACGCAGGACCCGGCGTTCGGATTGCCGGCCACCTGGATCGAAGCTTCGCAACGCGATCATGCGCAGGGCCTGGGCTATACGGTCGTCGATGCAGGCACGGTGGTCGCAACTCATCTGTCCACGATCGTGCACCAGCAGGCCGGCACGTTGCTCGGCCGGCAGGAGAGCCAGGGCCTCCTCGATCAGATCGCGAAGACTGCGCCCAAGCTCGTCGAGGAGCTGACACCGAAGCTCATTCCGCTCTCGACCGTCCAGCGCGTGCTGCAGAACCTGCTCGACGAGGGTGTCCACGTCCGGGACCTCCGCACGATTCTCGAAACACTGACCGATCACGCGGCGCGCACGCAGGACGCGAGCGAGCTCACGAGCGCCGTACGCGTCGCCCTCGGCAGAGCCATCGTTCAGCAACTCTTCGGCACCTCGCATGAGCTCGCGGTCATCGCGCTCGACCCGGATCTCGAGCGCGTGCTGCACCAGGTTCTGACCGTCGCGGGAGGCGAGGGCGGGGGCATCGAGCCCGATCTTGCCGAGACGCTCGCGCGCGAAGTCGGGGCTTCGGTCCAGCGTCAGGAAGCAGCCGGTCATCCGCCGGTCCTGCTCGTACCCGATCGCCTGCGGTTGCCCCTTGCGCGGCTCGTTCGTCGCACCGTACCCAGCCTGCGTGTGCTTGCCCATAGCGAAATTCCTGATGCGCGGACCATCCGTGTCAGCAACACAGTCGGAGGTAAACGATGAAGCTCAAGAAGTTCTTTGGATTGACGTCGCGCTCGGTGCTCGATCAGGTGCGTGCCGAGCTCGGCCCCGATGCCGTCATCGTCGCCAATCGTCCCACCCCCGACGGCATCGAGATCACAGCCGTGGCAGGCGATGCGGTGGAGAACATGCTGGCTTCGCGCCCGCAGGGCCGCGTCTCCAACGTGATCGCAGACGATGCTTCGGTCACGAGGCAAGCTGCGGCGTCACCGGCGCGCTCATCGGCCGAGGTGAACGCCAAGTCCGCCGACTTCTCCGGCGAGACCATGCAAATCAGGGAATGGGCACCACCGCGCATGGTGCAGGAGCCTGCAGGTGCGGGGTTCGTGGTGGGTGCGAACACGGCCCCCGTGGCGACGTCGCCGAAACCCACGGTGGAACGCGCAGCCGCCGACCCGCAGCTGGGCAATGCGACGGCCGCGCAGCTGATGAGCGAGATGGCAGCGATGCGCGCTGCATTCACCGAGCAGCTCGCGCAGCTTGCATGGACGGAAACCCTGCGGCGCTCGCCGGTGCGCGCGCGATTCACGCGTGACCTCCTCAACGCCGGTTTCAGCACCGGCCTCATACGCCAGATCGCCGACCAGCTGCCGGATGACTACACCAACCAGCAGGCCCAGCAATGGCTCGTGCAGACACTCGTGCGCAGCCTGCGTTATGCCGACTCGGCAGAGGACATCGTCTCGCGCGGCGGCGTGTACGCGCTCGTCGGACCCACAGGTGTGGGCAAGACGACGACGACCGCAAAACTCGCGGCGCGTTGCGCGGTGCGCTACGGCGCCTCCAAGCTCGCGCTCCTTACGACCGACAGCTATCGCGTCGGCGCTCACGATCAGCTGCGCATCTACGCCAAGATTCTCGGTGTCGCGGTGCATACCGTGTCGGATCCACAGGATCTGCGCCAGGCGCTCGATTCCATTCGCGGCAAGCATCTCGTACTGATCGACACGGTCGGCATGAGCCAACGCGACGAACGTGTACGCGAGCAGGGCATGTTGCTCGCGCAGCCCGAGGTGAAGCGTCTCCTGCTGCTCAATTCGGCCTCGCAGGGCGAGACACTCGACGAAGTTGTCACGGCCTATTGCGGTGGCACGCCCGAGCAGCCGGATGCCCCGCTCGAAGGCTGCATCCTGAGCAAGCTCGACGAAGCCGTGCAGCCCGGGCAGGCACTCGACGTCATCATTCGGCACCGGCTTTTCCTGCAATACACCTCGAGCGGTCAGCGCGTGCCCGAGGACCTGCACACGCCGAGCCCCGAATATCTCGTGCACCGCGCGCTTCGTCGCGCCAACAGGCCCGCACCGTTTGCGTTCGACGACGACGCCATGTCACTGATCACCGGCGTCACGCAGGAGGCCGTCCATGCGTGAGGATCAGGCGCAGGGGTTGCGGCAGCTCTTCGCGCGCAGAACCTGCCAGATCGCCGCCATTTGCGGAACGGATGGGACGACGGTCTGCACCGGCGTCGCGCGTGCCCTCGGCGCCATGGGGTACCGCGTGTGCATCCTCGATCGCACGACGGGCGAAGCTGCGCGCGCGGTCGGCCGCCGCGCGAAGTACGACCTGGCGCAAGTGCTCGACCATGATTGCTCGCTGGAGCAGGCCTTGCTGGAGGGGCCGGACCAGGTGGCGGTGCTGCCGTGCGCCCGCGGGCTCGAGCGCATCGCTGCAGAACGTGGCGAATGGAGAGGCGCGCTGCACACCATGCTCCCGCAGCTCGCATCGACATTCGACGTCTGGCTCGTCAACGGCCCGCTGCCCGGGCACGCGCCGACGGCGCCGATGCTGCTGGCTGTCAATTCTTCGGCGCCTGCGATCACCCATGCCTACGGTCTCATCAAAGCCCTGGCCCGGGCGCAGGAGCGCCGCAACTTCGGCGTCATCGTGCACGACTCGATCGGTCAGCAGGCCGCGCGTCACGTACACGAATGCGTGGCCGATACGGCGCGCCGCTTTCTCGGAGCCGAGCTCGAGCTGTATGGCTGGGTGCCCGCCGCGGCACATCCCGCCGACGCCACATCGGAAACGCGACGCCAGCAGGCCTTCGGAAAAATCGCCGACAGACTGATGACGAATCTTTCAACTGCACCGCTACTTCGGACGGGATCATGCTAGCAGCTCCCACACGCGCGTATGGCGCCACCGCCAAGCTGGACAGCGAAACGAGGATCAAGGAATTCGCGCCGCTGGTGCGTCGCATGGCGCATCACATGGCCGCGAAGCTGCCGCCGAGCGTCGAGATCGACGACATCATCCAGGCGGGCATGATCGGGCTCATGGATGCGGCGTCCCGGTACCAGGAAGGGCAGGGCGCGCAATTCGAGACCTTCGCCACCCAGCGCATTCGAGGTGCGATGCTCGACGAGCTCCGCTCCAACGACTGGCTGCCACGCAGTGCGCGCAAGAGCATGCGTCGCATCGAGGCGGCCGTGCACAAGCTGCAGCAGCGCCTCGGCCGCGCCGCGACGGAAAAGGAGATTGCGGCGGAGTTGGGCGAGACCCTCGAGAGCTACCAGTCCCTGTTGCAGGAGGCGCGCGGCTGCGAGCTCCTGCATCTCGAGGACTTCGGTCGCAGCGACGACGATGATTATCTCGACCGCCATTGTCCGGACAAGGGGAACAACCCGCTCGATCTCTTCCAGGATGCGCGCTTTCGCGGCGCACTCGTGAAAGCCATCGAAGCATTGCCCGAGCGCGAGAAGCTCTTGATGGGGCTCTATTACGAGCAGGACCTCAACTTCAAGGAGATCGCTGCGGTGCTCGAAGTGTCGGAATCCCGTGTGTGCCAGCTCCACAGCCAGGCGGTGGCACGCTTGCGGGCGCGACTGCGCGACTGGTAGGGCCTGCGACGTGACACCGTGAACACCCAGCGGGGACGCCATCGAGGGATCGGGCCGCGCACCTCGTTGCCCGGACCATGGACCTCCTGAGCCTCACCGGACTGATCCTCGCGGTGCTCGCCATCGTCGGCGGGCAATGGCTCGAGGGTGGCCATCTCGCCTCACTGGCGCAGCTTGCGGCGTTCCTGATCGTGATCGGTGGCACGCTCGCCGCGGTCATGGTCCAAAGTCCGTGGTCGATTTTCGTCGACGGCCTGCGGCTTGCGCGCTGGATGCTTCTGCCGCCACAGATCGATCACGCGAGCACCATCGTGCGCATTCGCGACTGGGCAACCCTGGCGCGCCGTGACGGCATGCTTGCGCTCGAGCGCGAGCTTCCGGCATTGCCCGAGAGCTTCATACGCAACGGCCTGCAGATGCTGGTGGACGGCTTCGAGCCCTCCAAGATCGCGGAGGCCCTCGAGGTGGAGATCAGAAGCTTCGATGAACGCCATCGCGCTGCGGCCAAGGTGTGGGAATCGGCCGGAGGGTACGCGCCCACCATCGGGATCCTCGGCGCGGTGCTCGGTCTCATTCACGTCATGGAGAACCTTTCCGATCCCGCCAAGCTCGGCGCCGGGATCGCGGTGGCCTTCGTCGCGACGGTGTACGGAGTCGGCTCCGCAAACCTTATTTTCCTGCCCATGGCGAACAAGCTGAAGACCCTCATCAAGCACCAGGTCCTGCAGCGAGAGCTCATCCTCGACGGACTGCTTGGCATCGCCAACGGCGAGAACCCGAAGCTCATCGAGTCGCGCCTCGCCGGCTACTCGCGTTAATCGCATGCGTCGCCGCACCGCTCCCGACGAAGATCCTGAAACACACGAGCGCTGGCTCGTCTCGTATGCGGACTTCGTCACGCTGCTGTTTGCCGTGTTCGTGGTGATGTATGCGATCTCGACAGTGAACGAGGGCAAATATCGCATCGTCTCCGATGCCCTCGGTCACGCCTTTCGCCGCGATGGGGTGGCGCCGCCGAGCGTGGTGCTGCCGATGGATCACGCGAGCCCGATGACGCCGCTACGCACCGGGCAACGCTCCGGCGAGATTGCGCGCAGGCAGCAGGAGCAGAAGCTCGTGAATCTTGCCGACAGGATCGCCGAGGCGCTGAAGCCGCTGGTTCAGTCCGGCCAGGTGCGGCTTACCCGCTCGCCGAGAGGGCTTGCGGTCGAAATCAACGCGAGCGTGCTGTTCGCTCCCGGCCAAGCCATGCTGCAGGGGTCGGCCATTTCAGCCCTGCAGGCCGTAGCAGAGGTGATAGCTCCTGCCGACAATGCCGTGCAGGTCGAAGGGCACACCGACAATCTGCCGATGTCGAGCATGCAATACCCGTCCAATTGGGAGCTTTCCGCAGCCCGTGCGAGCTCCGTGGTGCGCCTCTTCGCGGCGAATGGGGTGGAGTCGAAACGGCTCACCGCGATCGGGTACGCCGACAATCGGCCCGTGCAGGACAATGACAGTACGCGGGGACGCGCCCGCAACCGGCGGGTCACGCTCCTGATTCTGGCCGCAGGCGCGACAGAGAAGGACGGCATGGTCACGGCTGCCGTGCCGGCGCCCGCATCCATGCGTTAGGAGAGTGCCGCGCAACGCAGCGAGCGGTCACGCGCTGCTACGTGCGTTGATTCAGATCGCGGCGAGCGTGCGGGTCACCGCGGCGCGCTCGGGGCGGCCATTCGCGCCGTAGACCGGGGATCGCCCTGCGGCGAGAAGAATCGCCGAGAGCGCACTTTCGCAATGCCGCTGGTGACGTGCGATCAGCCGCCCGTTCAACGCGTTGGCCTGTTGCGCCTTTGCCGCAATCGCGCGAAGGTCGGCCCAGTCGCTGCGCAGCTGCGCAAGCACCGGGGCGTCGAGCGTGGCCGCGTCGACATGGGTCGACGTGAGCACGATGTTCATGGTCATCACGAGCTCGGTGCGCTGTCGCGCGAGCGCCTCGAGCTCGCCGATGTGGCGAAGCTTCGATGATGCCGCCAGCGCCACGGCCTCGGGATGCGCGGTGCGTAGCGCCTCCTGCTCGCTCATCAGCACATCGAGGAGCGCGCGATGGCCTTCGATCTCGGCGCGGAACACTGCGCGCAGCGTCGGCACCGCGCCGACGTCGGTCATCCGCTGGCCTTGCCGAGGCTTGCGAGGGTACTCGCCATCATCTTGTCGGCCACCACGTCTGAATTCACCATGAGGCGTCCTTCGCGAATGGCTACCTTGATGGCGTCGACCTTGGTGCGATCGAATTCGCCGCCGCTCGTGAGGGTTGCCTCGAGCGCATGCAACTGGGTGGACAGCGCGCTCAGGTGGATGGTGTCGGCCTTGGCCGGGGTCGGGCTCGCCGCGCCGGCACCGCCTGCCGACTTGTCGTTCTGCGTCGCGCTGCTGCTCTTGCCGTGGTCGAGTCCCGGAAGGGAAGGGTTGATCTTCATTGTTTTCTCCCGACGCCGTCTGCGTTGCCGCAAAAGCCGGGGGCGTCAATGGCCGGCTCCGCACCGAGTGTATCGGCACGTCGTCCACAAAACTTGAGTGTTCTGGTGAAAATGACTCGCTGGCGGGCCTTCGCCTGACGCGCCGGTCCAGCGCGTGCCGGTGCGGCGGTCGCCGCTGCCGCTGCCGCTGCCGACCGGCGCAGCCTGCGCGCCGAACGCCTGATTGAAGACGGTTGCTTCATCGTACCTCCACCACTCTTCCTGCACGGGCAACGCCGCTCAAGACCTTGCCGCCAATCGCGATCTGAGTGGTTTGACCCTCCATCGCGGCCGCAAGCGCCTTGCCCTCGGTGCTGATCGCAAATCCGGGTCCACCCGCCTGTACGCGGACCATGTCGCCCGCCTGCAGCACGTTGGGAGCGCGCAGCAGATCACGTCGCAGCGGCTCTCCCGCACCGAGGGCCCGTGTGACGGTGCGTCCATCGAGGTTGTCGCCGGGTGCTAGGACGCCAGCGGGCGCAGCCGTGAGCTCCACGCGGTCGATTCGCACGTCCTCCGCGGTGACGGTCTGTCCACGTACGAGAGGCCGCGCCGCAACCAGTGCCGGTGCGAACACCTTGATCTGCGTGGGCAGGTAGATGGTCCAGTGCGCGCCTTCGGTACAGCGCACGCCCAGTGAAGTGCGACCCCACAGCCGCGCACCCGGCGGCACGAAGGGCTCGTATTCGCGGCACGCGGCGAGTTGCAGTCGCGAGTCCGGGTCGCCCACCGTGATTTCGAGATCACTGCCATCGGGCAGCTGAGTGCGCTCGAGCAATGTGCGAACGCGCGCGGCGATCTCGGACTCGGCGCATGCAGGCGTGGCGGCACACGCCATGCACAGGCTGACCACCACAACGTTCCATCGCAGCTCGATCATCGTGTACATCTTTCTCGGTAGGGCTCCGCCATCAGGTCATGCATCCTGACCGGGCTTGGGCACGTTCGCATCGTAGGCGCGCGAAAGCAATGGGAAGACTCGGAAATGCGCGGGAAATCCGCCGCTAATCCAGCGATGGTTGTGCGCTCCGCGGCCGAATAATCGGCGCCATCCAATAGCTTTCTTCTCTCAATGCCACCCGTCGACAGCCTGGGACAGATGCTGCGGTTTCAAAGCGAAGCGCTCAAGCTGCGCAGTCAGCGGCAGGAGATCCTCGCGGCGAACATCGCCAACGCCGACACGCCGAACTACAAGGCGGCGGACATCGACTTCGGGCAGGCATTGGCAGCGGCGACATCAACCCACGAAGGGGCGCGGGCTGCAGCTTTGCCGACAACGCTCTATCGCATGCCCACCCAGGCAGCTCTCGACGGCAATACCGTGGAGATGGATGTGGAACGTGCGCAGTTCGCTGACAACACGGTCCGTTATGAAGCTGCTCTGCGCGTGCTGAACGCACAGATCAAGGCCATGCTCGTCGCCCTTCAGGGATAACACATGTCACTCTTCAACGTCTTCGATATTGCAAGCTCTGCACTGACCGCGCAATCCGAACGGCTCAACGTCACGGCGTCGAACATCGCCAACGCGGACAGCGCTGCGGGCCCGGACGGAAAGGCCTACAAGGCGCGCCAGGTCGTGTTCCAGGCGGTGCCCTCGGGTGAATCGGGCAGTGCCAAGGTCCGCGTTGCCGCGGTGGTGGAAGACAGCATGCCCAACCGCCAGGTGTACGACCCGAAGCATCCCCTCGCCGATCCGCAGGGCTACGTCGCGATGCCCAACGTGAGCGTGGTCGACGAGATGGTCAACATGCTTTCCGCTTCACGCTCGTATCAGTCGAACGTGGAAATCATGAACACGGCCAAAAACCTGCTCTTGAAAACTCTGACCCTCGGCCAGTAAGGGAACCCACCATGACAGTCAGTCCCATCGCCCCCACGACCAATCCCTCGGCACTCGGTCTCAACGCGCTTGCAAATACCACCACCGGCGCCGCGAAGACCTCCGATGCCACGGCAGACCGCTTCATCACCCTGCTCGTCACCCAGCTCAAGAACCAGGATCCGCTCAATCCGCTCGACAATGCGCAGATCACATCGCAGCTTGCGCAGCTCTCGACCGTGTCCGGCATCAATCAGCTCAATGGCACGCTGAGCGCACTGTCGGCGTCGATGGATGCGAAACAGTACTTGCAGGCTGCCAATCTGGTCGGACACTACGTCGTTGCAGATGGCAACGCGATGATGCTCGCCGATGGCAAAGCCACGGGTGCGTTCAACCTTGGCGGTGACGCGGACCGTGTGACCGTCAATGTCACCGACACTGCAGGCCGCCTCGTCAAGCAGATCGAGATGGGCGCGACGCCTGCCGGTGTCGTGACATTCGACTGGGACGGGGCCGACAGCGCCGGTGCGGCGCTCAAGAATGGCAAGTACACGCTGAGCATCATCGCCAGCCACAACGGCAAGGATATCTCCGCTACTGCGCTCGCCTTCGGTCAGGTGAAGGGCCTCATCCCGGGTGCGAATGGCGGCACCCTCAATGTCGACGGAGTGGGTCACGTCGACATGTCATCCATTCGTCAGATTTCGTGAGTCCCGGTTTTTGACATACCCGGCCATCACTGTCGACGTGCGCAACTCCTAAACCAGCGAGGAACACTTCATGTCGTTTCAGCAAGGATTGAGCGGTCTCAGCGCCGCCTCCCAGAATCTCGATGTCATCGGCAACAACGTCGCCAACGCGAACACGGTGGGATTCAAGGAATCGCAGGCATTGTTCGCCGACGTGTACGCGAACTCGCTAGCTGCTTCCGGCAGCACCGGCGCGGGCATCGGCGTGTCCGTCGCGGCGATACAGGCGCAGTTCTCGCAGGGCAACGTCCGCACCACCAGCAACCCACTCGATGTCGCGATCAATGGTCGCGGCTTTTTCCGGATGGAGAACAACGGCAGCGTGTCGTACTCGCGCAACGGTCAGTTTCATCTCGATAAGGACGGCTACGTCGTGAATGCGGGAGGTAACAAGCTCACGGGCTTCGGTGTCGACGCGCTGGGCAATCTCATGATCGGCAATCCTCTCCCGCTTCAGCTTTCAACAGCCCAGCTCCAGGCCACGGCGACGACCCAGTCGAACATCGGCATGAACCTCGATGCGCGCGAGGCGATCATCAGCAAGCCGTTCTCGCTGACGGACCCGACGACCTACAACAAGGCGACGTCGATGACGGTGTACGACAGCCTGGGCAACCCCCACGCCCTGGCGACGTACTTCGTCAAGACGGCGGCGAACACGTGGAAGGTCCAGGGAGCAGTCGACGGCACCTCGATCGGCCTTCTAGGCACGCTGCAGTACAAGTCCGATGGATCAATCGATCGTCTCGGCTCCGGATTGCCCTACTCGGTCTCCGTGGCACTCACCAACGGCGCGACCACGCCGTTCAACTTCACGGTGGACTTTCCAAACTCGACGCAATACGGAAGCGGCTTCTCCGTCGATGCGCTCAAGCAGGATGGCTACACGTCCGGGATGCTGTCGGGCTACAACGTGAGCGAGGATGGCCTCGTGCTCGGCCGGTATTCGAATGGCGCGAGCCGCACGCTCGGCCAGATCCAGCTGGCGAACTTCACGAATCCGGAAGGCCTGCAACCGCTCGGCGGCAACCTGTTCGCCGAGACCAGCGCATCAGGCCAGTCGATTCCCGGCACGCCCGGGGCGAGCAACTTCGGCGTGCTGCAGTCGGGCGCGGTCGAGGAGTCCAATGTCGATCTCACGCAGGAGCTCGTCAACATGATCACGGCACAACGCGTGTATCAGGCCAACGCGCAGACGATCAAGACGCAGGATCAGGTGCTGAATACGCTGGTGAATCTCAGGTAGCAGATGACAGATGACAGTTGACAGTTGGCAAATGAAGTGAGAGCAAACCTACAGAAGACCCAGTGGTGAGGCAGCGCGGCGAAGCATCGTTGAGTTCCGCGGGACTTCGCGATCTTCCTACCGCGCAATTGGACTCGGGGTACGAGTGCTTCCACCAATAACTCCCAGCAACCACCGCCACCGTTACCTGACAACTGACAACTGAAATGGACCGCTTCGTCTACATTGCAATGACCGGTGCGCAGCAGCTCCTCGAGCAGCAGGCGGTGAATGCGCACAACCTCGCCAACGTCTCGACGACCGGCTACAAGGCGGAGAGCTCGGCGTTCCGCGTGGCCCCTCTCGTCGGCCCCGGGATGCCAACCCGTGCGTACGCAATGGACACCACCGTCGGGGCAGACCTTGCGCCGGGTGCGTTGCAG
>JALYXY010000201.1 GCA_030946875.1 Pseudomonadota bacterium | reverse complement strand
CGCTCGTCCCTTGCTGTACCTGTATGTACTATCTCGGGACTCGCTGCGGGACTTCGCGCACTCGGCCCGCTCGCCTCATTTTGAGATAATTTCCCGGCCGCAATGCGTTCGGGTCGAGCCTTCGAATAGCACCCCCGAGCATGAGCGACCCGGCACCCGCACCGTACGCGAGCCTCACTCCCGATTGCGTGCTCGACGCGCTGGAATCGGTCGGGCTGGAGGGCGACGGCCGCCTCCTCGCCCTCAACAGCTACGAGAACCGCGTGTATCGCGCGCATCTCGTCGATGGCACGGTGGTCGTGGTGAAGTTCTATCGGCCCGGCCGCTGGAGCGATGACGCCATCCTGGAAGAGCACGCGTTCGCGCACGAGCTCGCGGATGCGGAAGTGCCTGTCGTCGCACCGCTCGACCTGATGGCACCCGGCGGCGCCCATGCGACGCTCGCGCATCATGCCGGCTTTCGCTTCGCCGTTTACCCGCGACGCAGCGGCCGCGCGCCCGAGCTCGATCACGAGGGAACACTCGCCTGGATCGGACGCTTCATCGGCCGCATGCATGCGACGGGCGCCCGGCGGCCCTTCGTTCATCGTCCGTCACTCGACGTTGCAACGATGGGCGACACGTCGCGCGAGTACCTGCTCGGGAGTGGCCTGCTGCCTCCGGACCTCGAGCCCGCCTATCGCGCGGCCGTTGATCTCGCGATCGCGGGAGCGCATCGCTGCTTCGCTCGTGCGGGCGCGGTGAGAACGTTGCGGCTGCATGGTGACTGCCACGTCGGCAACATCCTGTGGACCGCGGAAGGTCCGCATTTTGTCGATCTCGATGATGCCCGCAGCGGTCCTGCCGTGCAGGACCTCTGGATGCTGCTGTCAGGCTCGCGCAGCGAGATGTCGGATCAGATTCGTGCCGTCGTCCAGGGCTACCGGCAGTTCTACGATTTTGATGTGGGCGAGCTCCAACTCATCGAGGCGCTGCGCACGCTGAGACTCGTCCACTACGCCGCGTGGATAGCCCAGCGCTGGAGCGATCCCGCGTTCCCGGCAGCGTTTCCGTGGTTCAACACGCAACGCTACTGGCAGGACCGGATTCTTGAGCTGCGGGAGCAGATTGCCAGCATGGACGAGCCGCCGTTGGAGCTCGAACGCTAGCGAAACTCTCGGCAACTCGAGCACGCGACCATTGGTCAAGCGAGCAGCCCGTCCACGAGATGCAGCGTTCGATCCGTTCGTGCGGCGAGTTCGGGATCGTGGGTGACGATCACGAGGCTCGTGCCCACGGCGCGGTTGAGATCGAGCATGAGATCGAATACCTGCCCCGCCGTTCGACGATCGAGGTTTCCGGTCGGCTCGTCCGCAAGCACGCAACGGGGCTTCGTCACCAGCGCGCGCGCAAGTGCAACACGCTGGCGCTCGCCACCTGAAAGCTCGCCCGGCAGGTGACGCAGCCGGTGCGCGAGGCCCACGGCTTCGAGCATGGCGCGCGCCTGTTCTGCCGCGAGCGGCTTCGCCATGCGGCGTATGTAGAGGGGCATCGCGACGTTCTCGAGCGCGGTGAACTCGGGCAGCAGGTGATGGAACTGGTAGATGAACCCGAGCGCCCGGTTGCGCATCTCGCCCCGTTCGCGCTCCCCGAGATGCGCGAGCTCGACGCCATCGACGAGCACATGCCCCCTACTCGGAGCGTCCAGGCCGCCAAGAAGGTGGAGCAGCGTGCTCTTGCCGGAGCCCGAGGCACCCACGATGGCCACCCGTTCACCCGCGGCGACGTCGAGGTCGATGCGCAGCAGAACGGGGACTTCGAGAGGCCCGCTGCGATAGGTCTTGGCGAGATCGCGACAGGCGAGCACCGGCGGGGCTGCCGCGTGCTGCGCGCTGACCGCCGGATCGGACGCTGAATGGACCACGCCGCCATCATTCATAGCGCAGCGCTTCTGCGGGATTCACCCGCGCCGCACGCCAGGCGGGATAAAGCGTGGCGATGAGCGCGAGAAAGAGCGCGATAATCGCAATCGTGATCACATCCGCGCGCTGCAAGTCCGAGGGCAGCTCACTGATGTAGTAGACGGACTTGTCCAGAAACTGCACGCCCAGCGTGCGTTCGATCGCGGGAATCACGACGCCGACGTTGAGCGCCAGCAGGATGCCGCCAATGACGCCGATGGCGGTGCCGATGCAGCCGATCAGCGCGCCCTGAATGATGAAGATTCCAAGGATGGATCGCGGCGAAGCGCCTAGCGTGCGCAAAATCGCGATGTCCGCCTGCTTGTCCGTGACGGTCATCACCTGCGCGGATACGATGTTGAAGGCCGCGACCGCAATGATCAGCGTGAGGATGATGAACATCACACGTTTCTCGATCTGCACCGCCCGGAAGAAATTGGCGTGGCTGCGCGTCCAGTCGCGCACTTCAGCGTCGACGGGCAGCGTGCGAAGGAGATCACGGGCCACCCTCGGCGCCTCGAACATGTCGTCGAGCTTCAGGCGCACGCCCGTGACGCCATCGAGCCGGTACAGCGTCCTGGCGTCGTCGATGTTGATGAGCGCGAGTCCGTTGTCGAACTCGAACATGCCGACCTCGAACACTCCGACTACGCGGAAGCTCTTGAGGCGCGGGAGCGTGCCGGCCGCAGTGACGTTGCCTTGCGGGGTGATCACGACGACGGTGTCGCCACGGCGCACGTCCAGCGCGCGGGCGATCTCGGCGCCGAGCACGATGCCAAAGCCGCCAGGGTGCAGGTCCTTGAGCGACCCGACCCGCATGTGCTGGCCGATATCGGCGACCGCTGACTCGCGCGCCGGGTCGATGCCGCGCACCAGCACGCCGCGATTGACATCGCCGGTGGAGAGCATCGCCTGGCCGAGAACGTAAGGCGCCGCCGCCTTGACGTGCGGATTGCGCAGCGTCAGGTTCGCGATCGCCACGTCGTCCTTCAGTGTCGGCAATCCGCGCACCTCGATGTGCGCCGCCACGGCGAGAATGCGATTGCGGAGCTCTTCCTGAAATCCGTTCATCACCGACAGCACGACGATGAGCGCCGCGACGCCGAGCGCGATGCCCGACATCGAGACGAGCGAAATGAAGGAGATGAACGAGTTCCGCCGTGCGCCGCGCGCGCGGGTGTAGCGGAGCCCTACCGCGAGTTCATACCTTGACACGTGCGTGCAGGATCACAGGCGCGCGACGCCGCAGCGTGCGCGCTCGCTCGAGGAACCGGCGGGGGATGTGGGGAGCATGAGCGATAATGGAAACGGGTCGCGGCTTTCGCACTTCGATTATGGCATGCAGGCTCCATGATCCTGGCCCTTTGCCACCGCCATTCGCGTGGCGCTGATCCGTGACTCTCCTGACCTTCTATTCGAGCGAGCTACTCGACTGCGCACCGTCGGCATCGGCGACGAGCGCGCCGTCGCTCGCGCGGCTGCTCGCGCAAGCGCGCGAGACGAAGGTCGATCCCGAAGGCGCGCTTGGATGGCTCGCGCCCTGCTACGGCCTCGCTCGGCAGGAGGATTGGCCCCTCGCGCCGGTGCGTCTCGCCGCTGCAGGCATCGAGCCGGGCGCGCGGTACTGGCTGCGGGCCACGCCGGTGCATCTCGCGGCCGGCGCACACGACGTTCGTATCAGCGGCGCAGTGGAGGATCTGCAAGCTGAAGACAGCGCAGCGCTCGTGGCATCGCTCGCCACGCACTTCGCGCAGGATGGGCTCACCATCGTCGCAGCCTCCGCCAATGACTGGTACGTCGGCTGCGACCTTGCGCCTGCGCTGCATACCACGCCGCTGTCGAGGGTACTCGGG
>JALYXY010000162.1 GCA_030946875.1 Pseudomonadota bacterium | reverse complement strand
ATTCCGATTCGGACCTGCCTCAGGTCGTAGGTCGGACGCGCGATGCCGGATGCCACCTGCGCGAGGGTTTGCGATGACAGTGTGGTCATGGGTGGCAGTATGCCTTAGCGTTAGAGGTCAACGGCAGGGGGGCGTCGCGAAGGTGACGCAGCGCGCGGCCTCTGGCCCTGACGCCTCGCGGTAATTTCAAACAATGGGAGGTTCCATCATGTTGATGCGTCAAATGCCCATCATGCTGCTGCTCGTGGCGTGGCAAGGCACTGCGTTTGCAAGCGACGTGTCGGTCACCGTGAACATCGGAGACCCGCGCTATTACGGCAGAATCGATGTGGATGGCTATCCGCCGCCGCAACTTGCGTACTCGGAACCTGTAATGGTGGCCCGCCCCGCGAGAGAGGTGGTTCGGGAGCCGTTGTATGTGCGCGTTCCGCCCGGGCACGCCAAGCACTGGGACAAGCATTGCAGGCAGTACAACGCGTGCAATCGACCCGTGTACTTCGTGCGGGACGATTGGTATCGCACCGTCTACGCGCCGGCGTACGTCGAGACGCACGGCAAGGGGCACAAACAAAAGCATGGCAAGGACGCGGACAAGCAAGATCGCAAGGAAGCGAAGAGGGAAGCCAAGGAGCACAAGCACGGCGACTGAGGTCTCCTGGCTCGCCGCGCGGACCCGTGAGCTCCGCCGGCAGGCCGGCAACTCCGGATACTGGTAAATGCGCTCTCGAATGAGTCCGGCCCGCAAATGCTGGATCATTTGTGCAACCCCGTCCGCCGGAAATCGGCCGGACCACGCGTTCGCCTGCGACGGGGCCGCCGCGCGCTGCCTGAGTCGCTGCTCGCCGCCTCTGCGCAAGCAGTCGACGGGCCCCGCCGTTCAGGCCGTTTGCGGATGTTCCTTGACGCGGGACACGAGCTGCGTCGGATTGACGAAGCGCAGCGCAATGAGCAGCCAGACGAGCGTCACCACCATGTACACCATGGCCATCGCGTCGACCGACTGGGGCGCGCGCACGCCTGCAGCGAACACCGCGTAATAGAGGGCGACAACGAGCGTCTGCGAATCGGGTCCCGCGGTCAGGAACGTGAGCTCGAACATCGCGATCGTGCGCACCAGGACGAGCAATGATGCCGCGAGAATGCCAGGGCCGAGCAGCGGTACGAGTATGTGCCAGAACATGCGCGCGGTATTGGCCCCGAAGACCCGAGCCGCCGATTCGAGGTTGGGATCGATCTGCTCGATGAAGGGCGTCATGACCAGGATCACGAACGGTGCCGCAGGGATCAGGTTTGCGAGAATGACGCCGTACAGCGACCCGGCGAGATGCACCTTGTACAACACCGTGGCCAGTGGAATGCCGTAGGTGATGGGTGGCACCATGAGCGGCAGCAGAAAGAGCAGCATCAGCATCCGCTTGCCGTAGAAGTTGCGCCGCGCCAGGGTATACGCCGCGGGCACTCCGATCAGCAGCGCCAGGATCACGACCGAGAACACCACCTCGACGGTGACGTACAGCACCGAGTCGAGCTGGAATTCCTTCCACGCCGACGAGTACCACATCGTCGTCCAGCCATCCGGCAACCAGGTGCCGAGCCAGCGCCGCGCGAACGAGCTCGTGGCAACCGCAGCGATCATGAAGGCGATGTTCACCACGAACAGCGTCATGAGGCCCAGCAGCAAGCCGCGCCAGGCGCGATCGGCCGTGTCGGCCGCGCGCGAAACCGGCAATCCTGCGTCGTAAGGCGTTGCCGCGACCGTGCTCATCCCTTGCCTCCGCCGACGGGCCCACGATACATCAAATTGCGCAGGCCGAGCACCGCCGCCACGATGAGCAACTGCACGAGGCCCATGATCATCGCGATCGCAGACGCGAGCGAGTAGTCGTATTGCTCGAAGGCGGCCTCGTACGCTGCGATCGAGATCACGCGCGTGGGCCCCGCGGGTGAACCCAGCAGCACGGCAGACGGGAAGACCGAGAACGCCTGCACGAAGGAAAGGCAGAAGCACATGGCAAGTCCGGGTGCCAGCAGCGGCAGATAAACCTCGCGAAACTGCGCACGTTTTCCGGCTCCGAGGGTGGATGCCGCCTTTGCCAGAACCGGGTCGATGCCCGTGATGTACGACAGGATCAGCAGGAAGGCAAACGGAAACCCCGAGACGACGAGGGAGATCAGCACGCCCCAGTAGTTATGCGTGAGGCGAATCGGACCTTCGTAGAGGTGAATGAGCTGCAGAAATTGCGAGAGCCAACCCTTCGGCCCGAAATACGTCAGCATGCCTTCGGCGATCAGCACCGTTCCCAGTGTGATCGGCACCACCAGGATCGTCGTCACCCAACGCTGGTAGCGCGACTTGACGCGCATCTTGTAAGCGATCGGCAACGCAAATCCAACGTTGATGACGGTTGCAGGGATTGCGAGCTTGAGCGTCGTCCAGATGGTGGGCCAGAGATTGTCGGTCGTGAAAAAATGGTAATAGTTGGCGAGCGCGCCGCCCTCCTTCGGCTCGAAGGACAGCAGCAATCCGTACAGGAACGGATAGACGAAGAGCGCGATCATGAACGCCGCGGCCGGGACCACGAGCAGCAGGCTGCGATCGAAGCTCGGCCGAGCAAGGGGCTCCTGGGCGCCCGTCAGAGTCGTGGCAGTCATGTTGGATGTCTGAGACGTGGTCTTGGTGATCGGCGCAGGCGTCATTCGTGCGGATACACCAGAACGCGTTCGACGGGCACCCGCAGGCGCACCGTATCGCCGATGTCGTGCAGGCCCGTTGCGCGCGCATGCAAGCGCACACCACCGGGCGTCACGACGTCCAGGAGCGAATCGCGACCGCCATACTCAACGGTATCGACCGTGCCCTGGACCACGTTGATGCCGTCGCCCGCTGCTCCATGCGGCAGAACGACGATCTCTTCGGGCCGCATCGCAACCACGGCACGACCATCGGTCATCGGCTGCTTGCGCAACCCCGTGAGATAGAGGTCAGGGCCGCCAAGCACGACGCGGTCACCCTCTTCACGCTCGATGGGCAGCTCGACGATGTTGCGGTAGCCCATGAAGCGCGCCACGTGCAGGTTGGCGGGCTGTCCATACACATCGCGCGGCGGCGCGATCTGTTGCACGACGCCGTCGCGCATCACCACGATCCGGTCGGCCAGGGAAAGCGCCTCGTCCTGGTCGTGCGTGACGTAAATGGTGGCGCGCCCGAGCTCGCGGTGAATGCGACGAATTTCGGCGCGCGTTTCGATGCGCAGCTTGGCATCGAGGTTCGACAGGGGCTCGTCCATCAGGATCAATGGCGGCTCGATCACGATCGCGCGGGCGATCGCCACGCGTTGCTGCTGCCCGCCTGAGAGCTGCCCCGGCAGCTTGTGCTCCTGCCCGGTCAACTGCACGAGCTTCATCGCGTTGGCAACGCGGGAGGTGATTTCCGACGTCGGAGTACCGCGCATGCGCAAACCGAAGGCCACGTTTCTCGCAACGCTCATATGCGGAAAGAGCGCGTAATTCTGGAAGACCATGCCGAAACCACGCCGCTCGGGTGGCAACGTGTCGATGCGAGTCTTGTCGAGCCAGATGCTCCCATTCGACAGTGGCAAGAGACCGGCGATGCAGTTGAGCGCCGTCGATTTGCCGCAACCGGACGGGCCGAGGAGCGCGATGAACTCGCCGCGCTTGATCGTGATCGTGAGCTCGTTGAGAGCGCTGAACGCAGCGCCCCCTGCACCGGCGAACCGACGCGTTACAGCTTCGAGCTTGAGCTCGTTGAAATCATGCTTCATGTCAGGAGGGCATTTTGCGCACTGTCAGCAAGGCAGGTCCGCCGGGCAGTCAGCGCTGTTTGTTGAGTGGCTAGGTGGTTGCCCAGACGGGCAGGCATGGGCTCGCACGGGTGTTCACAAGCGCGTGCATCCCTGGTTGGGGCGCACGGCTGAATCAAGAAGTGGCGCGGGCGTCGTGCTCGCGCCCTCCCGTGACAAGCCAGCCGGACGGCGGATTACTTCGTCTTCTGGGCGCCGATCTGCTGATCCCAAATGCGGAACGCTTCGACCTGTGCCTTCGGCTCGAGCGACTGGGTATGCGGGAACTGTTTCAGCCAGCCTTCGTATTCCGGACGTCCGTACTCCTTGATGGCATCCTGACTTTCCTTCGGCGCCATCGCGAGCGTCACACCCTTCACCGCCGGACCAGGATAGAAGTAACCCTTGTCATACGTGTAGGCCTGCGCTTGCGGGGTGAGCAGATAGGCCATGAGGTCGAGCACGACGGCGACCTTTTCTTCAGGCACGCCCTTCGGAATGACCATGAAGTGCGCATCGTTCACCCAGGTCATGCCCTTGAACGGCGTGACCATGTAGTTCTTGGGGACGATTCCAAGCACGCGCGGGTTGATGTCCCACCCTGTCATCGTGATGGTCATGTCACGCGAGCCCTCGCCGAGCTCTTTCATGACCGCACCCGTGCCCGTGGGGTAGTACTCGATGCAGCTATTGAGCTCCTTGAGGTACGCCCAGGTCTTCTCCCATCCGTTGACGGGATCCTTGGGATTCTTGTCACCTAGGATGTACGGGAGACCCATGATGAACGTGCGCCCCGGACCGGAGTTTGCCGGGCGGGCGTAGATCAGCCGATTGGGGTTGGCCTTGCACCAGGCGAGCAACTCCTGCGGGGTGGTGGGCGCCTGCTTCACCTTGCCCGGGTTGTACTCGATGAGCGGACCTGCGGGCATGAACGCCACCTCGACGCCGTAATTGCCGGCGAGCTCTTGCATTTTCGCCGCGGCCGGATCGTAGTTGGCCATCAGGTTCGGAAACTTGCTCGCGTAGTTGGGCATGATCTGCATCAGCACACCCTGGTCGATGTCGG
>JALYXY010000247.1 GCA_030946875.1 Pseudomonadota bacterium | reverse complement strand
GCGGAGGGAGGGCTCCTTGCCTCACCGGAGATCGATTACGACAGGTACGCCGAGGGCGAGGCGAGCCTCGCATGGTGCGACGGCCGTTTTGGTCTATCCGCTGCGGAGCGCGTAGATATGGACACATCGCTGCTCGGTCTAGGGGTGCTGCTTACCGCAGGCGCGACGGCAGCGGACATGGATATTGCGCATGTGAAGCTGCTGCTAAGCGCTGCGGGCCCGATCAGTATCGTCAACATTGCTCGAAGCAGCGGTCCTCCTGAGCTGTCGCAATCTGCAGAAGCGTACGCCTCATCACTCGAGCTGACGATTAATGCGCGCGTCGCAGCCCGTCCTGAACAATTGCAATCTTTGGTGGAGAACTGCCTGGACCGCTGGGCTCAACAGCATGCCATTTCACTCGTGCCGCGGTCTCTTGCGTCGTTCAGTCCTGCACGACCGACGCCGACGTGCCGAATGCCATGACAGCCGGGTCGAGGGGTTACAGGGGGAAGCTTAACTTTGTAACGCGCCGGGATGGGACTCACCGCCACGCTCCGTACGTCGGCGCATCTGTTCGTCTGATTGCGAGTAGCACCGGCGCGTAGGGTTGCACTGACAGTTTGGAAACATTCCACGTTAATGTCGCTCTCTCAGCCGCGGGGATGATGATGAATCGATGGCTCGGAATCGCATTCGCCGCTGGGTTGTTCATGGGAGCTGCGCCCGCGTTTGCCGGTGGGTCGGGCCTTCCCCAAGACGTCACCGCGTTCCAGAATCGCCGCGATCGATGCGATCACTTCAGAGGTGAAGACGCATACGACGCGAAACGCGAGAAGTTTCTCGCCGCGCAAGTCAAGAAATACTGCACCGGAACAGATACGCAGCTCAAAAGACTTAAGGCCAGGTACAAGGCAGATCGATCCGTGCTAAGGGCCGTGAGCGGATATGACGAGAAAATAGAGTAGGTAGAAACAACGATAAAGGTATCAGCATGCCGTCTATATCGGGCTCGGTCGGCCAAGCGGGCAGAAACCTTCCGAATGACGTGAGGATCGTAAAGGAACTCCTGAACCGGCAACTGGCGAAGTTGGGATTGGCCGTTCTCGAACTGGATAGTCTTGCGGGCCAAAGCACAGTCGCGGCCATCCAAGTATTTCAGCGACGGGTCGTCAAGCTTCACGCCGTCAATGGCCGCGTTGATCCGGGCAGCGCTACGTTTTCGGCCCTGCTTGACTCAGATGGTCCGGCCCGTTCCAACATTGCAAGCAAACTGAGCGGATCTGCGTGGTGGCACGCGAATGAGGGCAAATATCCCAACAGTAACTCGGTCAGTGATCTCAACGTTTCGTTTAGGCCCAAGGTGCAAGCGTTCATCGCTGCGCTAAACGAGGCCGGCGCCTCGGTAAGTATTGCGTCGACGCTACGCAACAAAACGCGCGCCTATCTGATGCACTATGCCTGGCGGATCGCAAAGGGATCCATTGCGCCTGCAAATGCGCCGACGGAACAGGGCGTAGGCATCGTCTGGGACCACGGCGACGCCACCAAGTCGAAAGCGGGTGCGCAGGAAATGGTGACGCTATTCAAAATCAAGTTTCAGCCTTCGCTTACGTCCCTACATCTCTCCGGGTTTGCAATCGATATGGACATTGCATGGAATGGCGTGCTCAAAATCAAGGAGAAGTCGGGCAAGGTGGTCCCCATCGGGGAGCCTCATGATGGGGCGAGCAATACCAAGCTGCACGCAGTCGGCGCTTCGTATGGAGTTCTGAAGCTGCTTTCGGATCCTCCACATTGGTCATCGACGGGCCACTGAATCACCTCTGACGCGATTCTGTGGGTGATCCATTCGGTTCGAAGAACGTGATCCACAAAACCAGCACGGTCGCCTCCACGTCTCTGAAAGGTTGTGGAACTCGGCCGCCCAGATTGCGCGCAGGACTCGTGAGCACGAAACACATTGTTATTCGTCACTGAAGCCTCGCGTCAAGGTGAATGACCATTTACGGTGCGCAGCTAAACACCGGCCGGGCATAGATCAGGGCAACTGCCAGTGAGAGCCCAGCAACATGAAAGCTAATGGCGCCGCTGCACGAGGCGACGGCGAGGAAAGCACAATATCGGCAAGCGGAGAGACAAGTTCATCTAGATCGTCGAAGGCAAGTTGGCGCGCTAATTCAACGACGTGCGCCGCTTCGCCGACCCTTCGTTGCGCTGCGCCTTG
>JALYXY010000145.1 GCA_030946875.1 Pseudomonadota bacterium | reverse complement strand
ACATGGAAGTGCCGTCGGCGTACATCGATTTCCTCCGCTCGATGCTGCCCGACAAGACTGCATCCGAGCTCTACACCATGGTCGGACTGCAGAAGCAGGGCAAGAACCTCTTCTTCCGCGACTTCCTGCACCATCTGAGGCACTCGCGCGACAGGTTCGTCATTGCGCCGGGCATTCGCGGCCTGGTCATGACGGTGTTCACCCTCCCCTCGTATCCCTATGTCTTCAAGGTGATCCGCGACCGCATCGCGGCGCCGAAGGACACCGATCGCGAGCGTGTGAAGCAGAAGTACATGCTCGTGAAGCGCCATGATCGCGTCGGCCGAATGACCGACGTGCTCGAGTATTCGGAGGTGGCGTTCCCGGTTGCACGTTTTTCCAGCGAGCTCCTGGCCGAGCTCCAGTCGGTGGCGCCCTCCATGGTCGAGTTCGAGGGCGATCACGTCTTCATCAAGCACCTGTATATCGAGCGGCGCATGAGGCCGCTCAACATGTACCTCGAGAATGCATCCGATGCCGAGCGACTGCATGCGATGCGCGAGTACGGCCAGGCGCTGCGCGAGCTCGCTGCCGTCAACATCTTTCCGGGCGATCTCCTGTTCAAGAACTTCGGGGTGTCGCGGTATGGACGCATCGTGTTCTATGATTACGACGAGATCGAGTACCTGGCAGACTGCAAGTTTCGCCGCATCCCCGCGCTGCCCCCGGGTCATGACGAGACGAGTGCCGACGTGTGGTATCCCGTCGGCGCGCACGACATTTTCCCCGAGGAGTTCGCCACGTTCCTTCTCACCGACGCGCGAACGCGCGCAGCTTTCATGAGCCACCACGCGGAGCTCCTCGATGCGCAGTGGTGGCAGGGGGTGCAGCGCGAGATCGCGTCGGGAAAGCTCGCCGAAGTGCTGCCTTATCCGCCGGCCGTGAGATTCACGGGGGCGGCAACACCATGAACCTCCAACCGCGTGCTGTGCTGCTGTGCGCCCTCCTGCTCATGCTTGCGGCGTGTGCGAGGGGCCCCAGCAAGGCGGAGGAAGAAGCGGCCAAGAACACGTTCGCCTGTCGTCTCGCGGGCGAACGGCTCGTCATCCGCTTCGATCGCGGCGAAGCGAGACTCCTGTTGGTCGGGGGTGAGCGCGTCAATCTGTACCAGGTGCCATCAGCCGCTGGGGTGCGCTACACCAACGGGTCCATGGATCTGCTCGGCAGGGGCACGGATCTGCGACTCGCCCGCGACGGCGCGGCAGCCGAAGTGCTCGAAGGATGCGCACCGCTCACCCCCGGCGAAAATGCTGAAGAGTCGAAGCGCGACGGCTCGCGGTGATCGCCCGGAAAATCGGCCGCCGTGCCGCGCAGTCATTTACGGGGCGGCGCTGATGGTTCAGCGCTTCGATAGATCGATGTCGAGGTAACGCCAGACTTGCGAACGGATCGGGTGCGGCTTGTAGTTGGCCACCCACCGGTGCGTGAAGTGATCCTCGATCTCGTGCCAGGTGAGTCGCCACGGCGCGTACGCGATCACGAGCTCGGTCATGCGATCGAAGAGCCGCGTCCGCTCCGGCGAATCCGGGAGTGTGCGCGCTTCGTCGTAGAGGCGATCGAACTCGGGCAGACGAAAACGTGATGCGTTCTCCTGGCCCGCCTTGGCATTGGGGCCGTACAGGAGCTGCATGAAGTTTTCCGCATCCGGATAGTCGGCGTTCCAGCCATCATGGCCGAAGGACACCTTGCCTTCGCGCATCATCTTGCGGATTTCCGGCACCCGGTCCTTGCGCATGACGACCCGGAGACCGATCGCATCCATGTTGCGCTTCCACAGCTCGTCTTCCTGCCGCTGCAACGACGATGGCGAAGACCAGCGCTCGAGCACCAGCGGGGTTCCATCCGGAGCCTCGCGATAGCCGTCACCGTCACGATCCCTGTAACCGAAGCGGTCGAGCAAGGCGCGCGCCGCCGCAGGGTCGTAGCGCTGCGCGTCCGTGCGCAGCGCCGGATCGAAGCCGGCGACGCCAGGCGGCACCGGACTGAGCGCGGGAATGCTTCGGCCGTTGCGCAGCACCCGGATGCCCTCCTCGGCATTGAAGCCGAGCGAGATCGCGCGGCGCAGCGCGATCTTCTCGCGCGTGTAACCGCCGACGACGGCGTCGTCCATGTTGAAGAACGCAAACCACACGTTCGGACGCACCAGTTCCTCGTGTTTCACGCCGCGGGTCGCGAGCGCGGGACGCAGCTGACCGTGATCGAGCGCCTGCTCTAAGAATGCAGGGGGCAGAAGCTGCAGAATGTCGGACTGGCCATCGAGGAAGGACAGCCAGCGCGATTGCGCCTCCTCGATGATGCTGATCTCGATGCGGCCCAGAAGCGGCAGACGTTTTCCGGCGAGGCTCCGCGCGACGTCCTGCGACTCGCGCGGCACAGGCCCTGAGGGTTCGTAAGTCTCCGTCCGGTACTGCGGATTGGCCATGAGCACGATGCGGCTCGAGCGCTTGTAGTCGCCCAGGACGAACGGGCCCGTGCCGACCGGATGGGCACCGACGTCGATGCCATAGCGCTCCACCACCTCACGCGCAATCGCGCCGGTGTTCGGCACGGCCAGCGCATAGGCGAACCTCAGGTCGGGACTTTTGAGACGCAGCCGCAGGGTGTAGCGATCGACAACCTCGATGCCACGCAGCGGCGCGTCGTAATCGAAGCGTCCCGTGCGCTGGGCGCGTTCCCGCGCAACGTCCGCACCCAAAAGCTTGCTTTCCACGAGCCACACCCACGGGCTCTTCACCGCGGGATCGAGGAGGCGCTTCAACGTGTACGCGTAATCCGCGGCGGTGAGCTCGCGCGGCTGACCGCCGAATGCCGGATCCGGAGCGAAGTAGATGCCGCGGCGGATGCGACACACGTACGTTGCGCCGCCGTCGGAGACGACCGGCATGGCTTCGAGCGTGCGCGGAACGAGCCGTACCGGACGCGCGAGGTAGTCGTAGTCGAGCATCGACTCGAAGATGTTCGCGATCACCGAGTCCGAGGCAGCGTCCGACGCGAACTGCGGGTCGAAGCTCGTCTCGGCAATCGAGAGCGCCACATGCAGCACCTTCGCCGGATCGGCAGCGCGCGCGGCGAAGCCCAGCAGGCAGGCAATGCACAGGATTGCGCAGCACGCGCAGCGCCGAGCGGTCGACGCGGATGCGGTGGAGGGGATCACGCGTGCAGCGTACACTTTGCGCTTTCGTGCGAGCGCCGCGCCGATGACGTACGGGGCACGAGTGTAGGAGGTGCGACGATGGAGATGAAACGCATCAATGCCGGCAATCTGCGCGCCATCGGCTATGACGCATCACGCCGCGTCCTGGTTGCCGAGCTCACTTCAGGCACGTTCGAATACAGCGGTGTTTCCGCCGAAACGTATCGACGACTGGCATCGTCCGGCTCGGCATGGAGCTTCTTCCGTGACAACATCGAGGAAGAATATACCCCCACGCGCATACGGTAGCGGGTGTGACCTCGCTCGTTGCACCGGACGACAATACAGGCGCCGACCGAGAAGCCTCGGCCGGCGTCTGATGAGGGCACGCTGCCGGCGTTACTGGATCGTAAGCTTGCGCCCTGCGGCCTGCTGCTTGCGCGTGAGCGTTAGCTCGAGAATCCCGTTTTCGTACCGGGCGGCGCTGCCCGACTCGTCGAGCTCGACCGGCAGCGTGAAGCTGCGATACAGGTTGCCGTAGAAGCGCTCGGCGCGCACGACGCGCTCGCCTTCCCTTTGCTCGGACTCGCGCTTGGTTGCGGCGCTGATCGTCACCTGGTTGCCTTCGATCGTCACGGCGATGTCTTCTTTCCGGACACCCGGAATCTCGGCTTGCACGACATAGCCCGCCGGCGTTTCCTTCACGTCCATCTTGATGGGGTTGGCGCGTTGCTGGCCATTGCCTGAACGGACCGGCTGAAAGAAGCCGCGGAAGATCTCGTCGATTCCGGCTTCGGCGAACGGATCGAATGTCTGGATCTGGCTCATCTCTATTCTCCTCTGGATGCGGTGGGGTGCCGACGGCCTTCGACGGGTCGGCCGCCTCACTGCGCAATCTGCGGCCAGCCGTCCTTGTTTCAAGAGCTCAGCCGCGGGCTGCCGGCGAAAGGCGCACCCAGGGGTGGTCTCAGGCCCCGCTGGCGCGACGGCGTGGCACGCGAGCAGCGGGAGCTTTGGCTGGCGTTTTCGCGCCGCCGAAGCGCTCGAGCCAGCTCAGGAATTCGCGGTACCACAGGCGGGAATTCTGGGGCTTCAGAATCCAGTGGTTCTCATCCGTGAACCACAGCAGGCGAGCCGCGACACCCTTGGCCTTCAGCGTGTCGTAGTACTGCAAAGCCTGCGTCGCGGGCACCCGAAAATCCTGCTCACCGTGGATCACCAGCGTCGGCGTCCGTGCGCGCTTGACGTAGTGGTGCGGTGACTGGCGCATCACGCGCGACGGGTTGTCCCAATGGAATGCGCCGAGCTCCTTCGCGAAGAAGTGGTAGCCATCGGTCGCCATCATGCTCACCCAGTCGTAACAGCCGGCATGGCAGACGTAGGCACGGTACCGATCCGTATGCCCGTTCATATACGCCACCATGTAGCCGCCGTAACTGCCGCCTGAGGCGAGGAGGCGCGTGCGATCGATGTAACCCTGCCGCAGGAGGTGATCGGTGGCCGCTTCGGTGTCGGCAAACTCCTTCAAGCCGTACTTGCCGGTGATCGACTCCAGCCAGCGCTGACCGAAGCCGGACGACCCGTGGTAGTTCACGGCGGCGACGACGTAGCCCTGGGCCGCGAACACATGCACGTTCCAGCGAAAGTGCCAGGAATCGAGATGCGCGGCATGCGGTCCGCCATGGATGGAATGCAGGAGCGGCCACTTCTTGCCAGGATCGAAGCCTGGCGGATACGCGACGAACATCTGCACGGGGTCGCCGCCGTGGCCCTTGATGGTGAACTCGCGGACCTCGCCAAAGGCATGTCGTGCCAGCAGCGCTGCATTCAGCGCCTCGATCCGCCGCTCGTCCGTGCCGTCCGCGCTGCATGCGAAGAGCGCCGGAGGATGCATTGCGGTCGCGCGGTCGAAGGCGAGCACGCCACCTCCCTGCGCGAACCCGCCGAGGGTGCCGCCGTGTACCAGCAAAACGGGCAGCGCCCCGCGCCCGGCATCGACCTGCAGCTGCCACAGACCCTGACGGCCACGGTCCTCGGAAAGGAACAACAACGAGCGACTGTCGGGCGTCCACTGCACACGCGCCGATGCGCGGTCGTGCGCCGGCGCAAGGCGCGTCTTGCGTCGCCGCTCACGGTCGAAATGCGTGAGATGTCCCTGATCGTTGAAGGCACGAGCGGTGTCGAAGCTTCGCCACACGAGAGCACTGCCATCCGGCGCATAGATCGGCTGCGCATCCGAGAGGCCGCTTCCTTGCGTCAGCACGACGACACGCCGCGAGCGCAGATCCAGCGTCACGATGTCGGAGGGGTTCATCATCCGCGGCTCGGCGGCGCGATCAACCGTGAGCGCGATCTCGCGCCCATCCGGCGCGATGTCGTAGTCCTCCGCGTGCGGCTCCCACGGCGGCAGCGAGAGACCCGTGCCTGCAAGAACGTCCCGGCAGCGGCCCGTCTCGACTTCGCACACCATGATGTGCGGCTCGCGGCCGTCGGTGAGCCAGTGATCCCAGTAGCGATACTCAGGGCGCTCGGTGGCGTGCACCTTGACCTTCGACTGGGTCGTCTGTTGCTTGCGCTTCGCCTGAGCGGCGCCCGTCGCAAGGTCCGGCCACACCGCGGACACGAATGCGAGCCGCTTGCCGTCCGGAAACCACTTGAGCGAGGCGCAGCCGGTGGCGAGCTTCGTCAGCCGTCGCGCTTCGCCACCGTCGGGAGCGATGACATAGACCTGCGATTCCTCGTCACCGGTACGCTTGGCGATGAATGCGATCGCGCGACCATCGGGCGACCATTGCGGCTCGCTGTCCTTGTCGCCGGCGGTCAAGCGCCGGGGCAGCTCGCCATCCTGCGCTCGCGTCGGGAATAGCCACAACTCCGTCGCACTCTCGTTCTTCTCCATGTCGAAGCGCGTGACTGCGGCACACGCCGTCGAGCCGTCCGGCGAAAGCGTCGGCGTGCCGATGCGCTTCATCTCCCATAGCGCCTCGACGGTGAAGGGCCGATTGCCGCGGACCTGCGGTGCTGTTGTGGAACGTGCAGTGTCGCGCGATTTCGCAGTGCCGGGCATCGGATGCCTTGTTCTAGAATGGGCGTCGGCGATTCTACGCGCGGCGCTCACGGCCCGCACGCCGCCCTCCCCTTCGACGCAGGATGTTCCCATGACCAGCATGCGCTACCGGCGCCTCGGCGCCTCCGGACTCAAAGTGAGCGAGCTTTCATTCGGCTCGTGGGTGACCTACGGCAACCAGATGGGCGAAGACCTCGCGCGCGACTGCATGGCCGCGGCTTACGACGCGGGCGTCAATTTTTTCGACAATGCCGAGGTGTACGCGAAGGGGCAGTCGGAGACGATCATGGGCAACGTGCTGCGCAGCATGGGCTGGCGGCGCTCCTCGTACATCGTCTCGACCAAGTTCTTCTGGGGACTGAACGACGGCCCGAACGAGCGCAACACGCTCAATCGCAAGTACCTGCGCCAGGCCATCGACGCCTCGCTGCAGCGGTTCGGGCTCGACTACGTGGATCTCGTGTTCTGTCATCGTCCCGATCCCGAGACGCCGCTCGAGGAAACGGTTCAGGCCATGCACGACATGATTGCTTCGGGCAAGGCGCTGTACTGGGGCACCTCCGAGTGGAGCGCCGCAGAGATCGCCGCTGCGTGGCACCTCGCCGAAAGACACCATCTCGCCAAGCCGGTGATGGAGCAGCCGCAGTACAACATGCTTCATCGCGAGCGCGTGGAGAACGAGTACGCGCGGCTCTATCGCGACCTCGGCCTCGGCACGACCATCTGGAGCCCGCTCGCTTCGGGCCTCCTCACCGGCAAGTACAACCAGGGCGTACCACCCGACAGCCGTGGCGCGCTGAAGGGTTACGAGTGGCTGCAGGACCGACTCACCGACTCGAAGAAGCTCACCGTCGTGCGTGCGCTCTCGCCGATCGCCGCCGACATCGGATGTACGCTCGCGCAGATGGCGCTGGCATGGTGCCTCAAGAATCCGAATGTGAGCACGGTGATCACCGGCGCAAGCCGCCCCGCCCAGGTCGTCGAGAACATGAAGGCGCTCGACGTCGTGGAGAAGCTCGACGCCGTGGTGATGGCGCGCATCGAAGCCGTGCTTTCCGCGCATGAAGAAGCATGATCACGAGGGAGAACCTTCCATCTGACGCGCGGCTCTAACCATTGATGAACCCGCTCGAAAGCTGGCACGAGGAGCAACGCTCGGCATTCCTGTACCGCATCTGCGCCGAAGCGGAGGCCGGCACCACACGCGCCGAGATGTTTCGACGACTCGCCGGCGAGGCCGAAGCTCAGGCCATCATCTGGCGCGCGCAACTCACCGCGCGGGGCCATGCAGCGCCTGCGCCGTTTGCGCCCGATCTGCGCACTCGCCTGGTGGCGGGACTGGTGCGGCGCCTGGGTCCCGAACGACTCAAGACGGTGCTTGCCGCCATGAAGGTGAGAGGCATGGCCATCTACGCGACGTCGATGGCGCGAGAACCCGGACACGCATTTCCGGCGCGCATCGACAGCCTCGAGCACCGCCATCGCGGCCTCGGTCGCGGCGGCAATCTGCGCGCAGCCGTATTCGGCGTCAACGATGGTCTCGTCTCCAATGCGAGCCTGATCCTGGGCGTCGCCGGTGCGAGTCCGGATCCCCACACCGCGCTGTTGACCGGCATCGCGGGCATGACTGCGGGCGCATTCGCGATGGCCGCGGGTGAATATGTCTCAGTGCAGTCGCAGCGCGAGCTCTACGAGCACCAGATCGCTCTCGAGCGCGAGGAGCTCAGGCAATACCCCGAAGCCGAAGCGCAGGAACTTGCGCTCATTTACGCCGCAAAGGGTCTGCCGACGCGTGAGGCAGATCGGCTCGCACAACGGGTCATCGCCGATCCCGAGCACGCACTTGACACGCTGGCGCGGGAGGAGCTTGGGCTCAACCCGGCCGAGCTCGGCTCGCCCTGGAGCGCGGCCATTGCGTCCTTCTTCTCGTTCGGCGCGGGCGCGCTGCTGCCGCTACTCCCCTATATCGTGGCGAGTCCTCACGCGCTGCCGGTCGCGATCGCGATCACGGCCGTCACGCTCTTCGCAGTAGGGGCGCTCCTGTCACTGTTCACCGGGAAGCATGCGGTGCACTCGGGCCTGCGCATGCTTGGGCTAGGCCTCGTCGCCGGTGCCGTCACTCACCTCGTGGGTCGCCTCGCCGGCATCGGCTTCATTCAGCCGTAACGCGCTGGGTTGCGTCAGGCCGCTCGGCCCGACGTGCGCAAGAGGGATTCGATCTCGCGCGCGTCGACGGGTTTCACCATGTGATGATCGAAGCCCGCCTGGTGCGCATGCTGGCGATCCTTCTCCTGCCCCCAACCCGTGATTGCGATCAATGTGCTGTCGCGGGTCTGCGGTGACTCGCGGAGTCGCCGGGCCAGATCGTAGCCGTTGACCTTGGGCAGCCCTATATCGAGGAAGCAGAACTCGGGCTCGAAGGTCGCCGCCTGCTCCACCGCGCGCGCTCCGTCGTGCACGACGCGCACCTCGTTGCCGAGCATGCGCAGGATGAGCGCAAAGCTTTCCGCGAAATCGACGTTGTCATCGGCGACCAGGATGCGGTGCCCGAACGTCACGCCGCCGTCGGCCGTCGGGCGGACGAGGGGTTTTGGCACTTGCGCCGCGGTGACCGGAAGCGTCACGACGAACTGACTGCCCTGGTTGAGCCCCTCGCTCCTGGCTTCGATGGTTCCGCCGTGGAGGTCCACCAGGCGCCGCGCGAGCGTCAGTCCCACCCCCAGGCCCGCCTGCGTGCGCTCGAGCGAGCGGTCGACCTGTGTGAACATGTCGAAGATGGCTTGCTGCATTCCCGGCGCAATACCGATCCCATTGTCGGCGACCGTCACGCTGACCGTTTCTGCATCGCGTACTGCCGAGACGGTGATGCGTCCGCCGGGATCGGTGTACTTGGCCGCATTGTTGATGAGGTTCGAGAAAACCTGCGCGAGTCGCGTCGGGTCGGCATTGAGATGGATCGGCTCCGACGTGAGGCGCACGATCAGCGCATGCCCGCGCGCATCGACGAATGGCCGCACGGTATCGACGGCGTTGCGCATCACCGTTGCAAGATCGGTTGGCTCGAGGCGGAGCGCGAGCTTGCCGGTGGTGATCCGCGACACGTCGAGGAGGTCGTCCACCAGACGGACCATCTGCTGGAGCTGGCGCTCCATCATGTCGCGGGCACGTTGGGCAGCGCCCGGGTCACTGCCGGCGATATCCAGGATGCGCAGCGCATTGCGCATGGGCGCGAGCGGATTGCGCAGCTCGTGCGCAAGGGTGGCTAGGAACTCGTCCTTGCGCTTGTCGGCGGCGCGCAGCGCTTCCTCCGCCCCGCGTCGCTCCGCCATTTCGTGCTGCAGGCTGAGATTGCTCGCCTCCAGCGCCGCCGCGCGCCGTCCGATCTCCGCCAGCATGTCGTTGAATGCATCGACGAGATAGCCGATCTCGTCCTCGGTGGTTTTTGCCACGCGCGACGAGAAATCCCGGTGCTCCATGACCTGGCGCGCCACTTGCGTGATGGCGAGGATCGGCTTCGTGATCGCCGCCTGCAGCCAGGCCGACATGAGCACCGCCACGAAGAACGAGAGCAGCAGCACCGCCGCGAGGATGGTGAGATAACCCGTCAGGCGGTCGATGAACCCGTACGTCGCGCGAATGAACACTGTGCCCAGGATCTCGTTGTTCTCGACGATGCGATGGAACAGCAGGATCTCGTCGTTGACGATGCGATAACCGTCGGCGTCAGGCAGCGGCGGAAACCTCGGTGTTGCCTGACCGGGCGAGTACGTGGCGAAAAGCCTGCCGCTGGCCGCGTAGATGGCGGCGGCGAGAATCTGCGGACGCGCCTTGAGCAGAGCCAGGTTCTCCTGCGCCGCGCGCGGATCGTCGAACACGAGTGCGGGCGCCGTCGTGCGCGCGAGAATGTCGGCTTGCGTCCTGAGGTCGCCTGCCCACGAGCGCTCATAGTTGCGAAGCTCGTAGGTGACAAGCGCGATCGCGGCAACCAGCAACGCCGTCACCGTGGTCACCAGAATGACCAGCATGAGCTTGCGGCGGATCGAGCGATGGATCGAGTGGAACATCACGAGCTCGATCTCACGTTCTGCGCGACGGTGAGAAGGCGCGAAGACAGCTTCAAACCGTTTCGCTCCGCGGCGTCGACCGAGATTTCGAACCGCACCCTGCCATCGACCAGCACGAAGTTGATGACCGCGCCTGCGTCGAGGCCGGCCGGGGCCTCGGAAACCGTGAGCACGGGCCGCTGCTGCACGCTGCGCATCACCGCGGGCAGGCGCGCGCTGTCGCCGCGACCGACCACCAGCACATGCACGCCCGCGGGCGAGTCGCCTTCGCGCAAGCGGCGAACGAGCACGGGCCGGCCATTCACGTTGCGCATGGCTGTGATCTGCTGCAGCTCGAGCGCGAGATCGTCCGCGCCGATCACGCCGATGACGATCGGCGCTTCGGGCGCCGAGAACGCAACCGCGGGCCAGTCCACGTAGGCGAGAAACTTGTAGACGAACGCCGCCTTGATGCCGCGCTCCGTTGCAGCCGGTGATTGCGGGGACTCCTCACCGAAGGCATTTGCCGACAGCGTTGCAAGCATCATCGCGAGTGCGAACAGAAGCGCGCGCAAGCTCCGGGTGCCGAACACGCCCCACAGAACGGCGGCGGCTGATCGCGCCGGGTGCGGGTGGGACATCACGGTCGCCACAGCACTTTGACGAAATACGATCGCTGGATCTCGGCGCGATTTGTCTCCATGCCCCATTCGGGGTGACCCGGATCCAGCGCGTTCTGCACGATGAGCGAAAGCTGCAGATGCGGCAGCACGTTCCAGCCGAGCCGTGCATCGACCGCCGTATAGGCGGGCACGGCGGGGTTCGGTCGCGACGCGGTATGCCGCACTGCCACATCGAGCTCGTGACGTGGCGTCAGGTCGAAACGCGAGCGCACTGACCACCAGCCGCTCGGATCATTGCCGAGTGTCGCCAAGCCGCTGCCCGGATCGAGGCTCCCGGCCTCCAGGCGCAAACGTTGTCGCAGCAGCACCCCACCTGCGTTGATGCGCCACCATGGTGTAGCGCGCCACGTGGCCCAGGTCTCGAGGCCGTAGGTTTCGCCGCGCGCGCGATTGCCCCACGCGGGATGCTCGGGCACGGGCTCGTAACTCCGCAGGCGCTGGTGGTAATGGTAGAAGCCCGTCGCGGAGTACGAGAGGTCCGGCGTCAGTTGCGCCCGGTAGCCGAGCTCCGCGACGTTCGACACTTCGGACCTGAAATTCGGACTCGATTCCAGCAGGAAGGGCGGTGTCCCCGGATAGTTGTAATCGCGATCGATGCGCGAGGGTGCGCGAACTGCGCGCGTCAGCGCTCCCCACACGAGCTGCTCGGGCGCGGCATGCCAGGCAAGTCGGAGGTTTGGCAGGAATTCGGCGCCGGTGTAAACATTGGTCTCCACCTTGGCGCCTGCGGTGAGGGTGAGTCGCTCATTGAGCGCAATGTCGTCCTGCACGAACGCATGCGTCCATTGCATGCTGCGATCGGCCGGAAGAAAGGCCTGCGCCGCGCTGTTGCGCACGCGGTCCCACGCGTACCGATAACCGCCGCCGACGAGGAGCTTGTGATCGGGGCGGGGCTGCAGCCCGTACTGCACTTCGACATCCGCCGTGCTCAGATTCTCATGAAAGCTTTGCGGGTGATCGCGCTCGGTGTAGTCGTAATACGCCTGCACCAGGAACGAGCGCCCGTCGCCGAAGTTCCGCGCGAAGCGTCCCAGCAGATTGGCGCCTTGGGTGGTGCGGGTCGAGGTCGGCTGCTCGATGTCGCCGAAGTACGTGTCCCCCTGCACCGTCATGCTGCGCCCCGGCCGCTCCCAATCGGCTCGAAAGCCCGCCTGCCCGCGAATCGACGCGTCATGCACCGATTCGCCGCTCGCAAAGCGCGACGCTTCGCGGTCGTGGTACATGGCATAGATGCGATAGTGACCCTCCCGGCCCAGATCGCCGCCGTAGCGCGCGCCGGTACCGGCTAGCAGATTGCCTGCCTGGCCGAACGCGAGTACGCCCTGCGTGTCTTTCGCGGGCCGGGTGATGATGTTGATGACGCCGTTCACCGCGTTGGCGCCCCAGAGCGTGGCACCCGGGCCGCTGATGACCTCGATGCGATCGATGTCCTCGAGCATGACGCCCTGCGCTTCCCAGAACACGCCGGAAAACAGCGGCGTGTACACGGTGCGTCCGTCGATCAGCACCAGCATCTTGTTCGCGAGCACGTTGTTGAACCCGCGCGCGCTGATGGCGTACTGGTTGACGTTCGCACGCGCGACATCGAGATTCGGAGCGAGACGCAACGCCTCGGGAATGCTCGTCGACCGGGACCGACGGATGTCCTCCGAAGTGATCACGTAAACGGAAGCCGGGGCATCCGCGAGGCGCTCCCGGCGTCTCGACACGGAGGTCACGATGACGTCGGCGAGCTGCTCCAGCGAGAGATCCGCAAGCTCGGTACCGCTCGCCACCGGCCACATTGCACTCGCGGCAAGAGAGGTCGCGGCATGGAAGCACAACGCGAGCAACATGAACACGCCGGCGCGCCAGGCCCTGGCGTGCGTGAGCCTCGAGGCCGCGTCGAGCGCAATCGGGCCCTTGTCCCTGCCTGTGGACGTGTACGGCAACAACGCCTCCCTGCAGCACCGAATGCCAACTGGTCGGTGCTTCCTCGACCGAGGCTACATCGTACCGTGAAGCTTACCGCACCGCGCAGTCTGGGGCGGTCCGGGGGCGTGCGCTCCAGCCGCGTGTCGCAGGAACGACAAAATCGGTCAGCCGCCGCCCGCTGCCAGGAGCCCCGCGAGCTCGCCGATCGCAAGCCCCTTGTCGACGCAATGGTCGAAACCAGCCTGGCGGGCCCCGCGACGCATGGCCTCGTCGAGACCATCTCCGCTCATCATCACGAGCTGCATCGTCGAGGAAGGATAAAGGGCCCGCAAGCGGCGTGCAGCGTCGAAGCCATTGAGCTTGGGCATGTGAATGTCGAGGAGCACGAATTCGGGTCCCCAGGCCTGCGCCATCGTAACGGCCTCGGCGCCGTCGGGCACCGCCCGCACCTCGTGCCCCATCTCCTGCAGAAGTTCGGTGAGGGAGGTGCGCACGGCCGCGCTGTCGTCCGCGAGGAGCACTCGCCGGGACACTGCGCGAGTTGACTGCGTCTGCTCGACGTCGGATGGCCGCGTCTCCCCAGAAACTTGAACGGTGCTCGTCGGCGCCGTGTCCACTCGCGACGCGCGCGGCAGCCGCATGACGACGCGGGTGCCCCCGGCGGCGGCGCGGGTGACGGCGAGCTCGCCGCCGTGAGCTCGCACGATGGCCGCGGCGAGCGGCAGGCCGATACCCAGGCCGTGCCCGGGCTCATGCGGGATGGCGAAAAACTCGAGAATGCCGGCGCCCAGATTCCCGGGAATGCCAGGACCCGCGTCTTCGACTACGATCTCGAGCGCATCAGCGGTCCCGTGCACGCGAAGATGCACGGGCGAGTCGCTCGCGTAACGCAGCGCATTGTCGAGAACGTTGGCGAGCGCGCGTCCGATGCGTGCGCCATCGACATGGACCTTGCCGGAAGCCGCGTCGACTTCGACGATGACGCGCTCTTTCTGGGTAGCAAGCGCCTTCGGGAGCATCTCGAGCGCGCGATCGACGAGCTCCTGCACAGGCACCGACGATCGATGGAGGCCGATCTGACCATGGCGTGCGCGGTCGGCGTCGCTGACGGCTTCGAGCGTCGCGGCCATCGCGGTCAATTGACGTTCGACGATATCGAGCACGGGCGCGAGCGTGGGATCCGCGCGTAACTTCAACCGCAACAGATGCATCGCGTTGTGCATCGGTGCGATGTAATTTCGCAACTCGTGCGCCAGCACGCGCAGGAACGTGCTCGTGGCCGCCGCCGAGGGCATGGCAGGGCTTCCCATCCGGGGGGGGACCGCGGCTCCCGCGCCCTGAGTCTCGTCGCGCTCCTTCACAGCGAGCGCGGCGGTGGTGACGAGCGAAGCCACTCCGTGCGGCTCACCAGATTGGCGAGCAGCGTCCGGATCAACTCACGGGTCGTGCCGTCGGTGAGTGCTCCCGTGCCATCGAAACGCTGCGCGGCTTGCCCGATCATGACCTCGGGGTGATTCAGCGGGTACATGTCCAGGAAGATGAAGCTCTGACGCAAATGGTACTGGGCGCGGGCCCCTCCCAGAAGTCCGATCGAGGCGCTCATCACCGCAACCGGCTTGCCATGCCAGGCGCTGTCACCGTATGGACGGGATGCCCAGTCGATCGCATTCTTCAGTACGCCCGGCACCGAGTAGTTGTATTCCGGGGTCGCGAACAGGATCGCATCGGCAGCACGGACGGCCTGCTTCAGCTCGATCACGCGTTGTGGTGGCCGTTGCTCGTCATCCTGGTTGAAGGGTGGAATGCCTTCGAGCTCGAAGATATCGAGGGACGTGCCCGGCGGCACGAGACCCTGTGCAGCGCGCAGCGCCGCGCTGTTGTACGAGCCACGCCGGAGGCTTCCGGGTATGCCAAGGATACGTATGCCGCTGCTCATGCTGTCTCTCCCATCCTCATTCAGTTGGCACCGTACCGTGCGCTCGTCGGAGGTCCACGCGCCCCGACGGTGACGTGCAAATTGGCGCGCGCAATGCGTTGGTGTGTCGGCGCAGGCCAACAGCTTCACCTAGTCCGGAAAGAGCCTGCGCACCTGCTCGAGTTCCCAACGCTCGTTTTGGGCCACACGATCAGGCGGGTGCGGCGTCATGCGTGCGAGGGTCATGCACGCGAGCAGCTGCGTCACGTTCGCAGGATCGCCCTCGCCCGCGACGTCACGCAGCACCGCGACGTAATGCCCGTGATTGAAGCGGCTGCGCTCGGTGTACTGCGTCTGCGCGAAAGCGTCGGCGTCGACCTTCTGCAGGGTCGCGACACCCACCAGGAGAGCGTGGATCTGTTGATGCGTCATCATCGGCATGTCGGCTCCTTGCGCACGACGCGCTCACCGCCTTGCACTGGCGGGCCGCAGTCGTACGTGAATGTTCTTTTCCTGCGTGAAGGACAGGAGCTCCTCGATCGATTCCTCGCGTCCGAAGCCAGACTGCTTCGTGCCTCCGAAGGGCGCGCCGAGAAAGTGCTTGCCGACCTCGTTGATCCACACATATCCCGCCGAAACGGCCATCGCGGTGCGGTGCGCCTGCGAGATGTCGTTGGTCCAGATCGAGCACGTGAGGCCGTACGGTACCTCGTTCAGCTCTTTGAGCATCGTCGCCTCGTCCTGCCATGGCAGCACGGCGAGCACGGGCCCGAAGATCTCCTCCCGCGCAATGCGCATGGTGGAGGTCACGTCCGCGAACACGGTCGGGTGCATGAAAAATCCGTGCGCGAGCGCTGGATCCGTCGGCGCTGACCCGCCATGCACGAGACGCGCGCCCTCCGCGTTGGCCGAGTCGATGAACTCCTTCACGCGCTCCCACTGCGTGCGACTCACGATCGCGCCCATGGTGGTGGCGTCGTCGGTCGGCACCCCAGGCTTGAAACGCGCGACCGCAGCCTCGACGTGCGCAAGCACCGCATCGTAGATGCCACGGTGCACGAAGGCGCGGCTGGTCGACCCGCACGACTGGCCGCACCAGGTGAAGTTCATGCCGCCAACCACCGCGCCCGCGACCTCTTCAGGGTCGGCATCGGGGTAGGCGATGAGAGCGTTCTTTCCGCCGAGCTCGAGCAGCACCGGCTTCACCGTATCGCTCGCCGCGCGCATCACCGCGCGTCCCGCGGCCACGCTGCCGATCAGGGCCACCATGGCGATTCGAGGATGCGACGCCAGCGCCGCGCCCGTGCGACGGTCGCCAGGGAGGACGTTGAACACGCCTGGCGGCAACAGGTCACCGATCAACTCCGCAAGCCGCAACGACGAGAGCGGTGCCTGATCCGGCGGCTTGATCAGAATGCTGTTGCCGGCGGCAAGCGGTGCCGCAGATTTGCCGGCGGCAAACATGAACGGATGATTGAACGGGATGATGCGTGCCACCACGCCACGTGGCTCCCGCACCGAGAAGTTGATCGCGTCGGGCCCCATGGGGATCGATGCGCCCTTCATCTCGGTGACCAAGCCTGCGAAAAAGTCGAGCTGTGCGGCAGCGATGATGGCGTCGCTCGTCATCTCGCGCACCGGATTGCCGCAATTGGCGGCATCGATCATCGCAAGCTCACGCGCATTGGTGCGCAGGATCTCGGCGATTCGGCGCAGGATTTTCGCCCGCTCGAGCGGGGCCACCGCGCGCCACGTCACGAAACCGGCTTCGGCGGCCGCCACCGCATCCTCCACGTCTGCGACATCCGCCTGCGCTACATCGCCGAGCGACTGGCCATTGCCCGGATTGAGCGTGGACACATAACCGCCGCGTGGAGCGTGCCACGCCCCGCCGAAATAGAGATCGCGGTGCTGCGGCAGCGGCAGCTGGGCTTGGTTGTCGAGCGGGGGCATTGATGACCTCAAGTGCGGTGATCAGCGGCGGCGCGCAATGGCGAGCCGACCGATCAGCGCGTTCACACCGATCGCCAGCACGAAGAGCACCGTCAGCAGTGCGTACATGCGCGGCATGTCGAACACGGCGTACGCCTGGATCACGAGGTGCCCCAGACCTCGGTTGCTGAGCTTGGTTTCGGCGAGCAGCGTACCGATGATCGCGACGCCCAGCCCCAGCCGGATGCCATTCACGATCGGCGTGCGCATGGCGGGCAGGTAGATCTTGGTGATCATCTGGGCGGTAGTGAGGCGAAAGCTGCGTCCGACCCTTATCAGCACCTTGTCGATTTCGCGCATGCCACCGGCGGTGCTCACGACGATCGGAAAGAAGCACGACAGCACGCCCATTGCCACCTTCGAGCCGGGACCCACGCCAAACCACATGATCATAATGGGGAAGAAAATGATCTTGGGCGTCGGACCCAGGTAGTAGATGAAGTCTTCGAACGCGCGGGAAAGAAAACGGTTCGCCCCGAGCGCAATGCCCACGATCACGCCGGAAATCCCGCCGACGGCGAGCGCCCCACCCACTTCGGCGGCCGTGATCCCGAGATGGCCGTAGAACTCGCCGGACCCGAGCAGGCGCACGATCGCGTTGGCGATGACCGTCAGCGGCGGCACCACGTCCCGAAAGAGCCATCCGGATGCAGCGAGACCCTGCCACAAGGCAAGCACCGTCGCGATGATGCCGATGCGCAAAGCGAGCACGCCGGTGCCCTTCGGATCCCGGCGCGAGCCCATGTCGTGCGTGGCGATCACGTGCCCCGGCGCAGCCACTGCTCGGCCCTCCCGGTGAGATAGAAGAACAGCACGGAGACGAGGATCACGAACAGGATCGCGCCGTAGGTGCCCGGAAGGTCGTAGCGCTCGGCAAGCTCGTTGATGAGCTGACCCAGTCCACCGAAGTTGATCAGAAACTCGACGCCCACGATGTTGATCATGGCGAAGATGAGTCCCAGCCTGAGCCCCACGAATATGGACGGCAACGCGGCAGGCAGCAGGATCTTGTGAAAGAGCTGCGTGTTGGTCAGGCGAAAGCTCCGGCCGACATTCACGAGCACGCTGCGGGTGCCGGCGAGACCCTCTACCGTCTTCAGTATCACGGGAGGAAGCCCTGCCGCGAATCCGATCATCACGATGGTCGTCGGGCTGCGACCGAAGATCACCAGGAACAGCGGATACATGAGCACGATCGGCGCCGACGCAAGCGCCGCGACCCAGGTTTCGGTCGCGCGACGAAGAAGCGCGAAGCGATAGAGCAGCATGCCCATGCCGAGCCCGATCACCGTGAGCATGAGGCTCGCCCACAGCACCTCGAGCGCGGTCTGGCCGAACCGATGCGCCACGTCTTCTTCGGTGACGATTCGCGGAATGGCCGCAAGCACCTGTGACGGCTTCGGCACCACGAAGGCGTTGATGAATCCCGAGGCGATGAGCGCCTCGATGATGAGGAGCGCCGCGACGAGCGTTCCCCAGCCCGTCAGCGCGGGCACGAAGCGCGACTCGGCTGCGCGCGAGGACGCCACTACGCTTTCTCCGCGCGATGCAGTGCACGCGACTCGTCGTCGCGCATGCCGAGACTCGCCTCCTCGCGCAGGTCGTGCCAGATTTCGGCGACGTAACGGCCGAACGCGAGGCTACCCACCACTTCCGAGTCGCGCGGGTGCGGCAGATCGATGTCGACGATACGCTTCAGGCGACCCGGCCGATAAGTCATGACCAGCACCTTGTCCGAAAGCTGGACCGCTTCGGTGATGTTGTGGGTGATGAGAAGCGTCGTCTGGCGCAGCGCCTGCTGGATCTGCAGGACCTTGTCACCGAGAAGAAGGCGCGTCTGCTCGTCGAGCGCCGCGAAGGGCTCGTCCATCAGGAGGATCTTGGGTTCGGAGGCGAGCGTGCGGGCGATCGCGACGCGCTGCCGCATGCCGCCGGAAAGCTCGCTCGGGAACGTTCGCTCGAACCCGTCGAGGCCCACCATCGACACGAACCGACGCGCGCGCTCGAGGCGCTCGGGCCGCGGCACGCCGGAGATCTCCAGCGGAAAGGCCACGTTCTCGAGCACGGTGCGCCAGGGAAACGTCGACTCCTCCTGAAACACCATCCCGATCGCCGGATGAGTTCCGGAAATGGTTTCCCCACCCACGGACACGCGACCCTCGTAATCACCGACCAAGCCGCCGATGATGTTGAAGAGCGTGGATTTGCCGCAGCCCGAAGGTCCGATCACCGACAGGAACTCGCCGGGCGGCACGTGCAGCGACAGGTGATCGACCGCCGTGACGGTGCCTTCGGGCGTGATGAAGCGCTTGGTGATGTCCTCTACCTCGAGCGCCTGCCGTGCCGCGCTATCCATCGGCGCGGGTTTGGCGGGGCCCTCGACGCCTGCTGCCATCAGCGCACCTTGCCCGGCGTCAAGGCTGCGCTCATCGACGGGGTATAGCCGGTGGCGATGCGCACGTCGACCACGGCGACGCGACCTTCGTCGACGGCCGCGATGGCACGCGTGAACGCTTCACGAAGCTCCGCCAACCGGGTCACGGGACCGATTGCAAAGGCACCCTGTGCTTGCGCCATCGCCGCGAGATCGATGGCAGGATCGTCGATCCGCTGGCCGATCCATTTGTTCTCCACCGGACGATCGCGCATCCGTGCCATACGCTCCTGGTGCACCTCGTCGTTGTAGAACGAATTGTTGTTGGCCACTACGAGCAGCAATGGAATGCCGTAATGCGTAGCAGTCCATAGCGCAGTCACGCCCATCAGATAGTCCCCATCTCCGCACACGGCGATCGGGAGCCGACCGGTGCCGCGCAACGCCAGCGCGGCTCCCACGGCGATGCCCGGGCCGGCGCCGATGCCACCGCCGCCGTCCGATCCGAGATAGTCGAGCGGGTGGCGAAACGGCCATGACGCACCGTCCCACGACAGCGGCAGATGCGCGAGCGATACCGCACGATCGCCGACCGCTTCGCGCAGGGCGCGCGCGAGCGCCACGGTGTCAGGCTTGTCTTCGCTCTGGGCCGCGGCGGGCTTGTCCCCAACCGCAACGGCGGCCGCGCTGTCGGGTCGCGGTGCATCGCTTCGCAGATCGCTGCCCGGCGATGTACCGAACACGCGCGCGGCGCGCGTTCGCATCCTCAAACGTTCGAGCAGCAGCGTCACCGCCGCGTCGGGGTCGCTCGCGAGCATCACGTCGACGGGTGGCAGCCCCTGGTGATCCATGCTCCACCCGTTGTGCAGCGTGTGGTCGAGCGACGCATGAATCACCTTCGCGCGCGCCTCTCCCTGGAATGCCACGCTGAGCGTACCGGCGAGGTCCACCCAGTCGAGGCTCAGCACGACATCGCTGAGTGCAATCGCGGCGGCGATATCAGCGCTCGTGAGCACGCTCGGCGGCGCCGCGTGCAGCGCGTGATCGGTAGGAAAGGCAGCACCGACCTTGAGATCGGTGAGCACGCGCGCACCGAGCCTTTCAGCGAGCTCGACCCGCAAGCGCCAGGCACCCTCGTCGCGCGACGCCCGACCGGCGAGGATCAGCGGATCCGACGCGCCGGCGAGCAAGTCGATGGCCGCGTCGAGCTGCGCCGTCCCGGGCATCGATGCGACGTAAGGCCGGTAACGTGCCGGATCGATCGGCGGCAGCGGCGCTTCGAGCGCTGCTTCCTGCATGTGCGCGTCGAAATTCACGTACACCGGAGCACACGGCGC
>JALYXY010000245.1 GCA_030946875.1 Pseudomonadota bacterium | reverse complement strand
CCCACGCGACGGGTGATCCCGGGCCTGCGCGGCGTCGACTGGGCCACGCTCCTTCTCGCGTGGCTGTCGCAATGGGTGTGGCTGCTCGTGCTGGCCGTGCTCGCAACGCGAGTGGTGACGGCGGCGTTCGTGCCGATCTTCGCGCTGCTGGCGATGGTGGAGCTCCTCAAGGCGGTGATCTGGATTCTCATCATCGCCGTGTTCCTCCAGGCGATCCTGTCATGGGTCGCGCCGGACGGGCCCCTGGCGGGTCTGCTCAATGCGCTCACGTTCCGCTTTCTCGCCCCGATACGCCGAATGATTCCGCCCTTCGGCGGCACGCTCGATCTGTCGCCGCTCATCTTCATCGTGGTCGCGCAGCTTGTCCTCATGCTGCCGATTCACTGGCTGGAAATGGGGGTGATGCAGCTTTTCAGACCTTCACTGAGCGGTTGAACACTGCGGGGAGTTTTTGGCGAATGTTGAGCGCCAGCCGCTTGCGGCGGTCATGAACGTGGATCACGGGCCTCGCGCGCTTTCGCATCGATGATGTTCGCAAGGCGCACGAAGTCCAGGACTGAAAGCGTCTCTCCACGACAGGATGGGTCGATGCCCGCGGCTTCGATCGTCGCATCGTCGCACACCGCGCGCAGACCGTTGCGCAGCGTCTTGCGACGTTGACCGAAGCTTGCGGCGACCACGCGCTCGAACAGTGCGGGATCGGCGATATGGGGTCGTTCCTGCGACAGCGGGACGAGCCGTGCGATCGCGGAGTCGACCTTCGGTTGCGGGCGGAAAGCTCCAGGCGGAACCGTGAAGAGCCGCGTCACCGCAAAGCGCACCTGAAGCATGACGGTGAGCCGCCCATAGTCGGCTGTGCCCGGCGCCGCCGTCATGCGTGCCACGACCTCCCTCTGCAGCATCACGTGCACATCGGTGAGCGAAGCATCGTAGAGCGCGAGACGAAAGAGCATCGGCGAGCTGATGTTGTAGGGCAGATTGCCCACCACGCGCAGCCGCGGACCGAATTGCGAGAAATCGATAGCCAGCGCATCGGCGACTACGAGGTTGAGCTTGTTCGGCGGCCATGTCTGCGCGAGCCGCGCCGCGAGGTCGCGGTCGATCTCGATTGCGGTGAGGCGTCCCGCGCGCGCGATCAACGCGCCGGTGAGGGCCGCGAGGCCGGGTCCGATCTCGAGCATGTTGTCCTGCGGCTGCGGCGCAATGGCGTCGACGATGCGGGTGATGTAATGCGCGTCGACCAGGAAGTTCTGTCCGAAGCGCTTGCGGGGGACGTGACCCGCGTGAACGATCAATTCGACACTCGCGATGGCGTCATGACTCCGCTAACGGACTTGCAGGCTCATCGCTGTGCGAGGCCGGGGTGGTCGGACGCACGTGAAGCAAGATCGATGGCCAGCTTGAGCGCGCAATGCAGGCTGCCATCGTCGGCCATTGCGGCGCGGGCTGGATCGCCGGCGAGGTCGAGCGCGGTGCCATGGTCCACCGAGGTGCGCACGAATGGCAGGCCGAGCGTCACGTTGACGCCCTGGCCGAAGCTTGCCGCCTTGAGCGGTGGCAGCCCCTGATCGTGATACATGGCCAGAATGGCATCGAACTCGCGCGCTTGCGCCGGCACGAAGATCGTATCCGCCGGTACCGGTCCTTCGATCCGTATTCCATGTGCACGGGCTGCCGCGATGGCGGGCGCGATCACGTCGATCTCTTCGCGTCCCATATGTCCACCTTCGCCGGCGTGCGGGTTGAGACCGCAGACGGCGATGCGCGGGTCGGTCAAGCCGAAACGCGTGCTCAGCTCCTGCGCGAGGATCGCGATCGTCGGATCGAGCACCTTGCGGGTGATCGCGCGCGGGACCTCCGCAAGCGGCAGATGCGTGGTGGCGAGTGCCACGCGCAGCGTTGCGTCGGCGCTGCCGCCCACCAGAAGCATCACGACGCGCGGCGTCGACGTGCGCTCGGCGAAGAATTCGGTGTGCCCGGAAAACGCGTAGCCCGCGTCGAGCAGCACGCTTTTCTGAACCGGAGCCGTGACGAGCGCGGAAAATTCGCCGGTGGCACACGCATCGCACGCTCGCTCGAGCATCGCCATGACACTCGCCGCATTGGCCGGATCGGGAGAGCCCGGAGTGACGGGCACCGTCACGGGTGCGTGCCACACCTCGATCGAGGACGTGACCTCGCGGCGTGAAGGATCGAACGGCACGTAACCATGACGCAGCCCGATGCGTTCGGCGCGTGATTCGAGTACGTCGCGGTCACCGATGATGACCAGACGCGCGGCATAGGGACTTATCTGATGGCGTCGCGCGAGCATCGCGCAGAGCTCCGGGCCGATGCCGGCAGGCTCGCCCGCGGTAATGACGATGGACGCGCTAACGGTCATGCGCTCTGGATCAGACGCTCGCCAGGCGCGTACAGCGACGGACACAGAGTGAGCCTATCCAACGTAGAACGGCTCCGGGAGGCCCGGCGTCGCCACGCGCATCGCGAAGATCCCGCCCGAATGCGGCAGCCGCGCGAGCTCGTCGTCGCTCAACCGCTGCCGCGCGGTGGTGACGTAGAGCATGCGCAGATCGGCGCCACCGAACGCACACATCGTCGGACACTTTGCCGCGAGTTCGTATCGGGCAAGCAGTCGCCCGTCCGGCGCGAAACGCACCACCGCCCCCGCGTTGTAGAGCGCCACCCAGTAGCAGCCATCACTGTCGACGGCGGCGCCATCCGGGCGATCCGCATCGGCGGTGAACCTGAAAAAGACGCGCCCGTTCGTGATCGATCCTTCCGCCGGGTCGAAGTCGTACGCGCGAATCGTTTGCGATGGCGTGTCCGCGTGATACATCGTGCGACCGTCGGGACTCCAGGCCAGCCCGTTGGAGATGGTCACGCCTTCAACCATCGGCGTGAGGCGATCGTCCCCGTCGAGCCGCATCAACACGGCTGAAGCGCCGTCGTGGCGCTCGTTCATCGTGCCGGGCCAGAAGCGACCCTGCGGATCACACCGACCATCGTTGAAGCGATGTGTTGCCTGATCGTACGGGGCAGCGGCGATCTTTCGTTGCGGGTGGGCATCGGCGTCGAGATGCCACACGCCGCTGCGGAGCGCGGCGACGAATCCGCCTGCACGCCGCAGCGCGAAGCAGCCGATGGACTCCGGCATGGGCAGCGTGGTGTTGTGTCCGCTGACGGGATCGAACCGGTTGAGCGATGGCGCGTTGATGTCCACCCAGTAGAGGACCCGTTCGACCAGTGACCATACGGGGCCTTCGCCGAGGCTTGCCCGCGCATCCAGCACGCATTCGAAGGGTGTGGTCTCGCTCATGACAGCTCGCGGGCGATGATTTCCATGGTGCTCGAGAACGATTCGCCGGCGGCGAGGAGGCGCGTGCCGGTGTCGCGCTCACCCCGCTCGGCCCGATTGAACGCGTCGGTCATCTGCGTCACGGGCTCGATCGCCAGAAACGTGTGATGCGGTGGAATGTAAACGACGAAGTACGGCGAGGTCGTGTCGCCGCGCAGGGTCGTGATCCGCGACGAGGTGTGGTCGCTGAGCTCCGCCTCGCCCGACCACTCGGTGTAGATGTTGTCGAGGATCGCGTCCCCGATCGCGCGTCCAGGATCGAAGCTGTAGAGTCCTTGGGCGGGGACATGGGCCGTGGGAATCATGGTGGCATCGGTCTCCCACACGCCGCCTGCCGTGAAGGCAAGCCGCGTCAGGGGCTCACACGGAAAGAACGGATGCCAGCCGAGGCCGAACGGAAACGTCTCCTTGCCGATGTTGGAGATCGTGAGCTTCATGCGCAGCGTGATGGCACCTGGGCCCGCTTCGCTCAGCTGGAACCACTGCGTCGCGGCGAAGGGCCACGGCCAGGCACGCGCGTCGTCGCTGTCGGCGGCTCCTGGCCGATGCTCGAGCGAGAGCAGGGCCGTGGTGCTGGTTGCGCTTTGCACCGTCCACGACCGTTGCCAGCCGACCCCGTGAATGGCATGCGGATGGTCGCCGAAATTGAGCGCCAGTTCGTGCGTCTTGCCGCCGAAGGTGAGACGTCCGTGCTCGATGCGATTCGAGTACGGCACGAGCGGATAGCACGCGTGGCGACGAACGTCACCGGCTTCGATAACATCGCGCGCCGTCGAGCGCAGCACCGGCACGCCTTTCCAGTCGAAGGATGCAATCGCGCCGCCGGTGGACGGGCTGAGCACCATGGCACCATGGGCGTGCTCGAGCGTGATGAGCGCCGTCACCGAGGATCGTGACGAGCCGCCACACTCGCGCGCACCTGACCGAGCACGTCTGTCGCGCGTCCGACCATGAAGCCCAGGTCGGCCCCGACGGCCACCCATGAAAAGCCGTATTCGATGTACCGGGCGCACACCTCCGCGTTGGGAGCCAGAATGCCGCAGGGCTTGCCGAGATCGCGGCACTGCCGGGCCACGCCCTCGATCGTTTGCTGCACGTCGGCGTGCGGCATGTCGCCCAGATGACCCATCGACGCCGCCAGGTCGTTGGGGCCGATGAACACGGAGTCGATCCCCGGTACGGCGGCGATCTCCTCGAGGCGGTGCACGGCAGCAAGCGTTTCGATCTGCACGATGACGCAGATTTCCTGGCCGGCGGTCTGCAGGTAGTCGGGCACGAGACCGTACCGGCTGCCGCGATGATTGGATGCAACGCCGCGAACACCCTCGGGCGGATAGCGCGTGTACGACACGGCGCGACGTGCTTCGTCGCCGTTCTGCACCCACGGAATCAGCAGCGTGTTGGCGCCGGCGTCGAGAATGCGCTTGATCAGCACCATGTCGTTCCATGCGGGACGCACGACCGCGTGCGCCGGTGTCGCGGCGACCGCGCGCAGGACGTCGACCAGTTGCGGCGGGTCGAGAGGCGTGTGCTCGGTGTCCACGACCAGGAAGTCGAAGCCCGCGCAGCCGAGTGCTTCGGCGGTGACCGGAGCACCGCTCGAAAGCCAGGTGCCGACCGGGGTGCCGGCGGCCATTGCACGTCTGAATCCGTTCTTGGGCAGTTCCATGATGTTCCGCGACAGTGATTTTCGGTTTCATTTTACGCCGGTGCCAGACGCACCTGTCGCCAGCCGTGCCGGGGCGATGCATTACCATTGCGTCATCCATCGCGGGGCTCGCATGCGCTTCGAAGGCACCGACACCTACATCGCAACACCCGATCTCATGCTCGCCGTCAACGCGGCCATTGCGCTCGAGCGTCCCCTGCTCGTCAAGGGGGAGCCCGGCACTGGAAAGACGATGCTCGCCGAGGAGGTTGCGCGGGCGCTCGGCCGACCGCTTTTCCAGTGGCACATCAAGTCGACCACCAAGGCACAGCAGGGCCTCTACGAGTACGACGCGGTGTCGCGCCTGCGCGACTCGCAACTGGGCGATGCCCGGGTGGCCGACATCGGCAACTACATCAAGCGCGGCGTGCTGTGGGAGGCGTTCGAATGCCCTGAAGCGGCCGTGGTGCTGATCGACGAGGTCGACAAGGCCGACATCGAATTTCCGAACGACCTCCTGCGCGAGCTCGACCGGATGGAATTCCACGTCTACGAGACGCAGGAAACCGTGCGCGCGGCGCATCGCCCGCTCGTCATCATCACGAGCAACAACGAGAAGGAGCTGCCGGACGCGTTCCTGCGCCGCTGCTTCTTCCACTACATCCGATTTCCCGATCGCGACACGATGTCGCGGATCGTCGACGTGCACTTCCCCGGTCTCAAGAAGGCGCTGTTGAGCGAGGCGCTCGACGTGTTCTTCAATCTGCGCGAGGTGCCCGGTCTCAAGAAGCGGCCGTCGACCTCCGAGCTCCTCGACTGGCTCAAGCTTCTGCTGAGCGAAGAGATTCCGCCCGAAGCCTTGCGCAGTACGGATCGCAAGGTCCTGATCCCTCCGCTGCACGGCGCGCTGCTCAAGAACGAGCAGGATGTGCATCTATTCGAGCGCATCGTATTCATGTCGCGAGCGGGCAAGAGCTAGTCCGGCCGATCGCGCATCGGCGGCGTGGGACGCAAGCGCGAGTGACGGAGCCGAAACCGATCGAGGCTTCAGGAACCCCGAAGGACCACCGCGGTGCTCGTCGATTTCTTTCTCCACCTCAAGGCAGCTCGCCTGCCCGTGTCGACGCGCGAATTCCTCACGTTGCTCGAGGCACTCGATGCACGAGTGGTGTCGTTGTCCCTCGACGACTTTCACGCCCTGGCGCGTCTTTGTCTCGTCAAGGATGAAGCGCACTTCGACCGGTTTGATCTTGCGTTCGGCAGCTACTTCACGGGTGTGGAGGCACTGTTCGACGTCACCGGCGACATTCCCGATGAATGGTTGCGCAAGGCGTTCGAGCGACATCTGACCGCCGAGGACAAGGCGAACATCGACAAGCTCGGTGGCCTCGACGAGCTCCTCGAAACTTTCAGGAAACGCTTGCGCGAGCAACACCAGCGGCACGCCGGCGGATCGAAATGGATCGGCACCGGCGGCACGAGCCCGTTCGGTGCCCACGGCTTCAATCCGGAGGGCATTCGGGTCGGTCACACCGGCAGCGGTCATCGCGGCGCGGCGAAAGTGTGGGACGAGCGACAGTTCCGCAACCTGGACGGGGACGTGGAGCTCAACACGCGCAACCTCAAGATCGCGCTGCGCAGGCTCCGGCGACTCGCGCGCGAAGGCGTGCCCGAGGAGCTCGACATGCCTGGAACGATCGAAGGCACCGCGCGCAACGCCGGCTGGCTGGACCTCCATCTCGTGGCCGAGCGCCGCAATCGCATCAAGGTCCTGCTGTTCCTGGACGTCGGCGGTTCTATGGACCCGCACGTCAGCGCATGCGAGGAGCTCTTCTCGGCCGCGAAGAGCGAGTTCAGGCATCTCGAGCACTTCTACTTCCACAACTGCGTGTACGACCACGTGTGGCGCGACAACCGTCGGCGACGCCACGAACGCCGCTCCACGCTGGAGATCCTGCGCACCTACGGCCCCGACTGGAAGCTCGTCCTCGTGGGCGACGCGGCAATGAACCCCTACGAGCTTCTGGAGCGTGGGGGCAGCGTCGAGTCGACCAACGACGAGCCGGGGATCGTCTGGATAAAGCGGCTCGTGGATCATTTCCGACGCAGCATCTGGCTCAACCCCGAGCCGACGCGCACGTGGGAATACACGCGCTCCACGCAACTGCTGCTGCAGGTGCTCGGTGCGCGCATGTTCCCGTTGACTCTGGATGGGGTGGGGCGCGGCATCGATGCCTTGCGGCGGTGATTCAGCCCGACACGCGCATCGAGGCGAGGAGGTGCATTGATTGACGCGCATCCGGCGAGCCAGGCGCTGCGCCGGGCGGTGGCGAAAGCGCTTTCCGCCGATGCAGCATCAGGCCTGGAGATTCGCTGGAAACGCGCGGCGCGCAGTACGTTCGACAGCACGTGGCGGCTCGACGCCGGCCCGCGATCGTATTTTCTGAAGCTCGGGCGCGCGACTTCGTACGAGAGGTATGAAGCCGAAGCGGCTGGTCTGCGCGAGCTCGCGACCGCGGCGGCAGTTCGCGTACCGACCGTCATTGCCGTCGAGTCCGCCGCCGGCCACGCCTGGCTGGCACTCGAATGGCTGGAGCTGCGGGGTACCGGCCGAAGTGCTGCCCTGGGTCATAGGCTGGCCGCCTTGCATCGCATTACGTCCGCGTGTCACGGCTGGAGCCGCGACAACACGATCGGCGCCACGCCGCAGGCCAATGCATGGGAAACGGACTGGGCGACATTCTTCATCGAGCGCCGCTTGCGGCCCCAGATCGCCCGCGCGGCTCACGGCGGGTACCGGAGCGTCGGCGAAGAAGGTGAGCCCTTGCTATCACATGTGCCGGCCCTGCTGAACGGCCATGCTCCCGCGGCCTCGCTCGTCCATGGCGACCTGTGGTCCGGCAATGCCGCGTCGTTGGCGACCGGCGAGCCGGTGATCTTCGATCCGGCGGTGTACTACGGCGACCGGGAAACCGACATCGCCATGACCGAGCTCTTCGGCGGCTTCGAGCCGTCGTTTTACGCCGCCTATGCGGACGCATGGCCACTGAGCCCCGGGTACCCGGTCCGCCGGACGCTCTACAACCTGTATCACCTGCTTAATCACCTCAACCTGTTCGGGGTGAGCTACGAGGCGCAGGTGCGGCGGGCGATCGGAAGCCTCATGGCCGAACTGCGATAGGCCGAACTGCGATAGGCCGAAAAGCGGGTCGGCACGGGCGCATTACGTTTATTGCATCCCGATGCATCCAGCCGGGCCTGATCTGCGTACACGACTTCACGGCCGCAGCGGACCTTCGGTAGGGACGTTGGTAGCCGGCGGCGCGCATCAGTCGCGCCGTTCCCGAATCCACGACCCGGAGGTCAAGTATGTCAACGCCTGTGTTGCCCCCGTTGCGGCGCCTTGCCGCACCGATGTTGATCGCATCTGCCCTGGCCGCTGCCTGGGCCCCGTCGCTCCACGCGTCGAGCCATCGCGAAGCCCCATTTATCGCCGGCATGCCCAAGGTCGACGGCACTGACTTCTACATGTTCAGGAGCTATGAGCCCGGACGTGATCAGTACGTCGTGCTTGTCGCCAATTACGTGCCGTTGCAGGACCCGTACGGTGGTCCGAACTACTTCAAGCTCGATTCGAACGCGGTGTACGAGATCCACGTCAACAACGATGGCGGCGCACGGGAGAACATCACGTTCCAGTTCAAGTTCCAGAACGTGAACGACGACAACAAGCTCAACGTCGGCGGCAAGGCGGTGTCGATCCCGCTGGTGCAGAACGGGTCCAAGGATGTCGATTCCCCCAACGATCCCGGACTCAACGTGCATGAGCGCTACAGCCTCAACATCATTCGGGGGCTGCGGCGCACCGGCACGACCCAGGCGGTGGTGAATACGCGCACCGGCAGCACGGTGTTCGAGAAGCCGGTGGACAACATCGGCATGAAGACGATCAAGAACTACATCGCGTACGCTAACAAGCACGTGTACGACATGGCCATCCCGGGATGCGCAGGTACCGGACGCGTGTTCGTCGGTCAGCGCAAGGATCCGTTCGTGGTCAACCTGGGCGAGACGTTCGATCTCGTGAACATCAAGTATCCGGCGGTCGAGCTCAACCCTCGCGCGGAGACCGCCACCGTCGACAACCTGGCTGACAAGAACGTTACGTCGATCATCATGGAAGTACCCACTGCATGTCTCACTGAAGGCAAGGGCACCATCATCGGTGGATGGACGACGGCGAGCCTTCCGGCATCGCAGGTCCTCTCGTCGACGCCGGGAAGCGGGCTCGATCCGACGACCCCCAGCGGCGACCTGGTGCAGGTTTCGCGCCTCGGCATGCCGCTGGTCAACGAAATCGTCATTGGGCTCAAGGACAAGAACAAGTTCAACGCAAGCGAGCCCAAGGACGACGCGCAGTTCGCCGATTACGTGACCAACCCCACGTTGCCGACGCTGCTCGAGGCGCTGTTCGGAAGTGCGGGCGTCAAGGCGCCGACCAACTTCCCGCGCACCGACCTGGTCGCCGCATTCCTCACCGGTGTCACGGGGCTCAATCAGCCTGCAAACGTCACTGCTTCCGAGATGCTGCGTCTCAACACTGCCATCGCACCGGCGGCCAAGGGCGCGCAGAATCGTCTCGGAGTGCTGGGTGGTGACAACGCCGGGTTCCCGAACGGACGCAGGCCCGGCGACGACGTGGTGGACATCGAGCTCCGTGTTGCGATGGGCGTGCTGTGTACGTTGTCGATCGGCGGCTGCACGCCCGCCAATGCGCCGGCGGGTTCGCTCAAGTACACCGACGGGGCCTACGTATCGGACGCGTTCTTCGCGAACGACTTCCCGTTCCTGCGGGCGCCGCTGCCTGGCTCACCCAACCCGAACAATGCAGTACCGGTGGCTGCCAAGCTCAAGTAGGTTCAGCACTCTGATGTGATGTGAACGATGCCGCGGCGCTGTTGGCCGCGGCATCGGCTTGTCCGGCATTTGCCGCTCGACTGAATCGGAAATTCGCGCGCGGCATTCTCTGCTCGTGCGGCGTTTGGCTGCACGAGCATCGCGGCGTGCGCTCGATGCAGTGTTGCGAGTCAGACGAGAGGGCTTGCCTCGTCGCTTGCGGTTTCCTCCCTTTCCTCCTGCCAAGCCATGACATGAATGCTCTGCGCGAGTAGCGATAGTCCGACCTGCTCGCCTCGTTCAATGCGGTTTCGCGACGCCACGTGCACCGACACCGTGGTGACGAGCGCCATGTCCGGTCGGCCCTCGATATGAATCGTGAGATGCGCCTGCGCGCCGAGGGGAACGAATTCGGCGACGGTTCCGCGCAATGGATTCTCGTGCTCGCCCCGAGACGGGCGATCGCGCCGATGCAGAATCACGCCGTCGGACGGCAAAGCCCATGCGACGCGCGTGCCGACCGTGAACTGCGGCGCGGCGCGGGCTTCCAGATGAATGCCCTGCCAGTCGAGCATGGTCACTTCACGCTCGGGCACCTGGGCCAGCACGGAGGCGGGGAATATGTTCTTCACGTCGACGAGACGCGCGACCAGCGTGCTTTCGGGCCGGCTCACCACATGGTAAGGATCGCCCTGCTGCAGCGTTCGGCCGCGGTGCAGGATGCAAAGCTCGTCGGCAAGCATCGCGGCCTCGTCGAGGTCATGGGTCACGAGCACCACGGGCATGTCGAGATCCCGCCGCATCTCGGCAAGCTCGACATAGAGCTTGCGGCGGGTCACCCGGTCGACCGCCGCGAAAGGCTCGTCCAACAGCAGCACGTGGGGATCGCGGGCGAGCGCGCGGGCGACGGCCACGCGCTGCTGCTGTCCGCCCGACAGTTCGGCGGGCCGCCGCTGCTCGAGACCGGCGAGGTGCACCCGGGCGAGAAGAGACCGGGCGCGTTGTGTGCGCTCCGAATCGGCGACGCGCGTCATCGCCGCCATGACGTTCTGGCAGGCCGTAAGATGCGGAAACAGCGCGTAGTTCTGGAAGACGAAACCCACGCGCCTCTGCTGGGCAGGCATGTTGATGTGCGCGGCGGTATCGAGCCACGTCGCACCGCCACAGCGAATCGTGCCGTGCTGCGGTTGATGCAGCCCGGCGATGCAGCGGAGCAGGGTCGTCTTGCCGCTCCCCCAAGGACCCACGAGACCCATTACGGTGGCGCGCGCACAGTTGAAGCTCGCGCGCAACGGGATCGGCCCATCCTGAGCGATGGTCACGTTGAGACCGGTGTCGTGCACTGAAGCTTTCAGCGGCGCACGTCGCGCGAAGCCGTCGTCATGTAGACGGCCATGATCGCTGTCAGAGAAAGCGCGAGCAGGATGGCCGCCATCATGCCTGCCCCGTGGTCGTCGAACGCCTGCACGCGATCATAAATGGCGATGGACACCGTGCGTGTCTCACCGGGAATGTTGCCGCCCACCATCAGCACGACGCCGAATTCGCCGAGCGTATGGGCAAACGTGAGCACCAGCGCAGAAACGATGCCGGGCCACGCCAGCGGCAACTCGATGCGCCGGAAGACGCTCCAGGCCCGCATTCCGCAGCAGGTGGCCGCATCGCGAACGTCCGGTGATATCGCCTGGAACGCTCTCTGCATCGGCTGGATGGCGAAGGGCAGATTGGCGATGATCGACGCCGCGACAAGCCCCGGGAAAGTGAACACGAGCGAACCTCCAACGAGCGACTCGTGCAGACGGCCGAGCGGCGACTGCGCGCTCATTGCCGTGAGAAGGTAATAGCCGAGCACCGTCGGCGGCAGCACGAGAGGCAATGCGAGGAGAGCTTCGGCGAAGCTCTTCCCAGGAAAGCGTCGCCACGCCAGCGCCCGGCCGAGCAGCACACCCACGGGGGCAAGGATGAGCGCGGTGCATGCCGCAAGCTTCAACGAAAGCGAGAGTGCCATCCAGTCCATCAGGACACCGGGAGCCCAAAACCGTAGCGACTCAGAATGCCGCGCGCGCCCGGTTGCTGCATGTAGGTGTAGAACGCGGTTGCAGTGGCGCCGGCGTTCTTCATGAGCACCATGCGCTGACGCAGCGGCGCGTGCCACGTCTCCGCGATGAGCGCGAATCTCGACCGTTGCGCAAGCGCGGGTGCGCGGGCGTGCGCGTAGGAGATGATGCCGGCCTGCACATCCGGTGTGAGCGCGAACTGCGCCGCCTGCGCGACGTTTTCTCCGAGCAGGAGCTTGCCCCTCACGCCTTCCCACAATCCGGCGTTGATCAGCGCCTCCCGCGCGGCACGGCCATAGGGCGCGTGCTCCGGATTCGCAATGGCAAACCGCGTCACGACGCCTTGTGCCAGCGCCTGGCGCAGTCCCGCGAAATCCGAATCGGGCACGACCGGCGATCCACTGCTCGTGACGAGCGCGATGCGGCCGACGGCATAGACGACCCCTGCGTCGCGCGTCCTGCCTTCCCGCACGAGTGCATCCACGTACGACTCGTCGGCGGAAAGGAAGAGCTCGAACGGCGCGCCTTGCGCGATCTGGCGCCTGAAATTGCCCGATGATCCGAAGGTCAGGCGCACGTGGCGTCCGGTGTCGCGGGTGAAAGCGCCGGCGAGCTCTTCCATCGCGAACTGGAGATCGGAGGCTGCGGCGACATTGGGCACGTCAGCGGCCGTCGCGGCCAGCCCGACCAGGCAAAGCATCGAAGCGGTGATGTAGCGAGCGAGGCGCATGGCAATCCTGTGCAAGGAGCGGCGCAATATAACGCAGGAGCGCGCAGCGGCGCCACGCGCGCCCGCACCTATAATCGGGCGGCGGACATGGAGGCGATGCATGGAACGGATCACGATGTCGATCGAAGAGGGCCTCGCGCGCGAGTTCGACCGCGTGATCGCGGCCCATGGCTATGCCAGCCGCTCGGAAGCGATGCGTGACCTGCTGCGGCGCGAAGTCGAAGCGCATCGGGTCGCCGACGATCCCAAGTCGTACTGCGTGGCGAGTCTCTCGTATGTCTACAACCACCACGAGCGCGATCTGGCGGAGCGCCTCACCCGTGCGCAGCACGAGCATCACAATCTCGTGGTCGCGAGCATGCACGTGCATCTCGATCACGAGCACTGCCTCGAAACGGTGGTGCTCAAGGGCCCGACGGGCACCGTGCGTTCATTCGCGTCGCACACCCAGGCCGAGCGCGGTGTGCGCCACGGCCACATCAATCTGATCACGGTGCAGCCCGGCGACGCGCATGGCGCACCGGGCTATCACCATCACCACCAGGGGCACCAGCACCTCATTCCGCGGTCGTGAATCGTTCCACTTAAAGGAACGCCGTTGCGCTTTGGCGAACGGTAGGAAAACGTGCAACAATCTTCCTACCGCAATTCGGAGTCTGTGTTGCTGCACGAACTTCCCGCCAGCTGGGCCGGCCTTTGCGCCGTCGCACTCCTTCTGGGCCTTCGCCATGGTCTGGACGCGGACCATCTCGCGACGGTCGATGGCCTCACGCGCTACAACGCGCAGGCCAACCCGCAGCTCGCCGGCCGGGCCGGGGCGCTCTTCGCGCTCGGTCACGGCGCAGTGGTCGTCATCGTCGCTCTCCTCGCCTCGACCCTTGCGCGCCAATGGCAGACACCCGCATGGCTCGAGACGACCGGCACGACCGTGTCGATCGCGTTCCTTTTCGGTCTTGCGTTCCTGAACCTGCGCGCGGTGGTGTGCGCCCGTCCGGGAGAGGTCGTGCGTGCGGTGGGCTTCAGAGCGCACCTGCTCTCACGGTTCTTCGCGGTCAAGCGGGCGTGGGCGGTGGCCGCCGTTGGCGTGCTTTTCGCGCTCTCGTTCGACACCATTTCACAGGCAGCGCTGTTCGCGTTCGCGGCGGGGAGCCATGGCGGGGTGGGCAGTGCGGTTGCGCTCGCGATGCTCTTCGGCGCCGGCATGCTCGCGGTCGACGGTGCCAACGGCGTGTGGATCTCCCGGCTCGTGGGCCGCGCTGATCGCACCGCGGCACTCGCGTCCAGAATCATGGCGTGGACGGTCGCTGGCATCAGCTTTGTCGTCGGACTGCTGATGCTGGGGCGGGTGATGGCGCCCGCATTCGACGCCTGGAGCGACCGCCACGGACTCGGCATCTCGGCCGCCGTGCTCGCCTGTATGCTGGTGTTCTTTGCTCTGGCGTTACGGGCGGCGCGCCGCTCAGCGCGTAGTACGCTCGAGGTCAGTGCGCCTGATGCGTGTTGCCCGACTGCCTGGCAGGCGTCGGCCCGGACACATTGAGCGGACGCACGATCGCGCTCACCTGCAGGTTGGTCTCGATGCCGTCCGCACCCGTGATCGTGAGCTGGAGCGGCACGGTGTCACCGGCCTTCAACGCCGCCTTCACCCCGAGCAGCATGAGGTGATATCCCGAGGACCCGAGCTCGACCGGCTTTCCTGCGGGAAGCGGCAGCCGAAGCTCGTTGCGCATCCGCATGACGCCGCCTTGCATCTGCATCGAATGTATCTCCACCGCCCGCACGCTGGGTGAGCTCACGCGGGTGACGGCAGCCTCCGTGGTGGAGGTGAGCTTCATGTACGCGCCGGTGGTGTCCTGACCCGGCACCGTGCCGCGCACCCAGGCATCGCGGACGGTCACTTCGCCGTATGCGGCCGGCGCCATGGCGGCGAGTAGGGCGAGCGCGAGCATTGCGGGTCGTACGGGTTGGCGCATGTATCGTCGATCGCAGGGCCTCGAAGGAGCGGCGCATTCTACCGCGACGCCGGAGCGCGGGCCGCGTATCCGGTCGAGCGCTGCGCCCCGATCACCGAACCCCTAACGCTTGCGCAGCGCCATGTCGCGACCCTATGGCATCAGGTGGCCTGTACCGGTTGCCGACCGACGCGCAGTCGCTGTGGCACCATTGGCATCATGGAGCAGGTGCTCGGGTCTTCCGCCACACGTGAACGCGCGCCGACGCAACCGGCGCCGCGTGGAGTCGCGGCATGGCTGTTCACCTGCTGCGCGCTCGTGTTCGCGATGATCGTCGTCGGCGGGGTCACGCGGCTCACCCATTCCGGCCTTTCGATCACGGAATGGCAACCCGTCGTCGGAACCATTCCTCCGCTCGATGAAGTGCAGTGGCAGGAGGTGTTTCTCAAGTACCAGGCCACACCCGAATATCAGCAAGTGAACAGGGGCATGTCCCTGGCCGAGTTCAAGGGAATCTTCTGGTGGGAGTACGCGCACCGGTTGCTGGGCCGCCTCATCGGCATGGTGTTCCTGGTGCCGCTCCTGGGATTCATCGTGCGGCGGCGCATTCCACGCGGCTATGCGGCGCGGCTCACCGCGATTCTCGGGCTTGGGGCTTTGCAGGGTGCGCTGGGTTGGTACATGGTCAAAAGCGGCCTGGTGGACGACCCTCGGGTCTCGCAGTTCCGACTCACCGCGCACCTCGGCCTCGCGCTGGTGATTCTCGCGGCCATGTTCTGGACCGCCTTGTCATTGTGCTTCGAGCGTCGCGCCACACTCGAGGCGAGGGCGCAACTCGCCGCGAGGCATTGGGCTTTCGGCATCGCGACCCTGATCTTCGTCATGGCGCTCACCGGTGGACTGGTGGCGGGCATACGCGCGGGTTTTGCGTACAACACATTTCCGCTGATGAACGGCCATGTGGTGCCACCGGAGATTCTGATGCTCGAGCCGTGGTGGCGCAATGCGTTCTGGAACATGGCCACCGTGCAGTTCGATCATCGCGCCATCGCCTGGGCCCTTGCCCTCCTCATGCCCATTGCATGGTGGAGAATCCAGCGTACAGCGGGACTGCCGCAACGTGCACGCATCGGTGCGCACGTCGTGCTCGCCGTGCTGGCGATACAGATCAGCCTGGGTATCGCGACACTGCTGAACGTGGTGCCGCTGCATCTTGCGGCGTTGCACCAGGCAGGCGCCGTGCTGCTCTTTCTCGCCGCGCTCAATGTGGCCCATGCCTTGCGCTGACGGCGGCGGCCGCTCTGATGCCCCTGCAATTGTGTCAAAATAGCCGGCTGCAGATGGCGCGTGGTCGAGGCTTCGTTTTCGACGCACGCGAATTGATGGCCGCTCTTTCGTGATCCGTTACTCTCCTTCGATGGCTGAACCCCGCGCGCTCGACGAACCTCTCTCCGATGGCGAGCTCGATGCGCTCGAGACCTTTCTCGCATCGGAATCCGTGCCGCAGGACTGCATGGACCTCGAGATGCTCGACGGGTTTCTGACGGCGATCGTCTCAGGACCGGACGTGGTGCAACCCTCCGAGTGGCTGCCTCAGGTGTGGAGCGAAGGCGGCCGCAGCGCGACGCCCGCGTTCTCGGACTCCGAGCAGGCGCAGCAAATCATGTCGCTGGTCCTGCGCCATTTCGTAGGCATCCAGCGCACCCTCGGCGAATCGCCGACCCGTTTCCGGCCGCTCCTTTACATGCCCGATGAAAGTGCGCGCAAGTCCGACCGCGCGCCGCCCGAGGGCACCGCCTGGTGCGAGGGGTACATGGCAGGGGTCAAGCTGCGCGACGACGACTGGCAGCCCCTCTACGACGCGACCGAGGCGCGGGACTGGATCTTCCCGATCGAGGCTCTGGCCTTCGGCGATCGTGACGACGATTTCACCGAGTGGGTGGACAGCGACGAAAAGCGCGCGAGCCTCATCGACGAGCTGCCGGTCGCGGCGGTCCTCATCTACCGCTTCTGGCAGCAGCGACGTGCCGCGAAGCCTGCCGCAGGCGCCAGCGCGCGCCGCGGTGCCCTGCCTGACGCGACGCGCAAATCACGTCAGCGGCTGCACTGAATCGAAGTCAAGCCCGCGGTCGTCGCCGAAGCTTCGGCACGCCTTCACCTGCAGCGCCTCTCGTCCTTGAGCAGCTGTCACGCACGCACTGCGTGTCAGATGTAACGCAAGAGAAGATAGAGGTGTGACAGCGCGATGCTGAGCAGCATCAGCGGAAACGCCACCTTGAGGTAGGTGCCGAAACGAAAGTGCTCGCCGGCGCGCGCGGCGAGCCCCGCGACGACGAGATTCGCTGAGGCACCGATCAGGGTGCCGTTACCGCCGAGGCATGCGCCGAGCGAGAGCGCCCACCACATCGGCAGCAATGCAGCGTCCCCCCCGAAAGTCGGTGCGGTCGCCTTGATCAACGGGATCATCGTGGCCACGAACGGAATGTTGTCGATGAAGGCGGAGAGCACCGCCGACGCCCACAACACCGCGAGCGTCGTGACCTTGAAGTTGCCTTGGGTCAGCCGCAAAAGCTCCTGAGCGAGGTAGGAGATCACGCCCGTCTTCACGAGCCCATGCACCAGGATGAAGAGCCCGAGGAAGAAGATGAGCGTGATCCATTCGGCTTCCGAAAGCGCGCTCGCGACGTTGTGCGTCTGCTCCTCGGCGGGGCGGCCGAAATTATCGATCAGCAGGAGCACGGCCGCTCCGACGATCGCGATCGTGGCGGGCTCGATGCCGATGGCGCGCTGGGCCATGAAGCCGACAATGACGATGCCGATGACGCTCAGGCTCTGCTTCAGAAGCCGCGGGTCGGTGATGGCTTCGCGTTCGTTGAGGCCCATCACGCGCGTGCGGTGCTCCTCGGACGCGACGAGATGACGGCCCCATAGAAGATACAGCGGCACGATCGTGGCTGCCATGACGACGAGCACGATGGGCGTGAGATGCCACGCAAAGTCGTTGAAGGTGAGCCCGGTGGCCGATCCGATCATGATGTTCGGCGGGTCGCCGATGAGCGTCGCCGTGCCGCCGATGTTCGACGCGAAGATCTGTGCAAACAGATAAGGGTAGGGCTTCACGCCGAGCTGCTCTGTGATGAGCAGCGTCACCGGCACCATGAGAAGAACGGTCGTGACGTTGTCAAGGAGGGCCGAGAACACGGCCGTCACGACGGACATCGCGACCAGGATGCTCCACGGACGCCCGTTCACCTTTTTGGCGGCCCAGATCGCGATGTATTGGAAGAGACCCGATTTGCGGGTCACGTTGACGATCAGCATCATGCCGAGCAGGAGCCCGAGGGTGTTGAAGTCGACGGCGTGCATCGCTTCGTCCTGACCCACGATGCGAAAGAGGATGAGCGCGCCCGCACCGAGCAGCGCGATCACCGCCCGGTTGACCTTCTCGGTCATGATCACGATGTAGGTGAGCACGAACAGCACCACCGCGACCGCCATCGCGGGGAGCCCGAAGAGAGCGGCAGCAGCGGGTTCGGCCGTTACCATAGGTGCCGGCCTAGGTTTCCTGATGCAGAGCAGCGAGGAGGTCGCGCGCCGAAACGATCCCGACGAGCTCGCCGCTCCCTCCGACCACCGGAACCGCACCCGCGCCACGATAAAGCAGGAGCACCACCTCGAGCGGTGAGCTGTCGAGCCTCACGGAATGCGGCGTCAGGACGTAGGACGTGACGCGCTCATGCTCCACCTGGCGCATGTGATCGCGCAGGTGCTCGAAGCTCTCGCCGACGAAACTCAAGTCGGGCATGCCATAGCCGATCAGCGCCGCCTTCGGAAGCAGCGACGCGAACACGCGATCGAGCTTGAACATCCCGAGGAGCTTGCCCTTGGCATCCACGATCGGAAGGTCGGTGACGCCATGCCGGAGCATCTGCGCCGTGGCCTCACCGACCGTATCGGTGTCCTTGAGCGCAACGAAGTCGGTGTTGCAAAGAGGAGCCAGGCTCATGGAGCTTCCAGGATCGTGCCGGACGGGATGGCCGGCGCGCGAAGTTTACCGCGACCGCCGCGAACCGCTCAGCCCGGCCGCACCATGGCATCCGGTCGAACCCAGCGATCGAAGTCCTCGCCACTGACGTAGCCAAGGCACAGGGCTGCGTCTCGCAGCGTCGTCTCGTGGTGATGGGCGAACAGGGCGATCTCCGCTGCCTTCTCGTATCCGATGTGCGGATTGAGGGCAGTCACCAGCATCAGCGAGTCCTCGAGATGGCGGCGGATGCGCGGCAGGTTTGGCTCGATGCCACGCGCGCAGCGCTCATCGAAGGAGCGGATGCCGTCGCTCAGGATGGCGATCGATTCGAGCACGTTGTGCAGCATGACCGGCTTGAAGACATTGAGCTGGAAATTGCCCTGCGATCCCGCGAAGGCCACTGCGTGATCGTTACCGAACACCTGAACCGCGATCATGGTCAGGGCTTCGCATTGCGTCGGATTGATCTTGCCGGGCATGATCGACGAGCCCGGCTCGTTGTCCGGCACCGTGATCTCGCCGATGCCGGCGCGAGGTCCGCTTGCGTACCAGCGCACGTCGTTGGCGATCTTCATCAATGCCGCCGCGAGCGTACGCAGCGCACTGCTTGCCACGATCATCGCGTCGTGCGCGGAGAGTGCGGCGAACTTGTTGCGGGCGCTCACGAAGGGCTGACCCGTCTCGCGCGCAATCACCGCCGCCACGGTGTCCCCAAAGCGCGGATCGGCGTTCAAGCCGGTCCCGACGGCCGTGCCGCCCAGCGCGAGCTCGCACAGGCCGGGCCGCGCGGCGGCTATGGTCTCGAGTGCGGCATCGAGCTGCGCGACATAGCCCGAGATCACCTGACCCAGGGTCACCGGAGTTGCATCCTGAAGATGCGTTCGCCCGATCATCACGATGTCGGCGAATCGCACTGACTTTTCGTGCAGTGTTTCGCGCAATGCCCGCACGGCAGGCATGAGCGCACGGTCGAGCTCGGCCATCGTTGCGACGTGCATGACCGCAGGGAAGACGTCGTTGGACGACTGGCTTCGGTTCACATCATCGTTGGGATGAACGGGCTTTTTGCTCCCGACCTGGCCGCCCGCCAGCTGAATCGCACGATTGGCGATCACCTCGTTCGCGTTCATGTTGGACTGCGTCCCCGACCCGGTCTGAAACACGCCGAGCGGGAACTCGTCGTCGAGCGTGCCGGCGATCACCTCCCGCGACGCGCGGTCGATGAGCTCGGCCTTTTCGGGTGCAAGCGCCCCCAGCTCCGCATTGGCGAGCGCGGCGCATCGCTTGACGACGCCGAACGCCCGGATCACTGCGCGCCGCCAGTGGAACCGGTCGAGGGCGATGGCAAAGTTCTCCAGCGAGCGCTGCGTCTGCGCGCCCCACAGGTGACGTGCGGGCACGGGCACTTCACCCAGTGCGTCCTTTTCGATGCGCATTGCGTCGTCGGAGCTTTCCTTCATGTCAATCCTCTTTCATGGACCATTTGCAATGGGCGTCTGACCCTGCGCGCTAGAATCGGTGTCGTTGCGCGCCGCTGTCGCGGGCATCCGCGCACTCCCTCGTCACGGACCTGCTCATGCCTGATGCTGCCGGGCCGCTCGCCTCCGCGGTGAATTTCGACCTCGGCTTCGGATTGCATGCCGGCGACGTGCGCGCCGAGCGAGCGGCCCTGCGCGCAGCCTACCGCAAGCCCGAGGAGGAGGTGATGCGCGCGCTTATTGCGGAGGCGCGGCTCCAGCCCGAGCGGCTTGCCGACATTCAGGTCGCGGCCACGCGTTTGGCAGAAGCCGTGCGCGCTGCACGGCTTCGTGCGGGAGGTGTCGACGCGCTGATGCACGAGTTTTCGCTGAACACCGACGAGGGCATTGCGCTCATGTGCCTCGCCGAGGCCCTGCTGCGGATTCCCGATGCCGCGACCCGCGATCTCCTGATACGCGACAAGGTCGGCGGAGCGCACTGGCGATCCCACATCGGCACCTCTCCTTCGCTCTTCGTCAACGCGGCGGCCTGGGGACTGCTCATCACCGGCACCTTGGTCGAGTCGCACAGCCACAATCGTCTCGAACAGGCTATGGCATCGGTCCTGCGAAGAGGCGGCGAGCCCATGATTCGCGCGGGCGTGGATATGGCGATGCGTCTGCTGGGCCGCCAGTTCGTGAGCGGACGCACGATCGAGGAGGCGCTCGCCAACGCTCGCGAGCGGGAGGGGCGCGGCTACACGTTCTCGTTCGACATGCTCGGCGAGGCCGCGGTGACGGCGGACGACGCGGCACGTTATTTCGCAGCGTACGAGATCGCGCTGCATGCGATCGGCCGTGCGAGCGCCGGTCGCGGCGTCCACGGCGGCCCGGGGATGTCGGTCAAGCTCTCGGCGTTGCATCCACGGTACACGCGCGCGCAGCTCGGGCGAGTGTCGCGCGAGCTGTACCCTCGGCTGCTCGAGCTCGCTTTGCTCGCGGCGCGCCATGACGTGGGCTTCAGCATCGATGCCGAGGAGGCCGATCGCCTCGATCTGTCGCTCGACGTTTTTGCACGCCTCGCTCTGGAGCCATCGCTCAGCCGTTGGGAAGGGCTGGGGTTCGTGGTTCAGGCGTATCAAAAACGCGCGCGCCTCGTGATCGACTGGCTTGGCCGCCTCGCGCACGAACGCGGTCGGCGCATCAATGTTCGCCTCGTCAAGGGCGCGTACTGGGACACCGAGATCAAGCGGGCACAGGTCGAGGGAGTTGCCGATTACCCGGTGTTCACGCG
>JALYXY010000243.1 GCA_030946875.1 Pseudomonadota bacterium | reverse complement strand
GGGCACTCTGATCGACCCTGCCCGCGAGCGTCGTCGCTTTAGTGTTGGCTCGTGAAGGGCAACGGGACCGCAGCTGGCCAACTCCCGCCGAGACTTCAGCGCGATGCCCGAGCGTCCAACGGCAAGCCCACGTAGTTTTCCGCGAGGCTCGTCGCCGCGGCGCGCGAGCTCACCACGTATTCGAGCTGTGCCAACTGCAGGCGCTGTGCGAACCGGTCCTCTCCCGGCGGATGATGCAACATCGACGTCATGAACCACGAGAAGTGCTCGGCCCGCCAGACGCGCTGCAGGCATTTGCGCGAATACCCCTGCAGATCGTCCATGCTGCCGTTGCGGTAATACGAGTCGAGCGCCTGCACGAGCACGCGAACATCGGCGACTGCCAGGTTGAGGCCTTTGGCGCCCGTTGGAGGAACGATGTGGGCCGCATCGCCCGCGAGAAAAAGCCGTCCGCACTGCATCGGCTCGACGACGAAGCTGCGCATGCCGATGATGCCCTTCTGCAAAACCGGCCCTTCAGCGAGCTGCCAACCGTCGTCGGTTGCGAGGCGCGCATGCAACTCGCCCCAAATGCGCTCGTCCGGCCAATGCGCAATGTCGTCGCTGGGGTCGCATTGCACATACAACCGCTGAATTTCTGGTGAACGCATCGACACGAGCGCGAAGCCACGCGCGTGATACGCGTAGATGAGCTCCTTGGCCGAAGGTGGCGCCTTCGCCAGGATGCCAAGCCAGCCGAAGGGATACACACGCGAAAACTCGCGCCGTTCGTGTGCTGGCATGGCAGGGCGACACACCCCGTGGAACCCGTCGCAGCCGGCGATGAAGTCGCAGCGCAGCTCGCGCTCCTCCCCCTCGCTGGTGTAGCGGATGCTGGGCCGATCACTGTCGAAGTCCCGCACCGCGACGTCGTGAACATCGAAGAGGACCTGTCCCTTGTCTGCCAGACGTTCGGCCACGAGGTCCTTGATGACTTCATGCTGCGCGTACACGGTGATGGCGCGCCCACCGGTGAGATCGAACAGGTCGATTCGGTGACCCCTGCCAGCAAATCGGAGCTCGATGCCGTGATGCACGAAGCCCTCACGCTGCATCCGTTCTCCGACTCCCGCGGAAATGAGGGTGTCGACCGTCCCCTGCTCGAGCACGCCCGCGCGGATCGTCCCTTCGACGGCCTCACGACTCCGGTTCTCGAGGACGACGGATGTAATGCCGTGCAGATGCAGCAGATGCGACAGGAGAAGGCCGGCAGGCCCGGCGCCGACGATCCCGACCTGGGTTGACTGATGCACGGGCGCTCCCGATGCCTACGCCATCATGTGTCACGGCACGCACACATACGATATGCATGACCGGCCTTGACTATTTCTTCGAAGCGCGTCGCTTCTCCGCAGTAGCCTGGGCAGCGGCAAATTTTTCGGCCAAGGAAAGCATAGCGCGTCGCGAGCTCACGATCCTTCCTCTGTGCTGGAAGCTGACGACCTGGACGACTCCGCAATCGTGCACAGCAAACTGCTCGTTGCCTCTGTCAGGCCGAGACCTCCCGGAAAGTACCGGGCCGGTCTTTACGCGGCAAGCGCCACGGGCTTGGCTGCCCAGATTTCCCGCACAAGCGCAACCAGAGCGTCGAGCACGGGATCGGGATTTCGCGAACGCCGGAACACGAGCCACAAGGTGGTCACGACGGTGGCGTTACTCCAGATGGTCATGCGCCCTTGTCTGGCGGACGCGAGTGCAATCTCGCTGCGAAGGACGCTCGCTCCCACTCCGGATTCGACGAGGTTCGCAATGACGGACTCGTTGTCCACCTCGATGATGTGCTCGGGCGGCGCGCTGCGACCCTGGAAGGTTTCCAGCACGAGCTGCCGGTGCGAGCTCGGTGGCGGTGCCACTACCCATGGCCGATCCGCAAGCTCGTGCCATGCAAGCTCGCGGCCCGGCACGGCCCAGCTGACCGGCACCGTGACGTTATAGGTGATCTCGCGCAAGGCGACGCTTTCGAGATCGTCGGGCCGGGCACCGAAGTAGAAGCTTGCATCGAGGCTGCCGCTTCTCAGGCCCAGCAACGCCTCGTGCGAAACGACATGATGGAGCTCGAGCTCGATTTGAGGGTGCTGCTCCATTGCGCGATTCAGTAACTCGCCGATGCGCAACGTTGCAGCATCGAGCACCGTACCAACCTTGAGATGGCCGGTCACCGCGCCGTTCAACGCGTCCGCTGATTGTCGCAACGCCTGCACGGCGACGATCACCTCCTCAGCTCGCTCGAGTAGCCGGCGGCCCGAGGGCGTGAGGATCATTCCGGAAGGCGACCGCTGAAACAGCGTCACCTCGAGATCCTCTTCCAGCGCCTTGATCTGCGCCGACAGGGCGGGCTGGCTGAGGTGCAAGGTCTCCGAGGCGCGGGTGAGGTGCCCGTGTCGCGCCACTGCTATGAAGGATCGAAGGTGCCCCAGGTCCACGGTGTCACGCCTTATGTTCAAACCAATCTGTGGCTTCTTTGCTGCATTGCAATATGCGCGCCCCAGATCAGTTTGTCCAATGCTGATCATCTGAAAATGCGATTGGATGTCGTCCGGTCCGCCCGCTACACTACGAACTCGTACCGATACTTGCCAACGGCTCAATACCTTAAAGGAGCGTACCATGATTTCAAACCTGTTCGACATGAATGATCTGGCTGCGCTTTCCCGTGCACTGATTCCGTGGCTACCGGCTCAACTTCAAGCATTTAGACCCGAATCTATGAATGTTTTTCCGCATCGCACAAAAACAGGGCAGGCCGCCCTCTTTGCGGACGAGACAAGTGAATATTCACGTGTCGCGGAGCTTGCGAGGGCCTCGCGTGCTGCGTACTTTGCTGAGTGGATCGGCAACGCCGCAAAGGGCTTTCAGCGTGCGTACGCATCCGTGCGCCGGGCCGCGGGTGCGGCAGGCGGCACGGGTGCCATGGGGCAGGCGGATTAAGACTCACGCCTCTGTACAGCGGGCTAAAGGCGTCCGCATCAGGCAATACTGAATTCCTCCCTTCCTCCTCCTAGGGTGGAATCTTTGAGCGCAACCCAAAGTTGCGCTCTTTTTTTGGTTGCTCGTGCGGACGCTGGAGCATCACGCCGGCCGCGGCGCGGGCACATGCGTGTGATTGCCGCGTACGATTGCGCGGAAATACTCGATCGTCTTGGACAGGCCGTCATGCAACGCCGTATGCGGTCGCCAGCCCAGCACGCTCGTAGCGTGCGCGATGTCAGGCCGCCGCTGACGCGGATCATCTTCGGGCAAGGGCTGGAACACGAGCTCCGACTTCGAGCCAGTGAGCTTGATGATGGTGCGGGCAATCTCGGCGATGCTGAGCTCGTGCGGGTTACCAAGGTTGATCGGCCCCGTCACCTCGGGCGGGCTTTCCATGAGTCGAACCAACCCCTCGATCAGATCGTCGACGTAGCACAGAGACCTCGTTTGCGAGCCATCGCCATAAATTGTGATCGGCTCGTTACGAAGCGCCTGCATGACGAAGTTCGAGATCACGCGTCCGTCTGAAGGATGCATGTTCGGACCGTCCGTATTGAAGATCCGGGCGACCTTGATCATGAGCTTGTGCTGGCGGTGATAGTCGAAGAAAGGTCTCGGCGCAGCGCTCCCTCGTCATAGCACGAGCGGCGGCCGATCGGGTTGACCCGGCCCCAATAGTCCTCCGTTTGCGGATGCACCTCGGGGTCGCCATACACCTCGCTGGTTGATGCCTGGAGGATGCGAGCGCGCACGCGCTTGGCAAGGCCGAGCATGTTGATCGCGCCATGCACCGAGGTCTTCGTGGTTTGCACGGGATCGAACTGATAGTGCACAGGCGAGGCGGGGCAGGCGAGGTTGTAGATCCGATCGACCTCGACGTACAGCGGAAAGGTGACGTCGTGGCGCAGCAACTCGAAATGCGGGTTGTCAAGAAGCTTGATGACGTTGTCACGGGAACCCGTAAAGACGTTGTCGGCGCAGATGACCTGGCAGCCGTCGCTCAGCAGCCGGCTGCAAAGGTGCGAGCCCGGGAACCCCGCACCACCCGTGACGAGCACTCGCAAGCGGTCGTAACTCGCATCGTGCGTCCTTTTGTTGTTGTCTGTAGTGGCCGTGCAGGTTCGATGGTAATCGAAAGAGCGATGGGAGCCGCACGTAGCGCAACGTGCGACCGCCTGCCAGCCTACCGGTTAGCCAGGCGGTCAGCTCACTTCACGATGTGATCTGCACGTTCCACAACATCGGCGATGTCGCGGCGACGTCATCCGACACGGCGCTCATCGTGATGCGCGCAAGCACACGAAAGCGCTACAGAAGGTGCCGCGAAACGCATTCAGGAGAAGAGACATGTCGGGCGGAACCGGCCGAGAATCCGTTCCATGCGAACTTACCCATGTCTCCGGCATAAACCGTCACGTATGTGAGCGGAATAGACCTCAGGAATCTGGTGGCCAAGGGCGGAATTGAACCACCGACACAAGGATTTTCAGTCCTCTGCTCTACCAACTGAGCTACTTGGCCATTCAGCGAAGCGCCGACTGGTCGGCTTCGCGCGCTGCTGGAAACGAATGCAGCGAGACGGAGATTTTACCCGATTTGCAGCGGTGCGTTCCGCCGTGCGCCTCCGTTACCGCCTCAGCGACACCCGACTCGCCAACGGGGGCGCTGTCGCAAATCCATTGTCATGGGTCGCGCCGACTCGCCAGGAGATCCCGCACCTCATCGAGGGGCAGGGCGTCGACCGTCATACCAT
>JALYXY010000114.1 GCA_030946875.1 Pseudomonadota bacterium | reverse complement strand
ACAGGTGATCTCGCAATCACCGGCCTCGGGAACGTCGGTGAGTAGCGGCTCTGCGGTGAATCTGGTGGTCTCCACGGGTGCAGCCGCGATCAGCGTGCCGAATTTAGTTGGGCAAACACAGACTTCTGCATCGACCGCAATTACGAACGCGGGCCTCACCGTAGGAACCATCACTCAGCAAGCGTCTCAGTCGGTCCCTGCGGGCCAGGTGATTTCACAGTCGATTGCAGCGGGAAGCGCGGTGAGTAGCGGGTCGGTTGTGAATCTCGTCATATCCTCGGGCCCGGCGGTCAGCGTGCCGAGTGTCGTCGGCCAGACGCAGGCTGCGGCATTAACTGCTATCGCGAACGCGGGTCTCACCGTGGGAACGGTCACGCAGGAAGCATCTCAGTCAGTGCCTGCGGGCCAGGTGATTTCACAGTCGATTGCAGCGGGAAGCGCGGTGAGTGGCGGGTCGATTGTAAATCTCATCATATCCTCGGGCCCGGCGGTCAGCGTGCCGAGTGTCGTCGGCCAGACGCAGGCTGCGGCATTAACTGCTATCGCGAACGCGGGCCTTACCGTGGGAACGGTCACGCAGCAAGCATCTCAGTCAGTGCCTGCGGGCCAGGTGATTTCACAGTCGATCGCAGCGGGAAGCGCGGTGAGTGGCGGGTCGATTGTAAATCTCGTCGTATCGTCGGGACCGGCGCCAAGTGTGACCAACTTTTCCGCAGCAACCGCAACCGGGAGCGGTGTCGCGTCCGTAGTGGTAAGCGGTGGTGGTATTCAATGCGGCTTCAGTCAAAGCATGTTCCTGCCCGTGGCGGGAGCTTCAGGCTCGCCACCAGCGGGGAGCGCACCGGTAGGCGTGTCATTCCCGCACGGGTTGTTCGCGTTCACTGTGACGTCATGCACGCGTGGTGGCAGCGTGGCGGTAGCGATCACATACCCGCAGTCATTGCCGTCGAATACGCAATACTGGAAGTACGGGCCCACGCCCGGAAATCAGGTAGCACACTGGTACGTTATCCCTGCGACGGTGAACGGAAACGTGGTGACCTTCTCGATAACCGACGGCGGTATCGGTGACGACGACGTGTCCGTGAATGGCACAATAATCGACCAGGGTGGACCGGGCGTTCCTGGGGGATCCGGTTCATCGGCCGACGCTAGGCCTATTCCCACCTTGAGCGATGCGCTGCTTGGCATGCTTATCGCGATGCTCGCCGCCGTCTCTGCAGTGCAGCTACGGTCACGGACGCGCAACGGCAGCGTACGACACACCGGCCGTTCGTTGCATGCAACTTGGCGGAGTTGAGTACGCCACCAGCAAGGCCTCGTGCCTGCCGGCATGGACGAAGCCACTGCGGCCTTGTTTCCGGACAGTTTCGAAGATTCGGCGTTGGGGCCGCTGCCGCAGGGTCGGCAGCAAACAAACTTGGCAGAACTCACCAAACATTACGGCGGCAGCATACAAACCGGGGCGTTCGGCAGTCAGCTGCACGCGTCTGACAATGTAGAGTCGGGAATTCCCGTTGTGATGCCGAAGGACATTGAAAACCGCCGCGCAACTACCGCTTCCATAGCCAGAATTTGCGCGGCCGACACGGATCGCCTATCGCGGCCACAAACTGTGCAAGAGTGACATTGTTTTCAGCCGACGTGGCGACGTTGAGCGGCACGCCTTGATCGGCGACCGTGGAGTGGGGTGGTTGTGTGGAACGGGATGTTTGTTGGTTCGGCCTGGGGAGAGCTGGCCATCCTCAACATTCCTGTCGATGTTGCTCGACGCACATCACGGGCGCACATGGCTGGTCCAGCATGCCGTAGGTGCCACGATGCAGAACATCAACACCGGAATTCTGGGATCGGTGCCTGTGATCGCGCCGACACCTGCGCTTCTGACTGCGTTTGAAGGCATAGTCGCCCTGACTGAAGAACAGCGAAGTCGCGACGCCTCCACCGGCGAAACCCTCGCCTCTCGCCGTGACACGCTGCTGCCCCGCCTGATCTCCGGCCAACTGCGCCTGCTCGAAGCCGAAGCGCTGACGACACGGGCCTGACGCGTTGCTCGAGCGTTCTTTCAAAGCCGCGACACAAATTAAAGCGTGCTTTAATATATTGCCTCGTCACTCAAGAGCGCTTTCATACAATGCGGAGCACCGGCACCTACGCCACATCTACCACGCTCGGTGAGTCGGTTCAGGCCTTCGTCCCGCGCCGCCTGCCGCCGGCAGACCCGGCCTTGGCGCCCGAGGCCTATGTCGCACGCAACCACCACGCCGAGCTGGCCTTAGCCCGTTTGTCGGGCGTGTCGGGGCTGGTGCCTTCGGTGGATTGGCTGCTCTACAGTGCCATCCGCAAAGAAGCCTTGCTCACTTCGCAGATCGAAGGCACCCAGGCCACGCTGACGGACCTGTTCGACCAGGAAGCGGGCCTCGCCATCACCAACACCGACGACGTGGCCGAGGTCACCAACTACCTGCGCGCCTTTCGACTGGTGCGCGACAACCTGCGCGCTCCCGGCGGCCTGCCGATCAGCGTGCGCCTGCTGTGTGACGCGCATCGGCTGCTGCTGGACGGGGCGCGTGGGGCCGGCAAGCAACCGGGTGAGTTGCGCCGCTCACAGAACTGGATCGGTGGTACGCGGCCCGGCAATGCGGTTTTCGTGCCGCCGCCGCCCGCGCGTGTGCCGGCGCTGCTGGCCGAGCTGGAGCGCTTTGTTCATCAGAAGTCGCCCAAGCTCGCGCCGCTGGTGCGCGTGGCGCTGGTGCATGTGCAGTTCGAGACCATCCACCCGTTTCTGGATGGCAACGGCCGCATCGGGCGCCTGCTGATCGCTGCGTTGATGGAGCATTGGGGCTTATTGCCTGAGCCGTTGATGTACCTGAGCGGTTACTTGAAGCAGCACCAGGCCGAGTACTACCGCCGCTTGTCGGCGGTGCGCACGGAAGGCGACTGGGAGGGTTGGGTGGCGTTCTTTTTGGAGGGCGTAGGGACTGCAGCCGCCGAAGCGGAGCGTGGCGTCGTGGCCATTGCCAGCCTGGTGGCGGCCGACCGTCGCCGCCTGCTCGCCGCCCCCAAAGTGGGCGCAGTGAGCCTGCGCCTATTCGAGTCGCTGCCGATGATGCCGCGCTTCACGATCGAGCAGGTGCGCCAGAAGCTGAGCACGAGCTTTCCGACAGCGACGGCTGCCGTGAAGCTGCTGGAGGACTTGGGCATCGTGAGCGAGTTGACCGGGCAGAAGAAGAACCGCAGTTTCAGCTACGAGGCCTACATCGAGCTGCTGAGTGGATGACCATGACCGAAGACCAGCTTGAGCGGGAAGCCTTGGGCTGGCTTGCCGACGTGGGCTGGCAGCACCGCTACGGGCCCGACCTGGCGCCCGACGGCATCGCGCCGGAGCGCGACAACTACCGGCAGGTGCTGCTGATCGGCCATCTCCGCCAGGCCGTGGCGGCGCTGAATCCCGCCGTGCCACCGGCGGCGCGCGAGGATGCGATCAAGCAGGTGGTGGACTTGGGCACGCCGGTGCTGCTGGCGGCGAACCGGCAATTCCATCGGCTGCTCGTCACCGGCGTACCGGTGCAGTACCAGCGTGACGGCGAGACGCGTGGCGACCTCGTAAGGCTGGTCGACTGGGCCGACCCGGCGCGCAACGAGTGGCTCGCGGTCAATCAGTTCTCGATCACCGGCCCTCACCACACACGCCGGCCCGACATCATCCTGTTCGTCAACGGCCTGCCGCTGTCGCTGATCGAGCTAAGAACCCGACCGACCAGAACGCCGACGTGTGGAAGGCCTTTCACCAGATCCAGACCTACAAGGAGCAGATTCCTGACGTCTTCCAGTACAACGAAGTGCTGGTGATCTCCGACGGCAACGACGCGCTGCTGGGTTCGCTGTCGGCCGACAGCGAACCCTTCATGGCTTGGCGCACGATCGACGGCGTTACGGTCGATCCGCTCGGCCCAACGAACTGCAGACGCTCGTGCGCGGCGTGTTAGATTCGAAATCGCGATCCAGACGGGAGGCACGTTTCGCGTGAGTCGCAACCGCGCGAACGGTGTCTTATGAGGTCAGGTCACCGACGCCTGGTGGATGCTGGCGATCGACGCATTTAGCGCCCTATTGAATTCCGGGGCGCTCTGCTGCGCGGTGAGGCCCTCGGTCAACGCCCGCGAAAAGCTCGCGATCACGCCACGGTTGCGCGCAAGCAGCGTGTTCGCCTCGTCGCGCGAGTAGCCTCCCGAGAGCGCAACCACGCGCACCAACTTCGGATGCTTGACGAAATCGGCGTAAAAATCGTCGACGGATGGAATTGTGAGCTTAAGCATCACCTGTTGCTGCGGTCCCAGGGTATCCAGGTACTCAAGGATCGCCGCCTTCAGGAGCCGTTCGGCGGCTTGCTTATCGATGGCGTGGATGTCGACCTCGGGCTCGAGGATGGGCATGAGGCCCGCCGCCAGGATCTGTTTGCCGATCGTGAACTGCTGGGTGACGACATCCTTGATGCCTTTGGCATCGGCGTGCTTCACGACCGAGCGCATTTTGGTCCCGAATATTCCTTTGCCCTTGGCACGCCCAAGCAAAGCGTCTAGGTTAGGCATTGCCTTCATCATCTGTGCGCCGTTCGCCTCGTCGGCCAGGCCTTTGTCGATCTTCAGGAAAGGAATCACCTGCTTCACGGACCAGAGGTAGTCCGCGCTGCCGCGTCCCTCGATCTCGCGCTCCATCGTCTGTTCGAACAGAATCGCGCCCAGGATTCGATCGCCGTTGAAGGCCGGGCTGGTGATGATCCGCGTGCGCATCGCGTGGATCAGGTCGGACATCTGCTGATCGTCCGAATAGGCGTCCGGCTTGATGCCATACAGGCTCAGCGCCTTCGGCGTGCTGCCGCCGCTCTGGTCAAGCGCAGCGATGAAGCCCTTGGCGGTTCTCACCTTTTCGTACTGCTGTGGATTCATCGCGGTCCCCGTGGTGGAGTGCGAAACCTTAGCGTGTATTTTACGCACACGGCGATGCTTTGACGTGCGTTTCGCGACCGGTCGGGCGGGGGAGGGCCGACCCTCGTTCACGCCAGTGATCGACGTCGGTGGTGTCGATGCAGGGCTACATGCGCCCGCTGGTCTACAGTGCCAACGTCCGCTCTCACTTCCGCCAATGTCTCCGATGGTCGTAGCCAAACTCCAATCTGGCCGATAATTTCCGCCAGGATCATGAGCGCCTCACTGGCCGCGCCGACCGAAAAGATCTGCTCGTCGCTGAAACGGCGGTTGCGCGTCGGCCGTCTTGGGCTTCCGACTCAAGTCACGTAAGGGGCGTCGCGCCCGAGGTACTCGCGGACGGCCGATACGCAACAAGGCCGTCGTCAAAACGTGACAAACGCAGCGGTCATTGACGTGCTTCTGCGGGCAAGGGCGGGCCTACACACGTTAAAATTGACCTAAGTTTCGACCTTTTATTCCTTTGGTCACTGGTTCAAGTCCAGTACGGCCTACCAACGCAACCAGGTCTATTCCGGTCACACGGTGACGGCGCGCTTGCGCTGCTCCGCGTGCTGCGGGACGGTGTTGCACATCGTCACCCGTGTACGACGCAAGTAAAGCCCGTACCAGGCATGGCTCCGCGGCTGGAGTTATTCTCGGCCTGGCTCGGTTCGTGCTGTGGGTCGCGCATGCACCTTCGCCTCCGCATTCAACCTTCAACTCCGGCCGTGAACGAAAAACCGTCCGTTGTCATTGCCGACGACAACGAGGATCTCGCCAACAGTCTCGCCCTCTGTCTCGAAGTCGCCGGCTTCGAGACTTCGGTTGCCTATGATGGCCTGCAAGCCGTTGCTGCGGCGCGGGCCTTGCGGCCGTCAGCGGTCATCCTGGATCTCGCGATGCCTCGCCTGGACGGTTACGCCGCCGCCCAGGAGATCCGTGCTCTGCTAGGTCAGGATGTGCTCATGATCGCGCATACAGCGTGGGGGGACGACGCCTCTCGCCAGCGCACCAGGGATTCGGGATTTGATCACCACGTGATGAAGACTACGGACATCGACGTGTTGCTTCATCTGCTGGCCGTCCACAAGCCACGCTTCCACTAGTCGCCCCGACCACCAGACCCGTTGCAGATCGACAGACGACCAATGAGGTCTCGCCGCCGAACGCGCGAGCGGTGACTCTGCCTGGGCCAGTTCCGGTTGACGGACCTGAGGGCGACCGGAAAAGACTCGTCCGGCATGTCCCCGGGTTGGCACTGTGCACAGCCGAAGTTATTCAAGCGACGAACGGCAAGCCTGCAGAGGTGAGAACGCTCGCAAACTCTGCGTGCGAGCGCAACTTGTCGAAGGCGGGATCCACCGAGGTGTTCGGCAACCAGTAGTCGCGTTTGTCCGCGGCGATCGACAGCCACTCCATCGCACGATCCGTTTGATCGATGGCCGTGCACGCCATCGCGCGCCAGACGGGGAACGCGGTCGGCGCAACCCCGTTTCGCTCGAAGGCTTGCAACGCGGCGCGCGCGGTGTCCCTGTGTCCCGCACCGGCGAGCGCCGCGACATGCCACAGCTCGGCCCCCGCCATGCCCGGGAGTATTGCCATGCACCACTGCGTGTGCTCCATAGCCTCTGCGCTGCGCCCACCGCACAACAGGACTCGCGCGAGCAGCAGGCGCATCATGACGTGATCCGGCTCCATCTCCAGGGCCTCGAGCAGCACTCGCTCCGCCGTAGCGAACTCGCGGCGAAAGTACGCGAGGGAGGCTAGGTTATGGCGATGCCAGAAGCCGAAAGGATCCACCGAGAAGGCGTGCTGGAAGACCTGCTCGGCTTCGTCGAAGCGGCCGCTCAGCACGTGCAGCCAGCCAAGCGAGGTGCGCATGCTGGACATCCCGGGCGCACCGGCCGCACCCGCTTCGTGCAGATCGTATGCGGCTTGAAAGTCATGCTCATACCGCGCTGCGTAAGCGCCTCGCAACGTCGACAGATGCGCATCGGTTGGGTCGATCGCTCGTGCACGTTCGATCGCTGTATGGATGGCGCTGCGCTGGTGTTCGGAGTCGGGCGGCAAGCCTTCGTGGCCCGCGATGCAAATGCGGGCCCACGCGCACCCGCGGTAGGCTGCAGCAAAATCGGCGTGCTCCGCTGTGGCGCGCGTAAAGAGGTCCAGTGCGGCCCGATAACCTTCCAGGCTGCGCATTCGCATCAGGTACCAGGCGCGTTGTTCGAGCGCGGCGACTCGCGGGGGAATGACCGAACGCGGCACGACCCGTGCACGGGTACGCACGACCGGCACGTAGCTCCCGAGCGGCACTTCGATCTCGACGCCGGCGAGCAGTCCCTCGGCTGAATAGTACCGAGCGAGCCGCTCACGCAGGCGCCGCGCTTCGACGCGGACGATCGGGTCCTTCTTGGGATCGAATTCGTGCGCCGGCCGGCGAAACAGCTCGACCCCTAGACTCATCTCGCGCAGCGCCGAGACATTGCCGTGCTGCACGCTCGTCACGAGATGACGCAGAAAGCGCTGCTGCTGGGGTGAGTTGCGAAAGGCGGGACTCGCGCAGATGTGCTCGAGCGCTGCGTCGACGGCGCTGGTGCCGGGAGTGACCGTGGACTCGCGTTCCGCTGCAGCCGACATCTGCACTCCGCGTTATGGCGCGTTGAAGTGAAGTAACCCCGCGGTTACCTCGCGTATCCACCACTCGACGTCAATGTCCGGAGAATGGCGCGCCATGCTCGCGGATCCGGATCTCACGACGGCGCAATTCAATCGCCTTCCCACCACAACGACCTGTTGGCGGGTCGATTTCGACTACGTCGCGATCGAAGGCCGGGGGTCCGGTGGCCAGCCGCTGGTGTTGGTCAGCGGCATCAAGGAATGGCTCAACCTGCACATCGAACTGCGACCGCGATGCTACCAGACGCCGCCTGATTTCTGGGCGATCGAGGTGGTGGGCACGCTGCCGGGGTACGGCGTGCGTGGCACCGTGGACTATCACGTGGTCCTGCCGCTCGCCGGGTTGTGGGGTTACGAAGGCATTGAAATCGTCGGGGCGACCAAGAGCGAGCGCCGACTGCTGACCGACGAGCAGCAAAGCAAATGATCCAGGGAACTGAACGGCGACCCGGTTTTCACCTAGCGTCGAGCAGCAGCACTTCGCGACTGCATGGCATGCGGCGACACCACGTATGGGTTGACGGCGCCCGCGCCGGGGCCGCGACCCGCCGGGGCAGCGCGGAATTCTCGTTTGGCGCGTGTGGCGCGTGAGCGCCTGCGCGAACGTTGGCCGTTGGGAGGTATGTGGGCGAAAGTTCGGGATTCCGCTTCGCGGAGCGCTCACGCACGAGCCCGTCTCGCGATCACCTCGCGCGATGCCTTCAGACTCGAAACCGCCTGGTAAAAGCCAGGGCCGAGGTGTTTGCTTGGTGCATCACCGCACGCCCGTGTGCGGCTAGTGAGTGCCCACGGAATCCAGCGCCGACAACGACAGATCGGCCGATTTCCTGTTGGCCTACAACCAGAAGCGGCTTTGCCTGAGTGTGACTTCGTGGGCGCTACCTAAGATGCACTATCCAACGAGGATCGCCCGAAATCAGGCGTCCGTCCGTCGCGTGTCCCCTGACGCGTCGCGTCCTTTCACATCACGGAGTTCTGCATGAGCATTTTCGGTACGCTTCTTAGCAAGATTTTTCCTTCCAGTCACCCGGCCGTCGCAGCTGCGCAGAATGCACCCGCTGGCGGAGCCGCTGGCAACACCGCTGCCAACACGTCCGGATCTACCGCGTCCGCGGCCACCAACATGCCGCAGGTGGACGTAGAGCAAGTGCTGAACAGCATGGCGCAAAACACTCCCGAGAAGCTCAACTGGCGTACCTCGATTGTCGACCTCATGAAGCTCGTGGGCATGGATAGCAGCCTGGCTGCGCGCAAGACGCTGGCGCAGGAGTTGCATTACACAGGTGACATGAATGACTCCGCGCCGATGAACATCTGGCTGCACAAGCAGGTGATGCAGAAGATCGCGCAGAACGGCGGCAAGTTGCCGGCCGATCTGGCGAACGCTTGAACGTCCGCGTACGCCGGCACACAGAGAATCGCCCATGCATCTGATCTGGACCATTCTGATCGGCTTTGTCTGCGGACTGATTGCGAAAGCGATCACACCGGGCGCGGGCCCAAGCGGATTCTGGTTGACTGCGGCGCTTGGCATCGCAGGCTCCATCGCTGCTACATACCTGGGCCAGGCGCTGCATCTGTACCAGCCGGGCGAGCCTGCCGGTTTCTTCGGGGCGCTAGTCGGCGCCGTCGTCCTGCTCGTCATCTATCACCTTTTCGCACGACGCTCGCCATAACGGCAGGGAGCATCACATGAGCTTTCTTGACATACTGAAGCAGTATTCGAACGCGGGCACCGGGCAGAGCATGCCGGCTGCATCGGACCATTTCGATCAGGTTGCGCAATCCGCGCCGCGCGAAGTCGTGGCCCAGGGCATCACGGCGGCCATGCGATCGGATCAGACGCCGCCTTTCGGCCAGATGGTCGGGCAGATGTTTCAGCAGGGCAACCCGCAGCAACAGGCCGGCATGCTGAATCAATTGCTGGGTGCGCTCGGACCCGGTGCACTTGCGGGACTTGCTGGCGGTGCGCTGGGTCGCTTCCTGCCGAACATGGGCAACAGCACGAC
>JALYXY010000102.1 GCA_030946875.1 Pseudomonadota bacterium | reverse complement strand
GATGCGCGCTCCTCGTTCAACGACAAGGAAAGCATCACCGCGGATCCTGTCGATTCGCGTTTCGTCTACGCGGTGTGGGATCGCCTCGCGCAGACCGGCGGCGGGCCGTCATGGTTCGCACGCACGACCAACGGGGGCGTCACTTGGGAGCCCGCGCGCAGCATCCACGATCCGGGGAGCCGCAGCCAGACGCTCAACAACCAGATCGTCGTGCTGCAAGACGGCACGCTCGTCAATTTCCTGACGCAGTTCGACCCGGGTTCGAACAACAGCTCGGTCATGCGGCTCGCCGTCCTGCGCTCGTCCGACCGTGGCGCAACGTGGTCGCCACCAATCTTCATCGAGCCGTTGCTTTCGATCGGGGTGAAGGACCCTGAAAACGGCACCGGAGTGCGCGATGCCGCCGACCTGGGATCGATCAGCGCGGGGCGCAACGGTCACCTTGCGGTGGTGTGGCAGGACAGCCGGTTTTCCGCCGGCGCACGCGATGCGATCGCGTTCTCGCAGTCCGTGGACGGCGGGCTCACCTGGTCGACGCCGGTGCGCATCAATGCCGCACCCGGCGTGCAGGCGTTCGTGCCGACCGTGAAGATCCGCGATGACGGCGTGATCGGCGTCACGTATTACGATTTTCGCAACAACACGCCGGATCCGGGATCGCTGCCGACGGACGCGTGGCTGACGCAGTCCGCGGACGGCCTCGCCTGGCGCGAGACGCACGTTGCAGGACCGTTCGATCTCTCGCGAGCTCCCAACGCGCGGGGCCTCTTCCTCGGCGACTATCAGGGCCTGGCCAGCGCAGGCTCTTCGTTCATTCCCTTCTTCGCCCAGACAAACGCTGACGCAGCGAACGCGACCGACATCTTCGTCGCCCTTCCGCCGCTCGCGTCGAGCGCGCTCGGGAAGGCGCGCGAAGGCGGAACGCTCACCACGGCCGAGCCCGCAGGCGCGTTTGCGATCACGCCCGAGTGGCGCGCAAGGCTCGACCGCGCGGCAGCGCGAGCGCTTTCACGGCGGCTGCAGCGGGGGAGCGCACCAGGGGCCGCGAACGATTGACCCCAAGAGCGAATCAATTCGCCATGCGTTGAGGCACGGCCCGTGTCCAACATGACCCCGCCTCGTCTGTGGCGTCTCGTGCCTGCACTGGGCATTGCGCAGATCATCTCGTGGGGCACGCTGTACTACTCGATTGCAGTGCTCGGCGCGAGCATGCGCCGGGACCTCGGCATCTCGGAGCCGGCGCTCTTCGGCGCCTACTCGTTCAGTCTTCTTCTCTCCGGCATCTTCGCGCCCGCGGCCGGGCGGGCGATCGATCGCTGGGGCGGGCGCGCGGTCATGAGCTCAGGCTCGATCGTGGCGGCAGTGTCGTTGTTCGCCATCGGCGCGGCGCAGAACGTGGCGGTGCTCTATCTCGGCTGGGCGATCGGTGGGATCGCCATGGCGCTGACGCTCTACGAACCTGCGTTCGTCACATTGAGCCAGCACACCGGCAGCGCCTATCGCCGCGCGCTCACGGTGCTCACGCTCTTCGGCGGTCTTGCAAGCACTGCCTTCTGGCCGTTGTCGCTGGCGGGGCTCTCCACGATCGGCTGGCGAGAGACGATGTGGGCATTCGGTGCGCTCGAATTGCTGGTGTGCGTGCCGCTGCATCTCCTTTGCATCCCCCGCACCGCGTACTCCGAGCCGGTGTCGCGCGACACGCCCGCCGTGACGCCGGTCTACCCGGCATCGTCTGCCTACCCGCAGCGCGCGCGCCGGGTCGCGTTCGTGGCCCTCGCGACTGCCTTCGCGCTGAATGGCTTCGTGGTGTCGGCGGTGGCCGTGCATCTCATTGCCGTGCTGCAAGGCAAGGCATTCACGCTGGGCGCCGCGGTGTGGATCGCCTCGTGCATCGGCCCCATGCAGGTGGCCGGCCGCGCCGCTGAATTCACGGTGGGCCGGCGCCTCTCATCGCGCACTGTGGGCCTGCTTGCGTTCGGAACGACCGCCCTCGCCCTGATGCTCCTGATCGGCCTGGAAGGTGTGACGGTCCTCGGAGTCATCTTCGCAGTCCTGTATGGCGCGAGCAACGGCGTGCTGACGATCGTGCGCGGCGTCGTACCGGCGGAACTGTTCGGACGCGTGGGTTTCGGCAACACGCTGGGCGTGCTCGTCACCCCCTCACTGATTGGCCGCGCCGTCGCTCCGCTGGTGTGTGCCGGCATGGCGACTCCGGGGACGGCCATGCAGGTCTGGTTGATTGCACTCACGGCACTCTCCGCACTGGCCGTCACCGCCTTTGCGCTTGCGGTTGCGCGGCGACCCACATGCTGACACCGTGCTACGCAATCAGCGGCGTGGATCGAGCGCGTCGCGCAGGCCGTCGCCCAGAAGATTGAACGACAGCACCAGAAGAAAGATGCAAAGCCCCGGCCAGATCGCCATCCACGGCGCGTTGTCGATGTAGTTCTTCGCCGTATTCAGCATGCTTCCCCAGCTCGGTGCGGGCGGCTGCTGCCCGAGTCCGAGGAACGAGAGGCTTGCTTCAGCGATCACCGCAGCCGCGAGTGCAAGGGTGGCCTGAACGATGAGTGGCGGCACGACGTTCGGCAAGACGTGTCGCAGCGCGATGCGCACGTGCGAGTTGCCGAGAGCGCGTGCGGCTTCCACGTAATCCTCCGCCTTCACGCTCAGCACCTGGGCGCGCGTCAGGCGAATGAAGATGGGCGTCGCCGAGATGCCGATCGCGATCATGGCATTGGTGAGACTCGGGCCGAGAAATGCCGCAAGCGCGATGGCGAGGATCAGAAACGGGCACGCGAGCATCGCGTCCGTCACACGCGAGATCAGCATATCCGTCCAGCCGCCGCGATAGCCTGCCAGCAACCCCACCGGAACGCCGAGCGCAAGGGCAATCGTGACCGACACCATGCCGGCGACCAGCGACGCACGCGTGCCCCAGATCACGCGTGCGAAAACATCGCGTCCGATCTCGTCGGTGCCGAACCAGTGCGCCGAGGACGGCGGCTTGCGTATGGCGCCCCAACTCGTGGCGAGCGGATCCTGCGGCGAGATCCAGGCGGCAAGGAGCGCGAGGAGAACGAAGAAGACGATCACCGCAAAGGCCACCACTGCGGCGCGATGGTGCAGGAGCCGTCGCACCGCACGAGCGCCGGGACTTCGCTCGCGCGGAGTCGACAGGTGCGTCGCGAGGGTAGCCATCAGCCGCGAAGCCGCGGATTCACGAGGTAGTACGCGATATCCGCCAGCAGGTTGAGGCCGATGTAGGCGGTCGCAGTGAAGAGCACGACCCCCTGCACGACTGCGTAGTCACGATTGAAGACGGCATCGACGATGAGCTTCCCGAACCCGGGAATGGTGAAGACCTGCTCCGTCAGCACCGCGCCGGACAGCAACGTGCCGAGCTCGAGCGCACCGAGCGTGATGATCGGCGTGAGCGCATTGCGCAACGCATGCTTCAGCACGACGACGCGCTCGTCCAGTCCCTTGGCACGTGCGGTGCGAACGTAGTCGGAGGACAGCACCTGGAGCATCGCGCTTCGAGTGTGACGCATCAGCACCGCGGCGATGGCGTTGCCAAGCACGAACGCGGGCATGATCATCGCCGCGAGGTTGCCTCTCAGGTCCTCGGCGGGGCTCACGTAACCGGAGGCGGGCAACCACCCAAGCGATACCGAGAAAAGCAGGATCAGCATGATGCCGAGCCAGAAGTTGGGCGTCGACAGACCCCACAGCGCCACCGCGTTCGCCAAGTAATCCCACGCGCTGCCCCGCGCCACTGCCGAGATGATGCCCGCTGGAATACCGATGGCGAGTGCGATCGTGATGGCGATCGCCGCAAGCTCGAGCGTCACCGGGAGCTTCTGCGCGATGAGCGAGGTCACGGTCTGCTGCATGCGCAGCGACTCTCCCAGGTCGCCGCGCAGCACACCCGAGATCCAGTAGAAATAGCGCACCGGAAGCGGTTCGTCGAGATGCATCCTGGCGCGAAGATAGGCGACGACATTCGGATCTCGATCCTCGCCTGCGAGCACGACCGCAGGATCACCGGGCAGAAGCTGCTGGAGCCCGAAGATGAGGATGGAGACGAAGAGCAGCGTCGGCAGGATCGTGCCGAGGCGACGCAGCAGGAAGCTCGTCATCGCGCTGCCCCGGTCGATCGTGGGTCCACGTTCTGTCCAGCTACTTGAGCGTCAGTCCCTGAACGCGGACGAGACCATCCGGATACGGCTTGAACCCGCCGACCTTGTTGGTATAGGCCCAGAGCCAGTCGCGATGGTAGAGATAAACGATCGGCCGCTCCTTGAGCACGATCGCCGCCACCTGGTCGTAGTATTTCTTGCGCTCGGGCACCTCACGTGCGGTGCGCGCCCGGTTGAGGAGATCGTCGACCTCGGGCTTGCAGAATCCTGCGTAGTTGAGAGGCTGCTTGCATGCATGGAAGCTGAAGGCGTTGCCGTCGGGATCGGCGCGACCACTCCACGCCAGCACGTAAGCCTCGAACTGCCCCTTGTCCGCCATGTCGAGCGAGGTGGCGAATTCCGTCGACTGGATCTTGACGTCGAATCCGGCTTCCTTGGCCATCGCCTGAACCACCTGGGCAATCTTTTGCGCGTCGGACGTCGTCGGCGCGACCAGTGTGAAGCTGGGGTTCGGCACGCCCGCCTCCTTGAGCAGCGCCTTCGCGCGGTTGACATCGCGCTTGGGGATGGGCACGTTCTTCGCGTAGAAGGGGCTGCTCGGCGCCACCCACTGGTTGCCGGGTTGCGCCTGCCCGTCCATCACCACCTGCACGAGTCCGTCGCGGTCGAGCGAGAGTTCGAATGCTTCGCGCACGCGCGCGTCCTTGCCCAGCGGATTCTTTTGCGCGAGGTCGCTTTTGCCGACATTGATGGTGATCCCCTGGTATCCGATCTCGGTCGTCTTCGCGAGCACGAAGCGGCTGTCACTTTTCAGTGCGGGCACGTCGGAAGAGGCCATGCGCTCGATGAAGTCGAGCTGCCCCGAACGCAGATTGGCGAGTCGCACGGTCGAGTCGACGATGGGCAGATAGACGATCCGGTCGATGTGGATGGCGCCCTTGTTCCAGTAGTTGGGGAATCGCTCGAGCACGATGCGATCCTGCGCCACGCGCTCGACGAAGCGATAGGGACCCGAGCACACGGGCTTCGCGCCGAACTTGTCCCCCGCCGCCTGCGCGGCCTTGGGTGAGACCATCATGCCGGCACGGTCCGCGAGCTGTGCGAGCAGTGGCGAAAAGGGCGCACTCAGGTTGAGCCGCACCGTGTGCTCGTCGACGACATCGACCGAGCCCACCAGGGCGAGCTCGCCGCGGCGATTGGAACCCGGCATGTTCTTGTGGCGCTCGATGTTGAACTTGACGGCCGCAGCGTCGAGCTTCTCGCCATCGTGAAACGTGACGCCCTGCCGCAGCTTCATGGTCAATGCCTTGCTGTCGGGGGACCATTCCCACGAGCTTGCGAGCTGCGGCACGATGTTGAGCTTGTCGTCGATGTCGACCAGCTTGTCGCACAGGGCCGAGAACACCACCCGACCCACGAACGTACGCGCGAGCGTCGGATCCAGCACGTCCGGATCCTCGGCGAGACCGAAGCGCAGCGTTGTCTGTGCGCCTGCAACCCCGAGCTGCGCCAGCGTGACGATGATCAGCAGCGTTCGAAGCGATGACGTGCGCGACATGGAAGAGCTCCTCTCGTTTGTACGATCGACGATGTTACGCCAATGGCGGGGTGCGGCCGAACGCCGCCTGGAGCCGCTCGAGCCGGGGATTGCCGGGCGCGCTGGGCATCAGCGCGAAGGGCGGTGCACGGCTCGCGATCTCCTGCCAGAAGTGACATGCCACATCGTGCCCGTCCGGCGAGGCGAGCACTGGCGCTTCAGTTGCGCAGCGCTCGCGTGCATGTGGGCAGCGCGTGCGAAACCGGCACCCCGAAGGTGGATCGATCGGATTGGGGACGTCACCCTGCAGGATGGTGCGCTGACGGGTGAGCGTCGGGTGCGGGAGTGGAATCGACGAGAGCAATGCCTGGGTGTACGGATGTCGGGGCTGCGCAAAAAGCCGTCGCTTGTCGGCGTACTCGACGATCTCGCCAAGGTACATGACGGCAATGCGGTCGGCGATGAACTTCACCACGGCCAGGTCGTGGGCGATGAACACGTAGGCGATTCCGAACTCCCGCTGCAGATCGCGCAGCAGGTTGATCACCTGCGCCTGGATCGAAACATCGAGTGCCGACACGGGCTCATCGCAGACGATCAGGCGGGGCTCCACCGCGAGCGCACGCGCGATGCCAACGCGCTGGCGCTGCCCGCCGGAGAACTCGTGGGGATAGCGCTGTGCGTGCTCGGGCGCGAGGCCGACCCGCTGCAGAAGCTCCGCGAGACGCGCCTCCTCACGACCGGCAGCAAGCCCGTGCAGCGATAACGCCTCACGAATCATCTGGCCCACGGTCATGCGCGGATTGAGCGACGCGTACGGGTCCTGAAACACGATCTGCATGGCACGCCGGTACGGGCGCATGGCGGACGGGCTCAAGGTGACGAGGTCCTTGCCCTCGAACCAGACCTTGCCGGCGGTCGGCTCGATGAGACGCAATAACAGGCGCCCCGTCGTCGATTTGCCGCAGCCCGACTCGCCGACGAGTGCCAAGGTCTCGCCAACGCCCAGGGTGAAGCTGACGCCGTCGACGGCATGCACCACGCCAGCGCTGCGGCCGAACCATTTCCGGCCCGCGGCGAAGTGCTTCACGAGTGCCTCAACCTGCAACAGCGGTGCATCAGCCCTCGCCCCGACGGGCGCTGCGGTGGCAGGCTCAGTCTGCAACGAGCATCTCCATCAACGGGGCGCGCCAGCACGCCGCGCGATGATCCGGGTAAATCTCCCCGAGCGGCGGATCCTCGGCAACACACTGACGAATACGGAACGGGCAGCGTGGATTGAAGCGGCAGCCTTCGATGCGCGAGCGCGGGCTCGGTACCTGGCCTTCGATGACGGCGAGCCGATCCTGCTCGGTGTCCAGGCGCGGTATCGAGCCCAGCAGGCCGATCGTGTACGGATGCTGCGGATCCGCAAACAGCTTCTGCACCGGCGCATATTCCACGATGCGGCCCGCGTACATGACCGCCACGTCGTCCGCCACCTCGGCGATGACTCCGAGATCATGCGTGATGAGAATGATCGCCGTGCCGGTCTCCTCGCGCAGCACGCGCATGAGATCGAGTATCTGCGCCTGGATCGTGACATCGAGCGCCGTCGTCGGCTCATCGGCTATGAGAAGCTTCGGCCCGCACGCGAGCGCCATCGCGATCATCACGCGCTGGCGCATGCCCCCGGACAGCCGGTGCGGGTAGTCGTGATAGCGACGCTCGGGCGTGGGGATGCGTACCCGGCGCAGCATTGCGATTGCCTGCTCCTTCGCCTGCGAGTTGCTGATGCGCTTGTGACGCAGCAACACTTCGGCAATCTGGTCGCCGATCGTGAATGCCGGGTTGAGAGAAGTCATCGGCTCCTGGAAGATCATGGAAACCTGGTCGCCGCGAAGCTCGCGCATCTCGGCAGGACTCATTCGCAGCAGGTCGACACCCTCGAACAGGATCTCGCCGGATTCGATGCGCCCGGGCGGCTGTGGCACGAGACCCATGATCGAAAGCGCGGTGACGCTCTTGCCGCAACCCGACTCCCCCACGATGCCGAGCGTGCGTCCTGCCTCGACTGCGAAGCTCACGCCATCGACGGCGGTGAATCGTCCGTGCTCCGTCGAGAAGGTCGTGCGGAGGTCGCGAACTTCGAGGAGATGCGTCATGGCAGATCGGCCCGCGCACGCCGTCGCGTGTAGCCCTCGATCTCCCGTTCGATCTCCGCGCGGTCGGTGGTCCCTGCGGGTCGCGTGCGCGAAGGCAGGCACGAGGCGAACGGCACGTATCGCTCGAAGCTTTTCTCATGCAGCCGTCGCAACTCGAGGACCGACTGCTCGTGATCGTCGACCCGCAGGTCGAGCGCGGGATAGAGCTCACCCGCGTGCACCACCAATGCAGCCGACTGACGTCCTCGCTTGTCGCCGCCAGCGGCGTCTCCGGCTTCGAGCGCGAGCAGCAAACGCTCGGCGAATGGCCGCGACGCATTGCGCTCGTATGCCGCAGCGGTTTCGGCGAGCACCTGGGGGCCGGCGAGCATGTTGCCCGCCACCGAGAAACCGTCGCCGGCGCGGTCACCGCACCACTCGATGCAAAGCGAACCCGTGTGGGCGGCCGCGATACCGGATGAATCGACGAGATGCGCCTGCCGGTGCTCGCGGCCTTCATCGGCGGCGATGAGGGCAGCCATCACCTCCGCGGGCGCATGGCCTTGGGCGAGCAGATCCAGTCCCCTGCCACCGTAGAGTGGATTGACGAGCGCCTGCGTAGCGATTGCACCCACTCCGCTGCGCACATGCGGGCAGAGCGCACCCACGGCAAAGAACCGGCTTGCGATGGCAATGCCGAGGGCGCCTGTCGCATCGCGCGCCACGATCGACCATGTCATGCGGGGTCCTCGCGAATCATCGACGGAATAGCAAAAGGTTGCACCATGTTAGTGGTTCATGCGCTATAACGCGCTTGTGCTCTCACGCAAGGAGAACCATCGTGCTTCGCCTGTCCTCATGGTTTAGCGCCGCCGCGCTGTTGCTCGTGTCGAGCCTCGCCTGCGCGAGCTTCCATCTGTTCCAGATCGAGGAGATGTATTCGAACGCGGACGGAACAGTCCAGTACGTGGTCCTGCACGAGTTTACCGGCAGCAACGGCGAGAATCTGCTCGGCGGGCAGCGCCTTTCCAGCACTGACCACGGCGGCATCACCAAGAGCATCACCTTCCCCGCTAACCTGCCCTCGAGCGCCACGGCCAACCGCCGCGTCCTGATCGCGACGGCCGGCTTCGCTGCACTTGGCGTCGCCACGCCCGACTACACCATTCCCGCCCGCTTCCTGCCGGTCGACGGCGGCACGCTCAACTACGCCAATGTCGACCAGGTGAGCTTCGCATCGTTGCCGACCGATGGCATGAACGCCGCTTACCGGGGCAATACCGTCGGCGGGAACGTCGCGAGAAACTTCGCCGGCACCGCGGCGAGCGCGCCCGCCACGGCGGTGGGGGCCGTCGAGTTCTACAACGCCGCGCTCAACCACTATTTCATCAGCGCACTCGCACCTGACATCGATGCTCTCGACAGCGGCCGCATCGCAGGCTGGGCTCGCACGGGCGAATCGTTCAAGGTGTTTCCGTCGCAATCGGCCGCGACCGTCGGCGTCAATCCGGTGTGTCGGTTCTACATTCCACCGGAACATGGCAACTCGCATTTCTTCTCCGCCTCGCCCGCCGAATGCGATGCAATCAAGGCGCGCATCGGCCTCGACCCCAATTACAGCGGGTACCTGTTCGAGACCGCCAGCGCGTTCTATGCCACGCTGCCCAATACCACTACCGGCGCGTGTCCCGCGAATACCATTCCAGTGTATCGGCTGTGGAATCAGCGCGCCGACTCCAATCATCGCTACACGACCAATCGCGCGATCAAGGCGCAGATGCAGGCCGCAGGGTATGTAGCCGAGGGTTATGGCAGCGATGCCGTGATCATGTGTGCCCCGGCGTAAAGGGATGTCCGCCGGGTCGCGCAACGTGCATTGAAGCACCCGACCACCGGACCTCGCATCGCTCCCCACCTGGTCGCTCCGTGGACGGCATCGCGGCGGGGCTGATTCATCCGGTCAGAACGCCATCGCGACTCGAGTACCCTCGTCGATGGCGCGTTTGGCGTCGAGCTCGAGCGCGATGTTCGCCCCGCCGATCACGGTCGCGGCGATGCCGACGGCTTCGAGCTCCGGGACCAGATCGCGACGGCATACCTGTCCTGCGCACACGACGATGGTGTCCACCTCCAGCACCTGCGGCGTGCCGTTGACCGTGATGTGCAGACCGGCGTCGTCGATACGCTCGTAAGTCACCCCGGCGAGCATCCTGACGCCGCGCTTTTTCAGGATCGCACGCCGGATCCAGCCGGTCGTCTTCGCAAGGCCCGCACCGACCTTGCTCTCCTTGCGCTGCAATAGCCACACCTCCCGGCCCGGCGTGTCCATGAGCGGCTCGATCACGCCACCGCGCTGGTTGCCACCGCGATCGATGCCCCATTCCTTGCAGAACGCGTCGACTGCGAGTGCGTCGAATGCAGTGCTGTCCTCCGCTCCGTTGTGCGTGAGGAGCTCCGCCACGTCGAAGCCGATGCCACCGGCGCCGATGATAGCCACGCGCCGACCTGCCTCTCGCGCCCCGCTCACCACCTGGACGTAATCGGCAACCTTGGGATGGTCGAGACC